>DHNC01000015.1 GCA_002406115.1 Christensenella sp. UBA4626
AAGAAATTTTAAATAATAAAAATCTAAATAATTTTTAAAAATTAAACTTTAATTAAACATTAGAAATAAAAAAATAAGGAGAAATTATGATTGATTTAACAACTGCGCAAAATGCGCTTAAAGATGCTTACTTGGTTGCCGCTTGCAATCAATTAAACACAAAAACAAATCCATTGCTTGCAAAAATCAAACAATCATCTGCCGATGTTTATGGCAAAAATATCATCAAAGTTGCAACTGTTGGATTAAACGGCGGTGTTGGTGCCGGCAGCGAAACTGGCACATTGCCAACTGCAAAAGAAAACAGTTATGTGCAATTTAAAACCACACTTAAAAACCTTTATGGCACAATCGAAATCAGCGACAAAGCAATCCGTGCAAGTTCGTCAAGCAACGGTGCTTTTATCGACCTTTTAAACGCTGAAATGGAAGGCTTGCTTCAAGCGTCAAAATTCAATTTGGGTCGTATGCTTTACGGCGACGGTTCTGGTGCTGTTAGTACTGTGGCTTCATATGCTGATGGCGTTGCAACAATGACAAGCGTTAAAAACCTTATGGAAGGCATGGTTGTGGACACATACACTGGTGACACAAGAGACAACGCAGGTTTGCGTATCGCATACGTTGACCGCACAAGCAAAAAAGTTCACTTTACATCAACCCCAACAACTGCTTTGGCTGCAAATGACGTGCTTTATGTTCAAGGCAGCAAAGGTCAAGAAATCACTGGTTTGGGCGCAATTTTTGGGTCAAGCGACACACTTTATGGCTTAACTCGTGCGTCAAACAAATGGTTGACCCCATATAAGAGCACAACCGAACAAGAAATCAGCGACGGCGTTTTGCAAACTGCAGTTGACTTCTTGGAAGAAAACGCTGGTTCAAACATCGATTTCATCACTTGCGGCGCTGGCGTAAAACGTGCTTATCAAGAATATCTTGGATGTTACCGCAGAAACATTGACGTAACCGAACTTGAAGGTGGTTATCGTGCAATCAGTTTCAACGGCATTCCAGTTGTTAGCGATAGATTTGTTGAAGACGACACTTTGTATATGCTTGACAGTTCAAAATTCACTCTTCACCAACTTTGCGATTGGGAATGGATTGAAGGCGAAGGCGGCAGAATTTTGCGTCAAAAAGCGGGCTATCCAGCCTACACAGCAACTTTGGTTAAATATGCTGATTTGATTTGTGATCATCCAGGTGGTCAAGCCAAATTTACAAACATCAAATCAACTGTAACAAATCCATTTGCTGTTACTGTTGAAAAAACAAGCAACGCATCAAACAGTTAATTTTAGGAGGTGATTATGTACATTCAAATTGAGGGCGACGTGTATGACATAGCAAACAGAATAAAACAAATTGATAGGGATTATGTGGTGTATTTTAACACGTCAAAAAATCAATTTGAAGTACATAATTTATCTCAATCAGATGGTACATTTTGTTTTGTTGTACCAAACAAATGTTTGGATGAACGTGTGCTTAAACAAACACGGGAAACAAGCATTGCAAACATTGATGTGATTTTAAATTTAATAGATAACAACAATCAAATCAAAGAAAATGCAGAATTTAGAAACATTTTAAACAAATTTAACGATCAATTGGAACAAACAATAAAGGAGACATAATGAAAATTAAAGATATTATAAACGACAGCGCTTTATTGCTTGGGTTAAACGAATCGGTGGAGATATTGAACAATGACGAAAAAGCGGAAACAGAAAAACTGGAAGATGCAAATATAAAACTTTTGTTAAACCTTTCTGGCTATTCAATCCGTGAATTGTGCACAAATTATGCATCAGTAGCGTCTACAGCAACAGTTCAAACAACAAACCAAGTTTACCCAATCAGTTCGCTTTCAAATTACATCCGCATCAATAGTGTAAAAAAGGACGGACAGGCAGTAAAGTTTAAAATTGTAAACCGAAATATTCAGGTTGAGGAAGACGGCTTATATCAAATTGAATACGACAGTTATCCACAAATAACCAGTTTGGACGATGATGTAACATTTTTGCAGGCATTTGGCTCGGATATCGCAGTGATGGGGCTTTGTGCCTATTATTGCTTGTCAAAAGGGATGTTTGAAGATTTTGAACAATTCCATGCACAATATGTCAGCAAAGCCGAAAGCCTTAAAGATATGAAAACGTTTGTTATGCCACAAAGGAGATGGGAATGAAAACAAAAAAGAGAATTGCAATAGAAAGTTTTGACAACTTTAAAAAGGAAACCGCTGCCAGCGTTGACCGATTTTATAACTATTTGCCAACAAAGGTTTTGTCAAATTCTTATGGGGTGAAAGAGGCTGGCTTTCCAAACAGTTTGGAGGACAGCACAGAGTATCATTTGGATATTGATGAGGCGGACTTTTCAAAAGTTAAAGGTGTTACATATTTTAAGCAATTCTTTCCACGCAGTGGCAACACTCAACATCGTATTTTGATTTACGGCGACGACAAAAAAGAATACATCAATCAATTGTTTTGCGAAGACAACGCCTTGTATTGGCTGTATTCGTTGGAATTTAATTCTGCTCCCATAACTTTGGCTTTTAAAAAGGACGATAGCGATGCAATCATTTTGAGCAGCAAAGACCAAATGAAAATCTGGAAGACTGGATATTCGCCTTACACTGTTGAAAATGCACCTATTATCACAAGTATGTGCATGAATGAAGGTGTTTTGTTTTGCACCATTCAAGAGCCCGCTTTTAAGATTTGGTACGCAACCGACCTTGACCCCGAAAATATCGGTAACATAACCGCAAATTCGGGGTATATTTCGCTGGAAGATGACCTTGGCTACGCCAGAAAAATTGTAAGTTTCAATCAGGACGTTTATGTGTTTAGGGACTATGGGATTTCTAAAATCAAATATGTAAAAAACAACATCTCGGTCAGCCAAGTGTATTTGTCCAACACAAAAATTTTCACGGACACTGTGAGCGTGTGCGGCAATACAATCATGTTTATGTGTGTTGAGGGGATTTTTCAATTTAATGGCGTAAAGGTAACTCGTTCTGGCATTGATATTGCAGAAATGCTTTCAATCCGAAACGACAACGCCTGTGCCGCCTCGCTTGGAAACAAATATTATCTGGCGCTGAGGCTCAATTTTGGCGACCAAAACCAAATAATGTGTGAAACGGGCGAATATGTCAACAATGTTATCATTGTCGTGGATTTGACTGACTATTCCTACCAAATTATCAGAGGCGTGGACGTGGGGTCGTTGCTGCCTGTCAAAACGCCAGTTTTTGAAAAAATGCTGGTCACTTTTAACACGGTTTACGACACCAAGTTGGGTGAAATATGCGAAGAAGCAACCTGCTTTAACACGCCAATACCAAAATTTTGGGCAACAAACGATTTGTTTGAACTGCCAACTCAGCGAATGATAACAAAATTGAGCGTGGTGGCGGATCAGGGCGTAAAATTCAACCTTAAATATGACGGGAAAAGCACAAGTTTCACCAGCTACACAACCGGTTTAAACGAGTTTTGCTTTAAAATCTATTGCAAAAATCTGAAACTTGAAATTTCTTCTCCAAACACATCCGCCGAAGTTCAAAAAGTTTTTGTTGATTATTATGACTACACAAAAAATTAAATTTGATGAGAAATTTTCTTATGAATATTGATTTGTCGCTGTTAAAAAGGTTTAATATATACTATCAATTTTTGCAAACTTTCTATCATGCGTCCAACCTTAAAGTTAGGGCGGAAAGGAGCAAATATGAAATGGAAAAACCGACTTACAAATTATAATTTTTGGATTTCGATTGCCAGTGCTAGTTTGCTGATTTTGCGAGCGTTTGACGTCAAAATGGATATTGCAAATATAAACGAAATCGTGACGGCTGTGCTCGGTCTTTTGGTGATGATTGGGATTGTGAACGACCCAACCCGCTCTTCAAAAGACGACCAAAACACAACACAAAAAAAGGCAGGTCAAACAACCAACGAAACCAATGCGGAAGACGTGATGCCCTCTGTCAAACAAGATGAGAGTGATATTGTGGCTGCTGAAAATGCTTTACAAATGTTGGTAGATAAAATCTCTCAGGACATCAAAAACAATCTTGAAAATAACAGCCAATTTGGAGTGGCGAAAGACCTAAATTCTCAAGCAAATCAGCAGGAAAATGCTCAAGAAGATATTCAGCCGGAGCAAATTCAGCAAATTGATGAACCAGATGTTGAAGAAACACTAGATTGCCCGATTGAAAAAACGACAGATGCAGAGCAAATCACCGACATCGCCTGTTGCGAGCCAATAATTGAGGAACAAATTGAACCGGTTGCTCAAATTCAACCAGCAGTTGAACCCGAACAAAATCCTGAGGCAGACGCTGGCGAAAAACAAGAGTTGATTTCAACTTGTTTTAACATCGTAAATTAAAAAATTATATGGACTATTTTTCTTCGCTTTTGTTTGAAATATAGTCGATTGTAAACCTAAAAAAAATCCTTGCAAAATCCACTTTTTAGATTAAAAATTTTAAAGAATACAAAGTTGTAACCTTAAAAATTTTAGTTTAAAAATGTTGAATTAAACAAGGATTTTTTTCATGGCAATTTGCGTTTTAAATAAAAAACGCAAGTCGCTAAAACTTGTGCTTTCGAGTGGCTGGGGTAGTTGGATTCGAACTGCGTCAAAACACTCGCTTTTGCGGATTTGCTATTCGCAAATGCTCGCCTATTGCTCGGTTTTTCCTTTTCCCACAAAATCTAACGTTTTTGCGGGAGCCCTGTGCGTTGGTTCTTTTTTTTGTCTAAAAAAAATCAAACGTGATTGTTTGATTTATGCTTTTAAGTTTGGCTGGGGTAGTTGGATTCGAACCAACGCATGCTGGATTCAGAGACCAGTGCCTTACCGCTTGGCGATACCCCAATGTGGGCGATTTGCCCTTTATAATCGTTTGCTAAATAAATTTACGCAAATTTCATTTATGGGCAATCGCCCACGCGTCACATTTTGCTTTTTATAATCGTTTTAACAAGTGTGTTAAAACTTCATTTTCAAGCAAATGTTCCTTTTTCCCTTCAAAGGCACTTTGTTAGCCTTTGTGGGAGCCCTATTACTTTGTTTCCAATTGAGAGGAGCAGTTTGTTGGATACAAACTGATTTAAGAGATAACAGGGTGAGTGTATTACGATTTGCCCTTTGTAATCGTTTGCTAAATAAATTTACGCAAACTTCATTTATGGGCAATTCGCCCACATTCATGACAAGACACCGCAGCACAGATACCTGCTTCTTAGCGGTTTCTTTTCATCCTTTGTTTCCAACAAATTGGTTACACTTATGCAAGCAAGTTGCAACGTGATTTACTTGTTTCAATTACGAATACAACAAACAAGATTTGAGTGTAGCAAAATATATTGGTGCATTTTTACAACAGTTGTATAAACAAAGATATTGAAACTTCATCTCAAATGGATATGTTGTCAGTATAAATCAAATTTTAACATTTTGCAACTAATATGGAAAATTTTAGAATATAAATTTGTAAGTTAAAACCTATTATGATGTGAAAAAAACCTTAAAATATTTAGCGAATATGTTTGTAAGAATAAAAATCCTCAAAAAATCTATATTTATTGAAAAAAATTTAATGATAAAATTTTTTCATCTAGTCTATTTTACTTATAAAGTTTTGTGTAAATATGTTATACTTTCTTACATAAGGATTATTTATGGTTAGTGAACAAAAGAAGATTTTAAATTCTAACATGATTAAATTTATTGCGATTATTGCGATGACGATTGACCACATTGCTTGGGCTGTTTTTGAAAATTTTTCCACACATCCAGCGGCAATTGTTATGCACATAATTGGCAGATTGACTTGCCCGATAATGTGTTTTTGCATTGCGGAGGGCTATCATTACACAAGAGATGTAAAAAAATACACCAGTCGTTTGTTTTTGTTTGCGTTGATTTCTCACGTGCCATATATGCTGCAATCCATGGCTTTCAAGCAGTATGGTTGGCTTGCGTTGGTTCCATTTGCAACGGGTGAGGGCTTTGTCGGCCATGTTTTCAACCAAACCAGCGTCATGTGGTCGCTTGCAATTGGACTTGTTATGTTGCGTGTTAATGACAGCCAAAAAATCAAGTCGGGCTTAAAACCTTTAATCATTATTTTGCTCTGCTTGGCGGCTTTTCCAGCGGATTGGAGTTGCATTGCGTCCATGTTTGTTTTGTGCATAGGCTCAAATAGGGGCAAACCAGCAAAACAAATATTGTGGTGTCTATTTTATGCGGTGGTTTATGCTGCGGTCTATTTCTTTGCGTTGTCAAAAGTTTATGGGCTAATTCAACTTGGCGTGGTTTTAGCAATCCCAGTTATTGCGTTATACAATGGGCAACGTGGGGCAAATCCAAAGGTGAACAAGTTTTTCAAGTGGATGTTTTACATATATTATCCGCTCCATTTGTTGGTGATTTGGGCAATTTGTTATTTTTAGATTTTTTAGTTGGCGGGCGGCGTGTTTAGGCTTAAAAACTGCTACAGAAATCCAAATAATTGGAATTTTCGTAAATAATTTTAGCAAATTTCAACATTTTGTGTAAATTTGTGTTATACTTAACATAATAGGGAGGATATAAATGGCAAAATTTAAACATATTTTTCTTGCATTTATATGCGTTATTGTGGGCTCGTTTGTGTTTACGGGCTGCAATTTTTCTGACGACGGCAATTATTCCATAACAGTCAATCAAAACGAACACGGCACGGTGACCGTGGATAAAACAACCGCAAAGGAAAATGAAAAGGTTACAATCACCGCAACGGCAGATGAGGGCTATGTGCTTTATGCACTTCTTTGCGACGGCACTGTTTTAGATTCAAACATCGTAACAATGCCAGCAAAAAATATTGTTGTTTCAGCAATTTTTGAGCAGGTGAGCGACCAAACTATTGCTTTGGGCAAAGGCAATTATGTTCAACTTGCATATGTTGATGAGGACGGCATTTATTCTGAAAACGGAACTTTCTTTAACAGCATTTCAATCAAGGAATAACAACAAGTTGGACTTGATTTTAAGCCTTGACACGTTGGTGGAATTGAATGATGTTAGTTACACTCAGTCCGGCAACACA
The DNA here is from genome assembly GCA_002406115.1 of Christensenella sp. UBA4626. Lineage (GTDB taxonomy): Bacteria > Bacillota > Clostridia > Christensenellales > UBA1242 > Onthoplasma. The sequence continues at coordinate 7,130 of DHNC01000015.1, forward strand.
ATTATTGCAAAAGTTGGGGAAAGAAACTATTCTGTTAAGATTATTGATGAAAAAACCTTTATGTTCCGCAATATCTCTTCCGACGGACATTTGGGCAGCATGATTATCTTTGGCTATCAGGAAGATAAGCCGCTCACAGTAGGGAACTATAGCGAAAAGATTGGCGATGCTCAATATGAAATCAACTTAAAAGAAAACAACAAACTTGATTTAATCAAACTGGAAGCAGACTACACAATCAGCCTTGATAAGCAAGATTTACCATACTTTGTAAAGGGCAACACTTTGTATATCGACCTTGGCGACGAGTATATTTGTGCAAAACTCAACAATGTTTCAACAGGTGGCTTTATTGTAACAAATATTGTTAATGTCACAAAAGAGGATGGCGATTTTACTTACATCCACAATGGCAATGCCACATTCTCAACAATAAATGAAATGAGCGTTGGCACATATGTAGCAAATCAATCCGCAAATGCTGACAAAGAAGAATCTGAATATAAATACAACACTTTCAAGTTTGACGGCAATACATTTACAATTGCTATGCAAACAAGCACAGGATATAAGGTGTATCAAAATTTGCCTTTCAAACAAATCGGCAACGTTTATATCATAGGCAATGACGAGCAAACCAAAATTGTTATGGAATATGTCTATGGATCAGTTGAAATGCATATCAGTGCAACAAATTCAATCGTTTATGAACGCAAAACAGACGCAGTTGATGCGACTTATTTAGACGGACATTATTCATACGAAGAAAATGGTAATGCTGTTGAATATACGCTTGCAGCGGGGAGTATGTCAATATATGTGTTTATGAATGGCGAAAGTGTAACTATTGAAGGCGGCAAACTTTATTCTATTGGCAATTTGACAATCGTTCTTGGCGGCACATCTGCAATAGTTTGGCTGCAAGAAGATGCCTTGTTTGGTAAAATCTGGACATCTAGCATGGTGTCATTTAACGAAACTGGCACAATGACCGATTTGACAAGCGGAACAAATATTATGGCGTCAGAAGTGCAAGACATAATGTAATTAAAAAATAATCCAATTTATTTCGCCCTGCCCGTAAATTTGGCTTGGAAGCGAGAACAAGAAGAGAAGTACAAGAAAAACACGAACTTTAAATTTGTAAGTCCGTGTTTTTTTATGGTGGACGTCGATTTTTTAACGCAGCTATCTCCAAAACAAAGCGTAGTTAAAAACTCTGTAAACTGAGTTTGCCTTATCAAATTATTACTCCCATTATTTATTCAACGAATTAGTTTTTTAATGTTATTTTGTTTTGAATCAGTTTCCCTAGTTTTAATCAAATTTTTAATGTAAAATTTGGGGCATATGTAACAAAATAAAAAATTCTGACACTCTTTCTTGCTATACAGATTTAAGTGTGCTAAAATATTATTGATTTAAAATATCTTTTAAAAAGTTGAAGAAATTGCTTTAAGCAATCTTCAACTTTTTGTATTAAAGGGGGAAGCTGTGGATAAGTTCGAAAAAGAGATGCTTGAACATAATAAAAAAGTTCAAACAGAAACAGAAAGAATAAACAATCAAATTTTGCAAGTTCCAGTATATTTAACCGAAGAAGAAAAAAGTGCTTATGAAGAAATTGTAAAAACATTGAAAGAGAGTATAAAGTATAGACTCTCACATAGCGATGCTGAACTTATTTGGCAATATTGTCAAATCAAGATAATGAGAGATAGGGCTTGGCGAGGATATAGCAAAAATCCCGACAGATATATTAGAATTGTAACCGGTATTTGTAGTGATGGCAAAACTCCAAAAGTAATGGTTAAGGAAAATGAACATTATAAAACATTGGTTGATTGCAACAAACAACTTGAAAAAATATTAAAAGATTTAAGATTGACACCAGAAGCAAGAGCAAAAAAGAGATTTTAATTTAAGTTTTTAAAATTAAAAAATATGAGTTATAATAATTAAGAGGTAATAAAATGTATACAGGTTATTTTGGGAAAGTTAAAAGTTATCCAAAAGATAAGGGTTATAAATATATATCCATTGCGAGATTTAATAGGTTTTGGAATGGTGAAGAATATAAACAACTTGCTCCACCAGCTGAAATTATTAAAATTGAAGATGAAGAACTTTACACAAAGCTTTATTACGAACAAGTTTTAAATAAACTTAATCCTCAAAAAGTCTACGATGAACTCGGTGATAATGCAGTTTTATTGTGTTATGAAAAATGGGCAGATATAAAAGAAGGTAAAACTTTTTGTCATAGAAGAATTGTGGCAAAATGGTTAGAAGATAATTTAGGAGCAAAAGTAAAAGAATTAGATGATAAAAGTAAAAACGATATTGAACAATTGCATTTCTGATATAGAGATATGTTAATTAGCGAAATAAGAAATCAAATTAGCAATATGTCTTTACATCTAAACAAAGAAAAAAAGGAACTTAGTGTTCCTTTTTTTCTTTGGTGGACCGTCGGGGACTCGAACCCCGGACCCACTGATTAAGAGGTGTGATTAAAACTTGTTAAGATAGTTTATTTTATATCCTAAAAATCTCTTTATTCCCTTATTTTACCTAGCAAATTCGTGTTATATAATTTTATTTTGTTTTATAACAATTCTCCTAATTTTATTTAAGTTTTTGGTGTCTATTTTTAGACAGATGTGAAACAAAGTATTTTTTAGACAAAAAATAAAAATAAAAATTCTCAAAAATCGCATACGAACAAAGAGTTGAAAAGAAAGCAATCTCTCCACTCAATGCAGATAATAAAAATTTGCTTGAAATAAAATCTGATGAAGATAAATAAAAGATTATGAATGATGAAAAACACTAGGAATAATAGTAAGAACCCTAGTGTTTTTTTATTGTCTTATTTGTATTCTTTTGTTAATAAATCATCAACTGAACAACCAAAATAATCTGCTATTTCAAAGAGTGTTCTTACGCTTGGTTCAACACCATTTTTATAACGAATAATATTGTCTTTTTGATAATTCATTTCTTTGCAGAATTGTCTGTTAGAAAGATTTGATTTTCTTATAAGTTCAGTCAAATAATCATAAAATTTGCTTTGGTCGGTGGAATACTTGCTAAAATTATTCACATCAGATTTTTCATACAAATAATCTATTGAAACTTGTAAATAATTTACAACTTTAATTAAGGTTTGCAAACTTGGATTTCTTTGTTTGTATTTATAAAATGTATCTTTTGAAATAACATTATCGGAAAATAAACAATCAACACTCTTGCCTTCGTCTTCCAAATAGTTTTTAACAGCAGTTATAAAATCAATCATCTTACACCCCATATAAACATTCGTTTATATAATTATTGCCTAAAATGATGACGAAACACTTGCTACTGCCTAACATGATGACATATAATATCTAAATAGGAGTGGTTAAGATGTTTGGGCTTAAAGTTAAAAAAGAAAAATCAACAGTAAAAGCATTAAAAATTTGTTTTACTGGACATAGACCGAAAGGTTTGCCTTGGGGCTATGATGAAACGAAAGAAAGTTGCATTTTGTTTAAAAATGTGATGTTTTCTATAATTGAAAAAGCAATTATGAGTGGCTACACATACTTTATTTCAGGAATGGCGTTAGGTATTGATATGATTTGTGCAGAGATAGTTTTAGAACTTAAAAAGAAATATAAGAATGTAATGCTAGAATGTGCTATTCCTTGCCTAAACCAAGAAAAGAAATGGCCTTTATCAGAGCAAGAGAGATATAAAAACATTCTTAAAAAAGCAGATGTCGTTCACTATGTAAGCAAAGCTGAATATACCGATACTTGTATGAATGATAGAAATATTTATATGGTTAAAGCGTGTGATGTTGTCATTGCTGTATGGAATGGCAAACCAAGTGGCACTGGAAACACTGTTAAAATGGCAAGAAATGCTGGCAAGAAAGTTAGAGTCGTTGACCCATACAATCCCCAATAATGCATTTTTTTATTCGTTTTCAAACAAAAATGAGAGCAAATACTGCTCTCATTTTTTATAGGTCTATATAATAGTTAAACAATTTTTGATGATTTAAGATAGCAATAAGTTGTTCCATTTTCTTTATATGTTCCAAAAATTCCTTCCACGGTTATATACTTGTTTTGCTTTGGATAATTTCCATTAGACAAAACAAATTCTAAACCTTGCGAGCAACAACCTAAGGCATCTTTTATTATTATAGCATGATATGTTGTGTTAGTAGCATTGTCATAATATACACTATGTGTTCCACTTGCCTTTATGGTTTTGCCTTTATATTCATTTGGCGAAGATAACATATTATAAACTTGTGAATATACCATTGTGCTATTCATATTTGTAAGGTCAATATAATTTCCGCTTGTATCAATATTTTTACCACAACCACCAATAGAAATAAATATAATTCCCACCATTAATACAAGAGATAAGGTCATAAAAACTTTTTTTAATTTTGATTTCATACTTTTCTCCTATAAGCAAATTTTCCTATAATGAAAAAAGCAATAAAACAAACAATATCAACAAGTATAATAGTCGCACCAACTGGCGTTCCAATCAATATGGAAAGGATTATACCAAAGAAAGCACACAAAACGGATATTACACCAGAACAGATAATCACTCCCTTGAAACTTTTAAAAACTCTCATAGCTGAAAGTGCTGGGAATATTACAAGTGCTGAAACTAAAAGCGAACCAACCAAATTCATAGCAATAACTATAACAATGGCAATTATACTTGCAAGCAAGATGTTAAATAATTCGGTTTTTGTTCCACTTGCTTTTGCAAAATTTTCATCAAATGTAACTGCAAAAATCTTATTGTAAAAGAAAATAAAGAACAAAATAACAAACAGAGCAAGTCCTATTGTAAGCCATACATCACTTGATGAAAGTGTAAGAATTGAAGTTGAGCCAAAAAGTGTTGTGCATACATCACCAGAAACATTTGAAGACACATTAAATACATTTAATAGAAGATAGCCAATAGCAAGTGCACTAACGGATAAAATTGCAATTAAAGCATCTCCATTTATTTTTTTATTCTGGCTTGTTTTTAATAGCAGAATTGCACAAACAATGGTTATTGGCAGAACAATAATCATATTGTTAGTAAGACCTAACACACTTCCGATAGCCATTGCACCAAAGGCAGTATGGGAAAGTCCATCTCCAATATATGAAAATCGTTTTAACACCAAAGTTACACCCAAAAGTGAAGCACAAAGAGAGATTAAAATTCCAACAATTATAGCATAGCGAACAAAGGGGAATGACAAATAAAATGATAATGTTTCAAAAAGTTTACTCATCTTGATGACCCCCTATATGTCCGCCTGCATACTTTTCAAATTGCTTGCCTAAATCACTATTTTCAAATTCTTCTTTTGTTCCAAAAAATGGATTACTATTCACAAAAAGAATGTGTTTAGCATATTTCAAGGCTGAAGATACATCGTGAGAAATCATAATTACGGTAATGCCATTTTTGTTTAACTTATCTATAATCTCATACATTTCTTCTGTAGCCTTTGGGTCAAGACCACTAACTGGCTCATCAAGCAACAATATCTTTTGTGTGCTACACAAAGCCCTTGCAAGCAAAACTCTTTGCTTTTGTCCGCCAGAAAGTTCTCTAAAACATTTGTTTTTAAGTTTTTCAATCCCAATTTCTTTCATTATGTCAAGAACTTTTTGCTTTTCTGTCTTATTGTAAAAAGGTCTCAATCCACATCTATTTTGAAAGCCACTAATAACAATTTCATAACAAGTTGCTGGAAAGTCTTTTTGAACTATTGTTTGTTGGGGCAAGTATCCTATATCTTTTTTTGTTAAACCATTTTCAAACTCAATTTTCCCACTAATAATTGGCATAAGTTCTAAAATTGTTTTCATTAAAGTAGATTTTCCTGCACCATTTTCTCCAAGGATACAAAGATAATCACCATTTTCAATACTAAAAGATAAATTTGATAAAATAGCATTTTTATCATAGCCAATGGAAATATTTTTACATTCAATTTGTGTCATACTTCCACCTACTTAACCGCTTCTTTCAAAACTTCAAGATTACTTTGCATAATTGATAAATATGTTTTTCCACTTTTTGTTGTGGTGTTTTGTATACTATCTAATGTTAAGATTTTTTGGCCTTTTGATTTTGTATTTTCTTTAATGGTGTTTGCGATTTTTCCGTCTGAAGTTTCAATTTGAAGAATGACTTTCAAATTTAATTCATCAACTTTGCCTGCCAAAAAAGTAATTGTTTCAAAACTTGCTTCGGTTTCTGCTGAACAACCAACAAAAGCTGCAAAATAGTCAAGTTTATAATCATCTACCAAATATCTAAATGGGAATCTATCACCAAAAAGTAAAGTTTTTGTTGTTCCAGCATCAACGACTGCTTGATATTCTGTATCAAGAGTGTTTAATTTAGCATTATAAGCTGTTGCATTTGCAGAATAATTATCTTTGTTTGCACTGTCAATAATTGAAAGTTTGTTTGCAATTTCTGTTACAAAGATTTGAGCATTTTTAAGTGAAAGCCAAACGTGTTCATCATATTCAACTTCTTCTTCCTGCTCATTTCCAGTTTCCTCTTCGCCTTGCATACCTTCTTTTTGTTCTTCTTCTTTCTTTTTATCGCCAAGAACATCTAACAAGTTTATAACTTGCATATTTTTGTTTGTTGCATTGTTTAATGCATCTGCAACCCAAGTATCAGATTCTCCGCCAACATAAATAAATAAGTCGCAAGTTGAAATTTTTGCAATATCAGCAACTGATGGTTGATAACTATGCAAATCTTTTCCGTTGTCCAAAAGTAAAGTCAATTCAACATTGTTGTTTTCTCCAACAACTTCTTTTGCCCAGTCATATTCTGGGAATATAGAGCAGACAACACTAATTTTATCGTCTTTGTTATTGTTGCCACAGGCAGAAAGACCAAAAATTGTTCCTATGCCTAAAACCACAGCAAAAATAAACATAAATAATTTTTTTACGTTTTTCATTTTTATTATTCTCCTTAAAAATTTTTATAAATAAGCACACAAAAATTAACACAATTATTGTGTTTCAATGGTTTTCTTATTTAATTTAAAAGCTCAATTTTTAAGGATATTAAACTATCTTTCTTATAGGTGCTGTTAACTTTTATTTTTTCATTTGATAATTTTGGAAATGAATTTAAAACAACAATTGCAATAGTTATTGCACCTAGTCCAAACTCTTTTAGTCCTTTTTCACAAATTGCAATTTCTTCACAAATTTCGCAATCTATGCCACTACATTCGTGATTTGATTTTTCGCCAATAAAGAAAATTGAGAAAGCAAAAAACAATATTGAAATTATGGCTACAATCAAAATCAATTTTTTCTTTCTCATATTTACCTCCTTTATCTATTTAAAGATTTACAATCTCCACATATTCCATATAAAACAGAATCTGATTTAAAAACTTCAAAATTCGTATTTTTCAAAACAATAGATGTTAATTTGTGGCTCTCTTCATCGTTTAAATGTATAGATTTTCCACAATTTTTACAAAGCAAATGTATATGTCCTTTGCAATCATCATTGTCAATAAATTGATAGAATTTTTTATTAGTTCCAACTTTCGTTACAATTCTAACTTTATTAGACTTTTCCAATTCTGCTAAATTCCTATAAATCGCACTTAAACTAATGTTTTTATTTTTTAATGCGTCAAAAATTTCTTCAACGCTAAAAATTTTATCAATGTTATCATTAAAAAATTCTATTATAGTTTTCCTCTGTTTAGTATCGTAACTCATTTTTACACCTTTCAATTTGCGAATTATTCGCAATTTTATATCTAAATTTTAATTTTGTCAAGTGTTTATAATAAAAAATAATCGCCAAAATTTTTGGTTACAAAAATTTTGATTAAGAGGTATGATTAAAACTTGTTAAATAGTTTATTTTATATCTTAAAAAACCCTTTATTCCCTTATTTTACCTAGCAAATTCGTGTTATACGATTTTATTTCGTTTTATACTAAATCACATAATTTTATTTCAGTTTTTAGTGTCTAATTTTAGACAGGTTTGAAATAACTGAGTTTTAAAGAATTGTATTTAATAAAATTTCACTTTAAATATTCAGATATTTGACAAAATTTGGCTTAAAGTTGTATAATTGAAAAGGTTGTTGTAAGGAATATATTTGTTATGAAAAATGATATTATAGAAATTAAAAACCTTGATAAATCTTTTGGAGATATCCATGCTGTTGATAACTTATCATTTAAAGTTAAGCGTGGTGAATTATTTGCATTTCTTGGTGTAAATGGTGCTGGGAAAAGTACTACTATTTCAATCATGTGTGGGACTCTTAACAAAGATAATGGAAAGGTCATAATAGATGGCAAAGATATTGATACCCAAATTTCAAGTATTACAAAGGAAATTGGTGTCGTTTTTCAAAACTCTGTTTTAGATAAAGTTTTAACTGTAAAAGATAATTTAATTTCCCGTGCTAGTCTTTATAAAATTTATGGACAAGAAGCCAATAAAAGAATTCTTGAACTTGCTGAACTTTTAGATTTCAAAAATTTACTCAATCGGACTGTTGGAAAACTTTCAGGTGGACAAAGACGAAGGATTGATGTTGCTAGAGCTCTTTTACACAATCCCAAAATACTAATATTAGATGAACCAACTACTGGTCTTGACCCACAAACAAGAAAAACATTATGGTCTGTTATTGATAATTGTAGAAAAAAACAAAATATGACAGTATTTTTAACCACTCATTATATGGAAGAAGCATCTGATGCAGACTATGTTATTATTCTTGATAATGGCAAAATATCCACCGAAGGAACTCCCTTGGACTTAAAAAACAAATATTCGGGTGATTTTATAAACATTTATAATGAAACCGAAGAAAATGTTAAAAAATTAGGCGTTCCATATGAAAAAATAGGGGATTTTTTCAGACTTGAAGTTAAAGATACCGAAGAAGCAAAAAATCTTATTATAAAATATCCAAAGTTATTTAAAGATTTTGAAATAACAAAAGGTAAAATGGACGATGTGTTTTTGGCCGTAACTGGCAAAAAACTTGTAGGGGGTAATTAAGATGAAGACTTTATTTTACATGACAAAACGAAACATGAAAATGTTTTTTAAAGATAAAGGAATGTTCTTTACTTCTCTTATAACTCCTATTATTTTATTAGTATTATTTGTAACCTTTTTAGCTAGAATTTATAAACAAAGTTTACCAGCAGGGCTTCCTGAGGGAATACAAAATGGAATTGTAAACGGACAATTATTCTCATCTTTATTTGCAGTGAGTTGTGTAACTGTTGCTTTTTGTGCAAATATGCTTATGGTTTCCGACAAAGTTAATGGCACAAAAAAAGACATATATATTACACCAACTAAAAAATCTACCATTGCAATGTCATATTATTTTGCATCTTTATTTGCCACTTTACTAGTTGCACTCGTTGGTACAGTTGCATGTTTTATCTATATTGGAGCAACAGGCTGGTTTATGTCATTTGGAGATGTGGTTTTAATTTTTATAGATTTATTTATGCTTAGTTTGTTTGGAACAGCATTATCTTCAATAATAAATTGTTTTCTATCATCTCAAGGCCAAATATCTGCTGTTGGAACTATTGTTAGTGCTGGGTATGGCTTTATATGTGGAGCCTATATGCCTATATCTCAAATGGGTTCAGTAATGCAAAATATTCTAGCATTTTTGCCTGGGACATATGGAACATCTCTGCTTAAATATCATGCTTTAAGTGGCGTATTTAGAGAAATGTCTAAACAAGGGATTTCTGCTGACGTTATATCTGGCATAAAAGATAATATTGACTGCAACTTATATTTCTTTGGTAACCAAGTAAGCATTGGAGCTATGTATGGAGTTATGATAGGCTCAATAATTTTACTCATTGGTGCTTATGTTCTTATAAGTGTTTTAAGAGCCAAAAAGAAAAAATAAAAATTTTAAAGCAAAAAATACTGGGAATCCCCAGTATTTTTTACTTTTTAAAAATCAAAATAGCCTTTGCACCAAGTGTAATTGTTGTGGAAATTAAAGTATATCCTTCTTTTTCCATTTCGTTACATTTGTCTTCAATTTTCTTTGCCATTTTCTTCGCTACGGGCGTGTAGCCTATTAGTTCTGTTTTATACATTATTTTTCTCCTTTTTTATTTTTGCATAAATTTATAAGCCCAATTATAACTAATATAATTCCAATCAATGCAATACCGATAGCAAGTCCTAATAAAATCCCATCACTAAACATTCCGAAATGAGAAGAACTATCCCCAGCAAAATAATTATAGCACAAATATAATATTATACCAAAAATAAACAAAGCAATTCCTGTAATAAAATTTTTCATTGTCATTTACTCCTAACTAATTAGTTAAAGTATACTTTTTATAGTCCTAGTTGATATTTGTGCTTACCTATTAATTTCAGTAATTATATTTTCCAAACTAGAAAAATTTACAAAGTTTACTTTTTGATTGTAAGTAGCTATCACTTCTTTATCTTCTGCTGTTTTCTTTTCTTCTGATAGTTTTTTTGTCTTTTCATAAACTAATTTCATTATTATTTTATGTATAAAACTCAACTTTGAATAGTCCATCCCACCTCTTAAATGATAGATAGTTGCTTTTTTGTATATTTCAACTGGAAGTTGTCTTTTCATGCTATTTTCTATCTTGACCACATTTTCTTTTTCCATAGGATCTGCCAATCCAACCGTAGCAATTATAATTTTTTTATTTTCGCAATTAGTTATTTTTTTTAAAGTTTTGGTCATTCCTAAAACTCCTCCAGCATATAATGCGCCTATATATACAATTGTTTCGTATTCATCAATATTTTTTATGTCTTTATAACTCTCCGCTTTGATATTGGTCTTTTTTGATAATTCCATTGCATATTGTTTTGCAGTACCATATTTGGAACCATATATTATTATTTT
>DHNC01000030.1 GCA_002406115.1 Christensenella sp. UBA4626
TTAACCGACCATTCAATTGGATTTACTCCAGGCTTAATTTCTGGCTTAGGTTTTCGGGTTGAAAAATATATACCAAAACCAGTAAATACCAAGGCAGCAGAAATAAAAATTGCAATTGCCGTTTTGAATGTAATCTTGGTGCTTTTTCTTGTTGTTTTTAACATATAAAATCCCCTCTTTGCAAACTCAACATTTTGGATGCTTGCGTAAATTTAAGAGATCCCAAAGGCAGCCAATACAAGCCAACCAAAATTTAAGAATGGTCAATTTCTATTGATAATATTTTATACTATTTCGACAAAAAAAATCAAGCAAAATCGTCGTTTTATATAAAGCATAAATATATTTATATGAAGCCTGAAAATTCAATAAAAAAGTAAAAAATAAACCAATTTTTAAAAATTAAAATGTAGGTTTTGAATGTTTAAAAGATATATTAAATTGCTATTTTTATTGCATTTTTTAAAAAAAAATTATTTTTTATATGATTTTTTATTATTTTTTTATGGTTTTTTTAATTAAATTTAAATATTTTTTAAATTTTTTATTTTCTCATTTCAAGTCTAATGTATATTTATTTTTCAGTTTCAAAATAGGTCGTTAAAAAATAGGTTTAAAATTTATTTAATTTTTGCAAAAAAGATTTAAAAAAATATTTTGTTTTTTTTACAAGCATTAAAAAAAAGTGGATAAAATGAGCAAAACTCTCATTCTCCCATTAGGGTTAAAATCCACTTTTAATTTTTTAATTATTCTTCATCTTCGCTTGGCTTATCTTCATCAAGATATCTGCCAACCATTTCGCTTTCAGTGTTGCCCTCTGCGTCTATGTTGTTTGTCAAGCAAACTTTGAAAAGGTAACCAGAATTATCACCTGTGCAATAATACAAATTGCCGCCGTTTATATCCAAATAATCTTTGTTAAATTCGATTGTTGCAATGGTTGTGATTTTTGGTTGTCTGCCAGCAATAAAGTCACTGTAACTTACAGTTTTCAATTTGTTGCTATTGTCGTAATAAACGATAGAGCCATTTGCAAAGCCGATTACATTGATCGCTGTAACATCAGAGTCGTCAGTGATTTTGTTCAAACTTACAAGGCTGTCACCATTCAAATAAAATTGGATAACATTGTCTTTAACTGAAATCAAATTTTCGCCTTCTGGCAACAAATAGATTGAACCAGCAACATCAGATGTGCAATCAAACATTTTTACAAAACTGCCGCCGATAGACGCACGATACATAAATGTGTCGTCCCCGTCTTTTTTAGAGATGAACACAAAGCGGTCGCTCACAAATTTTGCAACAACTTCTGTTGAACTATCCTTTATGCCGGTTTCAGTTTTTTGATTTGAACTAACATCATAGCGATATAAACTGTATTTGCTATCCTTGTTTTCCACAAAATAAATTCTGTCATAAGCGTTGTCTTGGCTATCATAACCAAACACAAAACTGCTAACATTGCTTGCCACGGTTTGAACCTTATTTTTCTTTGCTTGAACGTCAATCCTATAAAGCATATCGGAGTTGTTTCCGTCGTTCAAGTCCGCACCTTTTTCGTGAACCAAAAGGTAGGTTTTGCCGTCTTTGTTGTAGTACTGATAACTTAAATTTTCGTGCTTAACATTTGATTGGTAAAGTTTTTCAACATTGTCAAAGTTGTTGAGTTTTACACGATAGAAAACTGCCCTATCTTTTGCCCATTCAGTTTTGCCAATTTTGCCGGATTCATTTTCCGTGCTTGGGCTAACAAAATACAAATAATCGCCAAAAATATAAAGGTCTGTTGCATCAAAGCCAGCCAATTTGTCGCTGACAACACGCATATAATCGTCGGTCATGTAGCCGTCGTCATCACGCACAAAATTGCCTGTTTCATCCAATTTTGCAACATAAAGCCCGCCTTTCACAAACTGAGCGTCCCTTTGGTCGTCTGTCAAACTGCTTACAGATTGAAATCCGTTTGCAAAATACACATACTCGCCTTTTTTAACCACCATTCCGCCGTTGCCCACAACGATATCGTCAGATTTTGGGCTAAAACCGTTGCCTTTATCATTTGGTTTACAGCCAAACACACCAAAAGCAAACACGCACAATAATAAACAAATAATAAAATTAGAAAATTTCTTCATACATCCTCGTCAAAATTATTGCCAAAAGCGTTGTCAAATATGCACCAAAACTTGCCATAAATTTCCCGCAAACTCAATTTGCCGCATAGCAAAAAATTAGATGCCATCACGCTTTGATTATATTATCATAGAATATCAACCTTGTCAAACAAATTGACTTACAACCGCACTTAAACAGCCATTAAATTTCAACATAAAAACCGCAAAACCGCCAGTATTTCGGGTATATATGCAAAATTCTTGTCATACATCAAAATTTAGGCCGCTATAATATAAGTATGAAAAGCAAAACATTGATTTTACAATCGCAAACTGCCAACAAAAATGGCAGAGCAATTTTAACTTTAAGCCAACAAGATGACCTTTTATCCGCCAAATTGAGGTTGTACAATTGTGACTCACTTTCCCCACAAACCCGCCTCGGCATTTATCATAAGGACCAGGTTTACTCCTCCAATATGCTTTATAAAGACGGTGCTTACACCAGTTCTTTGGTTGGCGATTTTGATATGAACAGCGATTTTTATTGTGCAGTTATCGACACCGAACATGACAACACCGCCCTACTTGCAGGTGGCACTTATGCCGGCTATTTTTTTGACGACACCAGCGTTATAACCAAAAATCTCAACAACTCATTCAGCAAAATCAGCCCGTCCACCCAGACAAAAGAAAAAAAAGCAGAGGATTGCAGCCAGGTTTGCAACGCCTCGACAAATCAAGACTACAACCCATGCAAGAGTTGCAAATATAAGGCATATTTTTACTCTCAAACTGCCCCAACATCTCAGCAAACCAGCCCTCAAACCACAACATCCACCGCTGACGACGCCACCCCAACTCCAAACACTGAAAAAAAGAACTCGATTGTGGAAAATTTGCTCCCTCAATTTGATTACATCTTCAAAAATTTTCCAGAGTGTGAGGAATTGAACACCCGAATACCAAACTCCCGCTTTGCAAAAATCAGCGAAGGCAATTCAACCTATTGCATCGGCGCCATTTATCAAGAACAACAACTGCAATATATTTGTTACGCCGTGCCATCCAGTTACAACACACCCGCCCCAGAAGAATTGGGCAAATTTCACCAATGGCTCCCGCTTGACCCAGACGACCCACTTAGCGACGGCTATCACATCGTCTATCAAGACGCCCACGACCTAAAAATAATCGAAGTTTAATTATTAACCACTTAAAAAATATTTTTAACATTTATTTCAAAAATAGGTTGAATTTCTCCTATAATGTGTTATAATATTTTATGGAGGGAAATTATGAAAACTAATACTGAAAATTTAATTTCAATTACTGACGCAAATCAAAACTTTTCAAAAGTTTGTAGAGAAGTTGATAATTTGGGGAATGTAATTATCTTAAAAAACAACAAACCTAAATATTATATTTGTGATATCAACGAAGTTTTACAATTAACAGATGAAGAAAAAATACTAATTGTGGCAAAGCGCATATTAAATCAACATAGTCGTGCTTTCAAGGAGTTGGCAAAATGATTAAATTCGATAAAGATAAAGTTTTGCTATTACATCAATTAGTTATAGAATCGTCAGGAGGCACTGCTGGAATAAGAGATTTTAATCTTTTAGATTCAGCCTTAAACAACTGTTTTCAAACTTTTGACGGTAAAGAATTATACCCAACAAAAGAAGAAAAAGCTGCAAGCTTAGGTTTTAGTTTAATATCTAATCATGCTTTTATGGATGGCAACAAACGTATAGGTGTGATGGTTCTGTTATCTTTTTTAGAGTTAAATGGCATTAAATTATCATACACCGATGATGAGCTTATTGCCCTTGGGTTAGGCGTTGCAGATGGAAGCCTTAAACAAAACCATGTTTTAAAGTGGATCAAAGATCATAAAATCAATTAACCACTGACGGGCTTTCACACTTCAATAGTCATCTTTGTCCAAAGGGATTATCCAAAACATTTCTAAAACTTAAAAATATCTTTATTCTCCCACGCCACCGCTTCGAAGCAAACTTCATAGTCCGCTTATTTCAAAAGGGATAAATTAAGGGAAAAAGAATTTTAACAAAGTTAAAATTGTTTGTCTCTTAATAAACGCCACGAACGCACTTGTTCTTCCACTGATTCGCTTTCACACTTCAACAATCATATTTAGTCAAAGGGGATTCATCAAGGGGGAAAGACCGTTTCCACCCTTGATAGGCAAGCGGTTAATCACCTGAAAGGCTCATATTTGCGTAATCTATGATTAGCAAATTAGCAAAAAGGTGAATTAACCGCGTTATAATGGGAATTGTGATGGTCGCTATGCTCGCTTTCGGCGGCACTTTCGCGTACTTTACTGCTACAAGTGCGGATAAAAACACAACTGTTACATTAGGTTATGTATCTTTAACAACAGACTCAGGTACAACTCTTAATATCACAAAAACAATTGCTGTTCCTGGCGATAAATTGTTGGAAAACGCAACAGTTACATTGTCAAACAAATCAACAGTTGCAACATATATCTTTGTATCTTTCTCTACAGAAGGTGATATTCCTGATTCTGTAATCACTTCAACAATTGTCGGTGCAGAAGGTACTACACTTAAACTAGTTGATGGTGAAACCAATGTTTATTACATTGATGCAGAAGCCGGCAAAGACTACAAAGGTGTTGTTAATGTTGCTTTAAGTACTGACTTAGATGAAAACAACCACAACGGTCAAGCAGTTGGCGACATGCACTATATGGGTAAAACTCTTACAGTGAAATTCGATGCTCGTTCTATCCAAAAAGATGGTCTTGCATCAGCCAAAGCCGCTTGGGATATCGTTAAATCTCAAAACGGTGCTCACACTGACGACCCAACACCAGCAGTTGGTGGTTAGTAAAACACAATAAAAAACACGCATTAGCGTGTTTTTTAGTCAAAATTTTAAGGAGAAACTTATGAGTGTAACAAAAAGAAAAAATGAAGAATTAAGAGATGAAATATACACAAAGTTAAAAAACAAACATTATTTCAAACGTTGCGGACATAAAAACCACGATAGTTATGTAGCATGTGCTTCTGTTGAAGACTGTGTAAAATATATTATTGAAAAAACAAAATTAAACGCAAAAGACGTTGAATCTATTGTTACTAGTCTAGTTGCCGACCATCAATTTTGTGAACAATGCAACTTGTTGGAACATATCAAATCTTAAATATATTATATATTAGAACAGCAAAATTTGTTTTGCTGTTCTTTATAATAATATATATAGGACTTATTGAAATCCCCCCTATTGAATATGAAAAAAACACGCTAATGCGTGTTTTTTGCATTAAAACTATTCGGCCAGTGTATAGCCTGTGTAACCTAAAGCAGTTAATGCAGCGGCTGCATTAGCATTGCCTAAGTGTTGAACTGATTTAGCTTTAAATGTAATGCTAAATGTTTTACCCATGTTATTCAAAGCTGAAGCAGCTTGTCCATCTTTGTTTTCTTCAGTTGCATCGTAAGTAGCTGTTACAGAAGCAGTAACTTTTGCTGAAGTAACTTTATCATCAGCAGCTTTGTCACTATTTTCAATAACGAAAATTATAGAACCATCTTTTGTATATTTTGCTGCTGTAAGTCCAGTTTCTGTCAATGCAATGTCAGACAATGTTAAAGTAGCACCAGTACCAAGTTTAGTTTGATCAGCTGTAGCCTCAATAACAATCCATGTACCACGTGTAGAAGAATCTGTGTATTCAAGTTTTGCTGTGATTGTTTCTTTAGGTAACAATGCACTAGTGTTACCAGTCATAGTAACTGTATCACCAGCTTTCAAACTAATGTAACCTGTTGTAATATCGCCAGAACTTTTATCTGTTGTAGTAGCAGTAAAGTACGCGAAAGTGCCGCCGAAAGCGAGCATAGCGACCATCACAATTCCCATTATAATGATTGCAAATGTTGACTTTGTCATCTTTTTAGATTTCATTTTTGTCATTTTTATTTTTCCCCTTTAAAATTTTTTAAAAAATAAGTTTTTGCTTTGTTGATGTTTTGACAAGAACAAAGCGGTGCTGAATAATTTTCTTTTTCGACCAAGACAACCATTCAACACATGGCAATTTAAGTTTTGCCAACTTAACTTTTGGCTGATGCCAAAAGTGTCTCCTAAATGCTTGGATGTCGATCAAATGATTATCATTTGTTACATACTAAGCAATTTGAAACTTTAATTTCCGCACCTGGTGTGTACAATTCAAGTGCGAAAGTTTGCATCACTACAAACAAATTTGCAAATTTACTTGTAGGGCTCCTAACCCTTACAATCCCGATGTGTTGCCACATCAAGTTTGCCTTTTGCATTTTGCCTTGGCAAAATGCTTTTTTAAAGTAGCCAATATGTTGCTAACTAACGTTTGCTTAACATATTAAGCAACTTTTTTGTGTGTATTAGTATGTTTAATCGACATCACATACCTTACGATTTAATCTTATAACAAAAAAAAATCATAGTCAAACAAAAAACGACATTTTTTGGCAAAATTTAAAAAAAGTTGGCAAACGCCAAATTTCCCGACTGCTAAAAACCATTTACGAAGAACAATAACCCAACCTAAATCTCTTGTTCCCTTCTGGGTGTTCAAAAACGTCCTTGCCTCGTGTCCCTTAAAGTTAACAACTAGACCAATATCTCGTGTCCCCTTGAGAGGGGAAGGTTGGTGTGAATGTAATGAACACCAAAGGGTAGTTTACAATATTATCCTTATTTAAAAGCCAGATAAAAGAGGACTTAAATAAACTACCCTTTGTTAAAACGCAAGCGTTTTACCAACCTTCCCCTCTCAAGGGGACACGAGATTTTGTCTCATTTAGAATAATACAAGGGTACACGAGAAATCTTTTTCCGCCCACACTCAGAATGACATGATTAAATGCTTAAAACGACGGCGAAACATTCGCCGCAAAAAAGGCTCCTACGTTAGATGTCAGAGCCTTTTAAACAACAAACCAAATTTACAATCGTTGCGAGATAAAATTGTTTGATTTAAACAACAAAATATGTTTTGTTAAAACCAATTTATTAAGATATGCCGAGTACTTTGACTGCGGTGTAACTAAGTTTAAGAGCAACATTATCCGAGCCAGTGAATGCAAGTTGTATGCTATCTGCTGTGCCGTTTTGCCCTGGTGTGAGTTGCAAACTATATTGATAAGTGTTGCCATCAATTTGCACGCTCAAAATAATGATGTTGCTATTGTTTTTATCTCTTTCAACTGTCACGCCAGAAGTGAGTGGAGTTCCGTCCGCAAGTTTAACCTCAAAGCACGAATTGAGTTGGTCGGCTTGCCAATTCATATTGAATGTGAACGACAAAACCTCGTCTGCAAAACTGATAGCGGTGAGTTGTTTTTTGCCGTCAGTCTTTTCTGCTGTTGCCACGAAATCCACCCTTGTTTTATCGTTATATAGGTAGGATTTTTGAGCAATGTCTGAGTTAAACCTTTCGCCGTCTTGAAGAGTGGTTGGATCGTTTAGTTTCCATGAGATGATGTCGTCATACAACTCTTCCGTTGTGGTGAGTTTAAATTGATTTTTGCTTATCACAACAACAAAGTTGCGGTCAGATGTAAGTTTGAATGTCTGTTCGATTTCCGCCATTTTCTCGCCGCCGTCAACCGAAATTGAATATTTGGTTGGGGCTTTTGAGGTAATTTTAAGCGTCAACTCACTGTTTTCCACATAATATCCACTTACAAAGCGTGTGGTGCCGGTGAGGATTGTGTTATCCAATTTGACTTCGTTCAAATATTGAGCGCCGCTCTTCTCGTCGATTGTTACGGTTACATAATATTTTGACTTGCTCTTAACATACAAGCGAATAGTTTTGCTGCCGTTGACTGTTTCGATTGTATCAAGCAATTCTTCTGTGATTTTAAGTGTGTCGCCAGAAATCTTTTGCTCGCCGTCTTTGTTGACGTAGTAATAGTAATCCAATTCCTCTTGCAACAAGTTTTGTTGGCGAACAAACGTAAGCACATCGTTCACGCTGGATTGTTTTGGCAAGGTGTAAATCGAATTTCTGCCAGTTGCTTGATAGCCGTTTGATTTGTAGGTGTAATTGTTGCGGTTGTTGGATGTCAAAACCAATTCTGTGTTGACAAGCACTTTTTTAAATACCGCATAATAAGTGCCGGAAACGGAGGCGATGAAACTATCTTCCGCCATACCCTCTGGCAAAACGCCGTCTGTGATTGTGATATATCCGTTGTTATCCAACTTATAATCAGGGTTGACTTGCCCATAATCTTTTTTGATACCCACAAACTCGTAACTGTATGGCAATTTGTTGAGTTTAATCCTAATTGTGTAGCCCAACATAAATTGAATGGACTTTTCTTGCAAGCCCTCTCTTATATACAAATCCACAAACGATTGCATAGTTTGCAAATCTTCTTCATGGAAGACTGCGCCGTTTGAATTATCCGCCACCACTTTAAGTTCAATTTGCCCTTTCTCTCCGTCGGTTATCAAAACACGGATGTTTATGCCCTGCTTTTTGTAGTCTAAAGCAGTAACCTCAATTCCATCATCCGCACTCAATCTATCTTGCGATGAGTTAACTTCAAACCTAACCTTATAGCCAGTTTTTAGGGCGTATGAGAGGATGATTGTGTCGTTTTGCAAAACATAAGATGCAACGGAAGGATTGTTCGTAATATTGTTCAATTGACCACGTCTGATTTCTGACACTGAAACGGCAGTATCAAAGTAGTCCAAAATTTCGCTCTCGTCAAGAACTCTGCCCTTATAATTATATGTTATATCTATAGACAACTCTTTTGGAGTGAAGTCAGCGAAAATTGTTGTATCACCACTCAATGTGAAAGGTGAACTGATTTCTGCCTGATTTGCTATAAACTTAACGCTGGTGTAATAGTCTTGATCGTACGACGCCAGCAACACATTAGATAGACCTAAATAAGTGTATCCAATGGCTGTTTCTTCCAAAGTGTTCGTCGTGGTTAAAACAATTGAGTTGTTGTCACCATTTGTCAAACTAACTGTCCTTGTGCTGCAATTAGTGTCGTTTGCGTTGTCCGCTTTGATTTTAAGCGTAATTTCATACATCGGCACAACCTGCATTGCCAAATAGATTGTCCTATTTTCTTCTGGAACAATCAAGCCAGCGGTTGTTTGCACCATGTTAAACAAGTGTTCAGTGTCGATGTTGAAAATGTGGATAGGTTGATTTTTAAGTAAGAACAAATATTTTTGGTTGTACTGGCTTCTATCCGCTATTGAACGTGGCAGATACGACCAACTTGACAAAATTGCGTACTTAACACCGTCTTCGGCGAGATAATAATATGTCAAAATTTCGTTTTCATTTCCGAATGTGATTGCTGCATGAGGAAGATTCCATGTTATTGTTTTGCCCAGTTGCCATTTTTCTTCTTCGCCCAAAACATTGCCTGTCCCCAATGGAGCCGATGCATCGTTGTTGTCTTGATTGAATACATAATAATTAACATCAAAATCCAACAATTTGTTATTTATTATAATAGGTTGAATATTTTGTACTGCGTCTGGACTGCACGTAAATGTTGTATCGTTGTCATTTATAAGCAATCCATACATATATTGCCTTAACCAAGCGCCGCCCAATTGGAAATACAAAGTTTGCAATTCTGTTGGAGTTTGTCTGGTTATTTCTGTACCACCAAAGTCAATACTTTGCAATCCAATCAATGAGTTTGTTATGCTCAAAGCAAAATCAGGGTCGCCCAAGCCATAGCCTGCATAAGCGTAATAGAAAAATTCATATTTGCTGCCACGTTGCAAGTTGTTGAACGAATAAGTGGACGATGTTGTTGTTTTATCCCCAGTTGCATGTGTGATTTCAATCAAACCGCCTGTACTTATAGCCATGCTTATGCTTGTTTTATACGTGATAGGTGCAAAGTTTGCATTCAATTTGACCTCTTGTCCGGAAGATAAGGTAATGTTGTCATTTTCACCAGTTCCGTAGGTCAACAATGTTGTTCCTGTTTCTCTATCTATGTTTAATGTGTCAAGGTTGAACGTATAAGAAACATTATTTTTATCGCCAAAATCCGCAGCCCCAGTGAAAGCTCCATTAAAGCGGTAACCCAACATTTGGTCGTAATACGCATTGTCCTTTTTAAGGTCTGCAATCTTACTTTGGTCGTAAACTTTCACCTTAATTTCACAACCACCGTAAATGGTTATATTTGTGTCGGCGATTGAAGTTAAATCTCCAATATTTGTGCTTAAATTCGCAACTATTTTAGCAATATCATCAGATGATAAACCGTCACCAAATTTGTAAACTTTTTTGACATATGCCCCATTATTGACATTTGCATCATAAACATAGACAACCAAGTATTTGCCCGTGCCGCATACCAACGAACCAATATTAGCATTGTCAATTGTATCTTCTACTTCAACGGTCAAATAGCCATAGAAATTGCCGTAGGATTTGTCATTCAAATCAATTATTGTGTCAAAATTGAATTTGTATGATTCTCTATAAAACATTGCATAGAGTACTTGAGTGCCTGCCCCATCGTAAACCCATGTATCTTCAAGAATTTTTGCTGTGCTTTGGCTATTTGTCAACTTATTGTTATAATCATCAGTCAAAAGGAAATCCGTGTTACCCTCTTTCCCATTATATCGCCATGCAATCAATTCACAATAAGTTTTATTGAAATCCAAATTTCCGATGATGTGTTTGTTTGCAACAAAGATAAATTTGCCAGTCTTATCACTATATACAGTCCTCAACTGATATTCCGTACTATTGCCGTCAATACCACTAACATATGTTTTTACTTTCCCACCAAAAGCGTTTGCATATGCCTCTGCTGTACCAGTGTATACTTTCCCTTCTTCTGGTTTGGCGTATTTAGCATCCATCCAATTGATATAAGTCAATTCGTTTTCATTTTTTTCCGGATTGCCGCTAGTAGGGCCATAAGCCCCAGACGGTGTTTCATCACCATACAAGCCATTCAATGTCAGTTTGTAAATGTTGTCAACTTCATAACGTTTTAATGTCAACGTGTAAACATATTTCGGACTATTTTCAACAGTACTGATATTTTTATATTTAAACTTTCCAGACGGAATATTTAAATAATCCCACACAATTTCGCCAGCGTTTCCGTCGTCGCAAACAATAACACTTTTTGCTGGTTCTTCATCTTCACCATAATAATAGTAAGCCAATGATTTGCCAGACGTAACACTATCGCGTTTAATTCTATAATTTCCACCAAAAACAAATTCCTTATCTATAATATGGGCTGTTTCAGTTTTTGGATTTGTTGTTTTATCCTCATACAAATCTATTGTCGCCGCTTTCCATTCTAGTGTAATTGCTATGGTTGTACCCAAAAATACATAATCGCCCTGCGTCCAAGTATCCAACTGTGTTGCCAAATCACCAAACGTCTTGTCTTTAAGTTTACCAACATCAATGGATACAGGTGTTTCACTTGTAATTGCACTCCAACTTTCACCATCAAATTTCGCATAGTATGGCGTCCCACCATAGTTGAATGTAATTGTGTACGCACTGATGTCATATCCATATCTAAAGACACCATAGTTTTTATCAGTATTAAACAGGGTTTTGTTAGCAATTTCATCACTCTTATGGAATGCTGTTTCGTTTGAGTATACAAATGTTGACGTATCTTTAGAATTTATCGTGAAATCAGCTTTTTCAGTTACGTTTATAGTTCCATTTTCGCCTTTTCTAACAACACCTGAATAATAAACATCTGATGATTTACCGCTAAGCATTGTGTTTTGAATTGCAACATTGTAATTTCTGCTCCAATTTGGGATAAGAGGCATAACATAAGAACCTTCATATCCATGTTCTGAATTATCCCATTTTTTTGGGTTGTCTGAAATTAAAAATGTAAAGTCACCTACGCCATAAATCTTAGAAACCTGAATATAAAGTGATTTTCTATTATTCAAAGTTATGGATTTATCGTAATAATCAAATGCAACCCACGATGAGCCTTTATACCAGCGACCATTTTCATCTTCTTCGTATCCCAATTCCGTTATCGCCGTCACATCCAACAGCCAGCAAGTGAAAGATGAATTCTCTGTGTTAAGTTTGCTCCAATCCGCACCGAACCAGCCTTTAAGAGTACTAATATCGTCTTTAGTTGGCAATTCGAAGCCCGCTACACTTAAATTTTGACCTAATTGAACCAAAACATCTTGATAAGCATCGACATTTATAGAAGTATTAGACTCATCAGGCGTTGTTCCATTTGGATAATAAAAGCCACTTTTATTTCCGTTTGTATTCTCACTCCCGACAAGTTCGCCGTTGTTATTTTTTTCACCTTTAACCGTGTATCCAAAACTCATGTTATATTTTGTCACTGAATATGTTGCCGTGATAGCCTCATCACCATTGCTAATTGTTAAAGCTTCTTTATTTACAGTGTCCTTTTTATAAAAATATTCTGACTCTGTTTCATTTTTAGAAGTGTAACCAATTTTGTCTAAATCACAACCCTCAGAATTTTCTAGCGTAACTGTTACACTCTCGTTTTTGTAACTCGTTTTGCCTTCTTCAATGCTTTTTTTCAATGCTGAAAAAGTAAATTTGTGGGCATTAACAGAATTTTCCGTCGTTTTTGAATATTTTACTTGTGTGTTCTTATGCACCTTAAATATATAACCGCCGTTTTTCTTGGTTGCCACGCCAGTGACATCCACTTCCCAATTTGGACCGTATGTAGATGTTTTTGCGGTATCGGTTACTGTTGGTTGGCTAAATTCCAATGGAACCATTACAAATTTTGGAGCAATATTTTTCTTAACCTCTTTAAATACTATAGTTATGCTATTGTTTCTTACTTCTACCTTGTCATTTTCAAATTCCACTTCTCCGCTACCTAAAGCTGAGAAAGTATAACCATAAAAGGAATATCCGCTTGAACCCGATACATCATTGGTCGTCAATGAGTAATCTTCTGGTATTGAGCGGCTTGCGACATTATTTTTTTCCAGTAGTATTGTTTCACCATTGTAATCAACAACTCTTATATTTAATGAAATAGTTTTAAATTTCAAAAAGGCACGCAAGGTTGGCAATCCGTTGTTATAGCCAGTTGTCCTTGGCAAATACCATGTGGTGGTAGATGTTTCGTTCGCATCAATACTCCATCCTAATGTCCCTTGGTAAAAATCAAGTACATCTTGACGAGTTTTATCTAAAGAGTCTGTTATAGAACCAGTGAAAGTGATTTTTACCTTTTCATTATCTGATGAAGTATATGTAATTGAACCCTCGTCGTCATTTCGCTCATAGGTATATTTAAGAAAAACTGCGTTATAAGTTACTGTT
This sequence comes from Christensenella sp. UBA4626, assembly GCA_002406115.1. GTDB lineage: Bacteria > Bacillota > Clostridia > Christensenellales > UBA1242 > Onthoplasma. The sequence goes on from DHNC01000030.1 coordinate 13,511, forward strand.
GCACTAACATTTTCATTCCCTACTGATAAAATAGTAGGCAAAGATTGCCCTTCAAAAAGTTCTTCTGCTGCAGAACTACTATCAGTTAAATCTTCGTTATTGGTACCTATTACAGAACCCAATTCCCAGTGGCTGAAATAATAACCATAAGCCAAATTTTTACTGGTGCTAAGTTCAGGAACAACGCCAGTTGTTGAGGATGAAACCGACACCGTTTTTGTTATCTCATTATCATCGAATCTATTTCCATATGCCGCTGCAAAAACATAGTTTATTGTCTCATTTGCGGCGTAGGAAGATTTTGAAAGCAATGCGTGATTAAATAAAATGGACGAAAAAACAGAGACAACTGCAATCAGAATTGTCAAGAAAGTTTTTCTGATATTGTGTTTGCTTGATGCCACTGTTTCCCCTTTACTTGTTTTTAGTTTACCACAATCAAAAAGTTTTTTCCAAACATTTGCAATATTTTTTAAAAAATATTTATTTATTCAACGCTACCATTTTTTGAAATAAAATGATTCATAACGTTATTTTCTCAAAATCTCGCTACGCTCAAAAGATTCTCCACTTCAAAACTACGTATTTCGTTCAGAATGACATTAACAGACTTTTTACCACGCACATACCAGTCATGTTGAGCGAAACTATAGTGAAGCAAAACACATGAATAACGAGTTTACGAGTTCATATGTTTGCGAAACGATAGTGAAGTCGAAACATCTCCATTCTTCGCACAGACTTATTTTTTTTGTCCTGAGATCCTTCGACTAAGCTCAGGATCTGAAAATTTTCTAACGAAAATTCTTCAGGTCATTCGCTATGCTCAGGATGACAATGCCCACAGCAAATCCTCTCTCCTCGTGTCCCCTTTGGGGTCCCCAAAAAACTTATGTTTTTATGGGCATTTGTCTGGGGAAGGTTGGTAAAGCGCTTGCGTTTTAACAAAGGGTAGTTATTTAAGTCCTCTTTTGTCACCCTGAGCGTAGTCGAAGGGTCTCAGGATGAAAGATAAGCCTTTGCGAAGAATAGAGATGTCTCGATGATAAGTTTGACAATATACTCTTAAGCAAGGAAAGCAAATCAAAGGCATAAAAAGATACAAATCAAAGCCTTGCATTTTCAAGTGAAAATTTGAAATATTAAAAAAAATGCCAAAAATTTTAATTTTTTTCAGCATTTTTACGTATTTTTTATTAAATTTTTAACAATTTTTTCATTTTTTTAATTTTTTTCAACATTTTTTGTAACCAACAATCAAACCACATTTGTGAACGTCAGTGAAATAAATTGGTTTATTTTTAAATTTTTTTAAGCACTCATTTAAAACATTTTCCAACTAAAAAACACTCATTAAAATATGTTGTGGAGAACTTTTATTTAATCAATTCGTTTATTCTTCCGCCGCCAAAGCACATTCCGTCAGCGTCATACAAAACCGCAAATTGACCGATTGTCACCGCACGTTGTTTTTCCGCAAAATGCAATTTCAAAGTATGGTTGTCAATAACTTCAACTCTCACCGCTTGGTCAGGTTGGCGATATCTAAGTTTTGCAAAGCAATCAAAACTGCCAGTACCCTTGTCAGTTATCCAATTAAAATCTGTCACAACACAACCAGAACTAAACATTTCATCACATTCGCCGCAGTTGACAAAAAGTGTGTTGGTTTTTACATCCTTTCTCACAACAAACCACCTGTCCGCATCGTAACCGTTTTTGCCACCGATATTAAGCCCTCTGCGTTGCCCAATTGTGTAATACATAACGCCGTCATGCCTACCAACGATATTGCCTTGCAAGTCCTTAATGTCACCAGGTTGAGCCGGCAAGAATGATTTTAAAAATTGCCTAAAATTCCTTTCCCCGATAAAACAAATTCCAGTGCTATCTTTCTTTTCCGCTGTGCTTAGACCCAACTTCTTAGCAATCTCTCTAACCTCGGTTTTATCAATATCCGCAAGAGGAAAAAGTGTTTTTGAAAGTTGCGCTTGATTGAGTTGATTTAAAAAGTATGTTTGGTCTTTGTTTTTGTCGTGCGACTTGTACAAATACACTTTGCCGTCCCTATCCACACGTTTGCAATAATGTCCGGTTGCAATGTAATCCGCCCCCAACTCCATGGCGTGTTTTAAAAATGGTCCAAATTTAATTTCTTTGTTGCACATAACATCAGGATTTGGCGTGTACCCTTTTTCATACTCTTCCAAAAAGTAACTAAAAACTCTTTCCTTATATTCTTTTGCATAGTTCACGGTGTAGTAAGGTATTCCAATTTTGTTTGCTACTCTTTTGACATCTTCAAAATCTTGCTCTGCCGTGCAATTGCCTTTATCGTCCGTTTCCTCCCAGTTGAGCATAAAAAGACCGATAACATTATAGCCCTGTTGTTTTAAAAGATAAGCGGCAACCGAACTGTCCACGCCTCCGGACAGCCCAACCACTACTGTTTTGTTTTGCATAAAATCTCCCTATTCAATATCCACGCTGACGGGTATTTTGTATTTGTTTATTATGATATTTATCACATCAAAAAGCCACATCATAAGCACAGCACCCCAAATTAAAACCAATATTGACACAACCTCGTAAACCCAGCCTGTCAGTGTCGCTTTAAACACCACTGTCAAAATTGAATTTGCAAGGCCAATCAAAAAGAAAATTGTATAAAACAAGCCTCTTCCCGTCCTGCCAACATAATAGTTATGAGCACCGGCAAATCCCAAGAAAACAGCAAACAAAAGCAACTTTGTTTTGTTTACATCTTTTGGACAGCCTTTTCTGTAAATAACATCATCTTTTCGCCCTTCTTTAAGCGCCTTAACTCCAGCAGAATTTGTTGCATTGTTGAACTTGTTGTAATTTAATCCGCATGACAGACAAACCATTGCAGTTGCCGGAATTTTAAGGTCACATCGAGGACATCTTTTATTCATTTTCATAGTTGTATTTTAACATATAGGATTTTTTTTGTAAATACAAATTTTTTAAAAATGGAAAAAGAAATAATTAAATTTTAAAAATCTTGTGTAAAATAAAATATCCTTTATAAATACGCTTAAACTTTTTAACAAAAAATTAAATAAAAAATTTAGAAACACACAAAAAAAATTAAATTTTAAACAATTTGAAGTTAAAACAAATAAAAATATTGAATTTGCTAGATTTTTTTTAAATTTTGCTTTATTATAACAGAAAGAGGTTTTTTATGATTATTTTATCTTGCGACCATGCCGGCTTTGACGCCATGCAAAAAATTCGCCATTATTTTGAAAGCAAAAACATTGAATATAAATATATGGGACCAAAAGAATACAATCAAAATGATGACTATCCAGATTTTATCAACCCAGCCTCAGTTGAGGTTTTGAAAGACCCAGATAATTGCGGCATATTTTTGTGCGGTTCTGGCGTAGGCGTAAACATTGTTGCCAATAGACATAAAGGGATAAGGGCTGTAAACGCATACGATTGTGCAATCGCCTATCTCGCCCGCAAAGACGAAGACGCAAATGTGCTAACAATGGGCGCAAGGATTTTGAGTTTTAGAACTATGATAAAAATCATCAAAGTGTTTTTAACAAGTGAATTTGAAGGCGGAAGGCATGCTCGCAGAATTGCAAAATATTAAAAAAATTATATTTTTTAATTATTT
>DHNC01000035.1:0-435 GCA_002406115.1 Christensenella sp. UBA4626
TCAAAAAAATTAAAATAATAAAAGCAATTAAATTTATTTTAAATAATTTTTTGAATATTTTTTTATCATATAAACAAACTAAAACAAGAGGAAAATATGTTGAGATTGATTGCCTTTATTTTAACTTGTGCTGGCGGGATAAACTGGCTTATGATTGGCACTTTGCAATATGATTTTATTGCGGGGTTGTTTGGCACACAAGCAAACATTTTTAGCCGCATAATTTATGTAATCATCGGGGTTGCCACGGCATATATCATGTTTGTCACATTGTTCAACAAAGGAAGGTTGAAATTGTTTGGATACAAAAAGCCAAAGCAGCCAAAACAAAAGAATGATGATGAATTTTAGACGAACAAAATTTATTAAATTGAAACATTGAAAGGCAACAAAAAACTCACAATCAAGTGAGTTTTTTATTGTGATTAACAACAA
>DHNC01000035.1:472-146399 GCA_002406115.1 Christensenella sp. UBA4626
CAAACCAGATTTATGAGCGATAGTGAAATAAATTGGTTTATTATGATTTAGACAACAAACCAGATTTATGAGCGATAGTGAAATAAATTGGTTTATTATGATTTAGACAACAAATCAGATTTATGAGCGATAGCGAAATAAATTGGTTTAATTTGCTAAAATACATCAAATTTATAAGTTTTGGCAAAATTTTTGCCTTTTTTAAGAACGCTAAGAGCGGGATAGTAGGCTTAAAAATTTAAACCAAACTATTTGCATTCAACCACACGAATGTCGTCTTTGTTTAAAATTGTTTCCAACTCAAAAAGCAAACTTTCACGAATGTTGACGCCTTGAGTTAATTTAAATGCTTGGTTGGAACCGGTATCTTTAATGCAAACTGGGTCAATCCCAACATAGCCGTCCAAAATATGTTTGACCGCTTGATGCAACACGCCATCGTTCATATTGTAACGCAAACACAATTTTTTAGGTTTGACAATTTCAACAACAGTTTCCTTTTCAACAGGTTTTTCTTCATCTTCATCGGTTTTGTCGGTCAAAGGCTCGATATTGTCCACCGTGATAGAAGGTCGTTTGCTATCTCTAACCGAAAATCTGCCCTTGATTGAAACCAAACTGTCCTTGATGATGTCATCTTTAAATTTGTCGTAGGTTTTGTTGAACAAAATTGCATCAAAACTGCCGGTTAAATCCTCAATTGTCAAGAACGCCATTTTGCTGCCGGTTTTTGTTTGGATTGTTTTAATTTCAGTTATAACGCCGCCACAAGTTACAACATCGCCGTTTTTAAGCCCGTTGTAAAGTTCTTCTTGCGGGGTAAAGTCCTCCATATCTTGCCCGGAAGACATCCCGTCGCTTTCATCGTCAACGGATTCGCTTGGAATCATGCTGGAATCAAAAGTAAAGTTTTTAATAACGTCCATAAATCCGTCAAGAGGGTGACCGGAAAGATAAGTGCCGGAAATTTCACGTTCGTATTGAAGTTTGACAGTGTTGACATATTCGCTAATATTTGGATATTCGTTTTCTTCAATCAAATTTGTATCTTCAATGATGTCACCAAACAAATCCATTTGACCGTTCATTGATTTTTTCTTGCGTTCAAGTGCTCGGTCGACCATAATTCCATAAACCGCCATCAATTGACTTCTTGGTCTGCCAAAGCAGTCAAAAGCACCAGCCTTAATGAGTGATTCAATACAGCGTTTGTTCAAGGCTTGCGAGTTGCTACGCCAAATAAAGTCCGCCAAATCTTTATAATCACCGTTTGCTTGCCTTTCAGCGATGATTTCATCAATCACACCGATGCCGACATTCTTCAATGCCGCAAGCCCAAATCGGATTGTTTTGCCGTTGGTGCTGAAATATGTTTCACTCAAATTTATATCTGGTGGCAAAACTTCAATTTTTTCTCGCTTTGCATAGGCGATGTAATATTTAAGTTTGTCGATGTTTGTTATGCGGTTGTTCAAAGTTGCCGTAACAAATTCCGGCAAATAATACGTCTTTAAATATGCGGTTTGATAGGTGATAAGCGAATAAGCCGCAGCGTGAGATTTGTTAAACGCATATGACGCAAATGTTTCCATTTTGTTCCAGATACTCAAAGCAACATCTTCAGGCACACCACGTTTAACAGCACCGTCAATCGCCGCACTATATTTGCCGTGGTCGTCGGTCATCGCTTCACGCCCGTGCAAGAAAGCCTCTTTCCATTTAAGCATTTGGTCAAGTTTTTTCTTACCCATGGCTTTACGGATTGCGTCCGCTTGTCCGAGAGTAAATCCGCCCATTTCTTGACAGATTTTCATAACTTGCTCTTGGTAGACGATACAACCATAAGTTACGTTCAAAATTGGGGCAAGGATAGGGTGCTCGTATTTTGTGTCCTCAGGGTGGTGTTTGTTGTGTACATATTGAGGGATACTGTCCATTGGACCCGGACGATAAAGTGACACCGCCGCCACAATATCTTCTATACAGGTTGGTTGCAACTCCTTCATGAATTTTTGAAATCCCGGCGATTCAATTTGGAAAATACCCTCTGTGTTGCCGGTAGAAATCAATTTGAAAACGTTAGGGTCGTCGTAATTTGATTTTTTAAAGTCAATGTCAACCCCGTGATTTTTCTTAACCAATTTTTTTGTTTCCACAATATCGGTAAGGTTTCGAAGTCCCAAAAAGTCCATTTTAAGGTGACCCAAACGCTCCATATCTGCACCTTGATATTGTGTTGTGATATCTTCTTGGTTACGTGCCAAAGGAACGTGCCTGTCAAGTATGTCAGCACCGATAATAACGCCGCAAGCGTGCATACTGCTCTGGCGAGGGAAGTCTTCCACTTTCATCGCAATATCCACAACTTTTTTAACCTGTGGGTCAGTGTTGTACATTTCAATCAATTCCGGCACGGCATAAACAGTGCCAAAATCTTTGTCGCCCTCTTTTGGAACATGAAAACCAAACGCTTTTGGCAAAATTGGGCTTTTGTACATAGGAATATTTTTTGTTATTTTATCGCAAAGGTTGTAAGGCACACGCAAAACACGGCCAACGTCTTTAATGGCGTTTTTTGCTTTCATTGTGCCAAAAGTTACAATACGTGCAATATGGTCATCACCATATTTACGTCTGACGTAAGCAATAACTTCATCACGACGAGTGTCTTGGAAGTCGATATCAAAGTCGGGCGCAGTGACACGTTCGCTATTCAAAAATCGCTCAAAGAATAGGTCAAATTTAAGTGGGTCAATGTCAGTAATGCCGATGGTGTAGGCAACAAGTGAGCCAGCACCAGAACCACGCCCAGGGCCAACAGAAATGCCCATATTGCGTGCGGCGTTGATATAATCCCACACAATCAAAAAGTATTCAATAAAGCCTTGCTTTTCAATAACGCCCATTTCGGTGGCAATACGTTCACGAATAACATCGGTATATTCGCCATATTTTTGCTTTACGCCTTTGTCGATAAGGTTCATGATAAACTCTTTTGGAGTGTTGCCAACTTCATCGTTATAGCCGCCTTCTGGGGTGTAGTGAGGGAACAAGTATTTGCCAAACACAAAGTCCACATTGCATTTGTTTGCAATTTCAATGGTCGTGTCCAACGCTTCCTCATCCTGAGGCAAGCCAGCCAACATTTGGTCGTAGGTTTTGAAATATAACTCGTCGGTTGGAAATTTCAACCTGTCTGGGTCATCAACAAACTTTTGCATTGCAACGCACATCAAAACGTCTTGCATTTCTGCATCTTCTTTAAACAAATAATGCACGTCGTTTGTTGCAACAAGTTTTATGCCAAATTTTTTGCTATATTCACGCAATTTTGCATTCACAATCTCTTGTTCTGGCAAGCCATTGTGTTGGATTTCAAGGTAAAAGTCATCTTTAAATAGGTTTTTAAACCACAAAATCAATTGCTCGGCTTTTTCAAATTGCTCTTGCAAAATAAGTTTTGGAATGTCACCCGCAAGGCAGGCAGAAAGACAAACCAAACCTTCGTGATATTTTTCCAAAGTCTTATAGTCGATACGAGGTTTGTAATAAAACCCATCACGGAAAGCAATAGTGTTGAGCATGCTCAAATTTTTGTAACCTTGCTCGTCCTTTGCCAAAATGATGAGGTGAGAGTTCTTTTGTTTGCCAGTTTTGACGGTCAAATCATCCGCCACATAAAATTCGCAACCGATGATAGGTTTGATGCCAGCATCCTTGCAAGCGTCGTAAAAAGTGATGACACCATACATATTGCCGTGGTCAGTTATTGCAATCGCTGGCATACCGTATTCTTTTGCCAGTTTAACCACTTTTTTGATACGTGTTGCACCGTCAAGCAGTGAAAATTCGGTATGTAAATGCAAATGTACAAATGGTTTCATCAATTTTCTCCTTTTTGTTTTTTGTATATCTCTATTATTTTATCCAAACGATATTTTATCCCGGCTCGGCTTATATTTTTGTTTAATGCCTGTTGCAATTCACTTAAAGGCACATAAGGGTTGGCGTATCTGAGCAGGGCAATCTCTCTCAAATTTTCGTCAAGCAAGTCCAAATTGTCTGTGTCAATAAAATAATTTATTGCTTTCATTTGAGCGGCGCTGGCGGAAAGCGTTTTGTCCAAATTGGATTCAAAGCAGTTGTTCTGCCTGTTCGCACTGTTGCGGATTTCACGTATCGCCAAACTGTTTTGCACATCAAGGGCAGTGTAACTTGCACCAAGACGCACCAAAAAGTCACAAATAACATCGCTATGTTTGTTGTAAAAAACAATTCCATTTTGCCTTTGTTTGGATTTAAAATCAAAATTAAATTCTTTAAGCAAGTTTTGAAGCACGGATTGTCTTTCTTGCTTTATAAAAAATTCCAAATGATAACCTTTTGAGTTTTGAGAGCTGTCCAACTCGCAATAAAAATTGCCGCAAATCAAAAAAATGGTTTTCAGCAAGGTGAGTTTGTCACATTCACTTTCAAAAAGGGCATAATTTGGAAATTCGTCAATATTGCAATCGACCAAAATGGTTTTTATGTCGCCTGTTATAAGCAAAAAATCTTTCCAACTGTTCACAATTGCAGTTGGATAAAAATTGTTGACGATTTTTGTAACTTTTTCGCATATCTGATTGTCCGCATTGAGCAACAATCGGTTGTTTTCCGTATCCACAAAGCCACAAAAATCAATCACGGCGCAAAGAAAAGCATGGCTGCAACAACTGTTTGACGGGATAGTATTAAGTATTTGTTGTTTGCAACCATTCATATGCTAACTCCTTTTCTTACGTTTTTCTTTTTTAAATTTTGGCAAATCGTTGTAATTTACTATGCAACTATCTGGCAATCTAAGCCTTAAAGCAGCAGCCAAGCCCAAATGACATTCACCAACACGTTTGTAATGGTGAGCGTCGCTGTCGATAACAAATTTACAACCAAGTTCGTAACAAGTCATAATTTCCTTGTCTGACATCCCCAAACGTTTGCCGTTAAGTTCGATTAGGGTGTTGGTTTCTTTTGCAACTCTTGCAACTTTTTCAACATCAACTTTGCAAGCATGGTTGAGGTGGGTGATGATGTCAATATCATATTTCCTCATAGCGTTTATGTAAGCGTTTGTGTTCTTTTCACGCTGGCGTTTGCTTGTGTGATGAAAAAGTTCACACATAATGTTTTTAAAAATAAATTTCCATTGTTCACGGGCGCTTGTCGATTGCACATATCTATGAAATCCGCACAAAACAATATCCAGATTGTCGTAATCTGAATCAACAATGTCTATATTCCCTTGGCTGTCCAACAAATTTGCCTCCACGCCAAGCAAAACATCAATAGGGTAACGCTCTTTTGCATCCTCAATATCTGCTTTAACTTGTGGTATATCTTTGCGTCTGACGCCAAAAACTTTTTGATTAAAACCATGGTCGGTTATGGCAATTTGCCTAAGACCTTTTTCATAAGCGGCACGAACATTTTCTTCAACAGTTGATTTTCCATGACCGTGACGTGAATATTTTGTATGAGTATGGTAATCTCCCAATAAAGCCATATAAATTCTCCTGCATTTTATTATAGCACCAGCAATAAAAAAAAACAACATTTTTGTTAAATTACACCAAACTATATTTTGTTAAAATTTGGTGGCAAAAACAAAAAGGTTGCTTTAAAAATCTACAATTTCAATTTCTGGGGTAAGGGTGGCGGAATATCTAGCGTAAATTTCGTTTTGAATTAGATTGATTAAAAGTTTTACGTCACGGGATGAGGCATTGCCCAAATTTACGATAAATCCCGAATGTTTTTTTGAAATCTCAGCCTCGCCAACACGCAGACCTTTAAGCCCCGCCTCGTCAATCAGTTTTGCTGGTATTACGCTAGTTCTAAGGAAAATGCTGCCAGCAGAGGGTAGGTCAGTGGGCTGAGTTGAGGTCTTTTTTGTGATTGCACTCTTTATTGCCTCGTCAATCACTGAGAGGGATGATTTTTTCAAGTTAAACTTGACCTTTGTGATTATAAATTCATCTTCAACGTCGGCTTTGTTTTTAAATTGTTTGGTTTTAAAAACACTTGTTCTATATCCAAAATCACATTGATTACTTTTAAAGCATTTTGTGCGTCTAACATTGCTTTTAAAAAAGCCTTTAACCGATTTTATCAGCCCGGCAATTTCACATCCCCAAGCCCCTAAATTGTTTATAACCGCCCCACCGACAGAGGAGGGGATTAGGGCAAAATTTTCCAATCCGGACAAATTTTTTTGCTTTGCTTTTGCGATGAGTTCAGATATTGTCAGCCCAGAATCTGCGATGATAGAATGGTGACGGATTTTGACCTTTGCGGTTTTGTTTACAATTATTGTGCCATTAAAGCCTGCGTCGTCAAAAAGCAAATTCGCCCCGCAACCGATAACTTTAAATTTTACATTGTTTTTTAAGCACCATACAACCGATTTTTTAAGCCCTTTTGTTGTTTTGGCAACAAACAAATATTTTGCATCGCCACCAATTTTAAATGTGCAAAAATCCTTTAAAGATTTATTTATAAAAAAGTCAAAATGTCGGTTTGTTTTCATAGTTTAAGCGTCAAAAACGTTGGCAATTTTACATTCAAAAATTGCGTTTTCCATATCACTATATATGCCAGAGGTGTACAATTTGGTGTCTAGGCTTGAAAATAGACCATAATCAGTCAATTTGCACTGATATGTCGGCGACAAAACCTTGCTGCAAAATTGTTCAATAATTTTATCCGTCTTAAATCTGGCGATATATTGCAACAAATCTGTGTAGTTGTTTAAAGGCGTGATGTGGGCGTTTGTTCTGCCGATTTTGTTCAAGTTGTCCACTCTAAAAACATCCCTTGCCGTGCCAAGAAGTGCGTGGTCGTGATGATAAACAAAGTTTTTGTAGGTTTCAAATTGGCTTCCAGTGGATTTTAAAGGCAAATTTGCGTCTTTGATTGCATTTTGAGGCTTTATGTATTCGGACGAGCCATATTCAATGCAATTTTCAACCTCGCCGTGAGAAAACATAGCATATCCGCTCACAATGTACGGCAAAGCGTAAATTTTGCCATTGTAACTGCCGGATTTTGCCAAAGCGGGGCGGACGTCGTAGGAGGAACTGAATGTCAGCAATTTGTCCAAAACCTGCCTGCCAACGCCAAAACCAAAAGAGATTATATCTGGGCACATTTCTTGCAACTGGTCAGCCAACTTTTCGGGCGCTATGGTTTGGATGTTAAAAAGTATGCCAGGGTTTTGCTTTTCCATTTCTCGGGCGATGTTTTTTAAGTAAATAACTCTTGATTTGCTGCCACCCTCAAAGGTTTCCACATTCCAAATTGTGTAAACTTTTGTTTCAACAGTCGGTTGATTGTAAATCTCAAATTGTCTTGCTTTGTTTATGCCCAAAAATATAACATAAGCACTGATTGAAACTATCAAAAAGATGTTAAAAATCTTTAAAAAAATCTTTTTAAAAACGGGCTTTCTTTTCAAGTTTTGTGCTGCTTGCAAGCCGTTATCCACAGGCAAATTTGTGTGTTTCATAAAACAATCTATGAAATATCTATTTAAATTATTTTTAAATTGGACAATATTTACTTATATTTTCCTCACAATTTATGTTATAATTAAAGTATGGATATTGTCTTGGACAAAGTTAAACGCCTGCCAAATGATGCGGGTGTGTATATAATGAAAGACGCTGACGAAAACGTTATCTATGTTGGCAAAGCCAAAAACTTAAAAAAGCGTGTCAGCCAGTATTTTTTACGCAAGCAAGAGCATATCAAAGTTAGAAATATGGTTTCAAAAGTGCGGGATTTTGACTTTTATGTCGTCAATGACGAGATGGAAGCACTGGCTCTTGAAAATAACCTCATAAAAAAATACAAGCCTTATTATAATATTTTGCTTAAAGATAGCAAAACCTACGCTTACATCAAGGTTAATTTAAAAGAGGACTACCCAAGGTTTAGCGTAAGCCGCAAACTCAACAAAAATGACAAATATTTTGGTCCATACTTAGCGGGCGTTACGGCAAGGGACGTGCTGGAAATTATGGATTATGCTTTTCCGCTTCGCAAATGCAAATTGCCTTTAACCGAGCACGGCAAACCAATCAAACCTTGCTTGTTTTACGAAATGCACATGTGTGCAGCCCCTTGTGCCAAATTGATTTCAAAGGCGGATTATCGCAAAATTGTGGATGAGGCAATCAACTTTTTGAAAGGGGACACCAAGCAGGTTGAAAAAGTCTTGACCGAAAAAATGTGCCTTGCCAGTGAAAATCAGAATTATGAGGTGGCATTGCAAATACGTGACCGCTTGAAGATGCTTGAAAAAATGAAGGCAAAAGTTATCACCAGCCTTGGCAGTCTTGTGGATTATGACGTGTTTAAATTGGTTACGTCGGGCGACTTTTCTGCCATGTGCGTGCTTGCAATCCGTGGCGGCAAGTTGCAAGGCATACAAACCTTTGACATCCTTTCATTTTTGGAGGAAACTGAGGCGTACACACAGTTTATTATGCAGTATTATTCCACTCATCCAATCAATGCGGATGAAATCATTATGCCGGACATTGACACAAGAGAAATTGAAATTTTCTTGGCAGACAAAGCGGGCAAAAAGATAACCATAACCAAGCCAAAAATTGACAGTGTGAAATATAAATTGCTGGATATTGCAACAAAAAATGCCCAAATTCATATGGAAAAGAACTTGGAACGCAACGTAAAACACAACAACGCAAGCATCGGTGCGGTAAATCAACTGCAAAAGGATTTGAATTTATCTCGTGCCCCAAAACGCATTGAATGTTATGATATTTCACACACCTATGGCACATACACAGTTGCAAGCATGGTGGTTGTTATAAATGGCGAAAAAGCCCCACAAATGTACCGCAAATTTAAGATTGAAACAGTCGATTTTATTGATGACTTTGCTTCCATGAAAGAGGTTTTAACTCGCCGAATGCAAAATCTTTCCAGCGATGACATCAGTTTTAGTTCCATGCCGGATTTGATTGTTATTGATGGTGGCAAAGGGCAGTTGAGTTCCGCCTATGAGGTGCTTACAAATTTTAATTATCCTAACGAACTTGTAAGCCTTGCCAAGCGTGAGGAGGAAGTGTTCAAGCCGAATATTTCCCGTCCATTCATCCTTCAAAAGGGCAGTTATTCGCTCAGATTGCTGCAACTTGCCCGTGATGAGGCTCACCGCTTTGCAATCACTTTCAACCGACAATTGCGTGGCAAAGGTGCATTCCGTGGCGGGTTGGAAAGTATTTCAGGCGTCGGCCCCGCAACAAGACGGGCTTTATTACGCCAATTTAAAACAATCGAAAACATAAAAAATGCCAGTTTAGAGCAATTGGAACAGACCCTAGGGGTCACAAAACCGACCGCCAAAACTATTTACAATCATTTTAACAAAACATAAAAAAGATCCACCATTTGGCAGATCTTTTTTTAATGTAAATATTTAAACTTTTTTGGACAAATTGACTAAATTGTTTCTTGCTTGTCAAGATTGATTACGCTGTCATAAACGTCACGGAGCCTGTCGCCACAGAAGCCATAACCGGTTGCATAATCAATTGCTTCAATGTATTTTGCGTAGTCAAAAGAGTGCTTTGCAATCAACATTTCGTCATAAACTGCAACTTCAACTTCACCGATTTTTGAGTTGTAATCTTCCTCATTTTCGTCAGTGCAAACTTCAAAATCTTGTGTGTTCAAAATTTGGTCACCCAAGTTGTTGTAGAATGTGTAAGCATGAGTTTCTTGCTCGGTTTTTGGGTCAAAGCCTTTTTCGCAAACCAAAACGCCGGCAGGGTAAAATTTAACCTCGCATCCAGCACAACCAACAACAAAATTGTCGTCGCAGAACAATGCTTCATCTTTAATTGTATAATGTTCGTTAGCACCTTCTTTGGTTTCGGTCAAAGGGTAACGATTGTTAAAATTGTTTGTCATATTCACTCCTAAATTGCCAAAAGTGTAACACGCTTCGCCTCAATTGTCAATATCAAACTTTAAATTTTATCTCAAACCACCAAAACAGCCTCAAGTAACATTTAAACAAAAAGTTTGAAATTAGTTGACAAGCCACACTAAAAAATATTACTAATAATATTAGTTGAGAGATGAGGAATTATGGGCAATAGTGAATATGCTTTTGAAAGAAAAGAGTGCTTGACCAATCAAGAGTTGGAAGAGTATTTTGAAATCGAAAAACCACTCTATCTCAAAGTTTTTGGTGAAATAAAAGAAGATTTTAAAGAAAAATTCTTTACTAGAAGAAAATCTTTATTTTATAATCCTGACTATTTCAATTATAAGATAACCAAAGACGGAATATTGTGTGGGTATATCAGTTTTATAATTTTTGAAGATAAATTGTATCTGTACGACATAACCTTTGCAAACAAATTTAAATGAACTAGGCTAATATTGGAGACAATATCATTTGCGTTAAATATTGAGGAACTAAAAAAATATGATAGGCTTTATTTTGCGGTTGATAATAGAAATGATATTTCTTACAAGACATGGATGCATTTAGGAGCCAAAATTGAAAGTATACAAGATGTTAAATCGTCTTATTATTTGGAAAGAGAGGTCGTAAATAAATACATAACTAAATTGACAACCCCTAAATCTTATTAAAAATTCACCTCAAAAAGATGTTAAACGATAAACAGCAGATAAATCTGCATTATTATTTAGATAATATAATTACATTGTTGATAGGAAAGGATATAATATGATTACAAACAAATACGTATTTGAAAGAAAAGAGTGCTTGACAGATTTGGAATTTGAAAAAATGTTTCAAATAATATCTTCAAATATGCAAGCAATTGGGTTTGATGTAAAAGAGAGTGATAAGAAAACTTGGCAAGATAACATAAATAAATCACTAAAAAGTGAAGATGAATATTATTTTGTTATTTATAAAGATGGTGATTTATGCGGATATGTTGAAGTTTGTAAAATCAATAACCAATTGCATATACCTGAATTGGAATTAGCGAATAAATATAAGCAAACTAGATTGATTTATGAAATAATTAAATTCTTGTTTAATTATAATGATTTTAAGAAGTATGAGGAATGTTATTTTTCAATAAATAAGAAAAATCCGATTTCTTTTAAAACATTTGAACATCTTGGTGGGGTTAAAATACGAGAAAGCGAAACAAAACAATTTTACAAATTATTACGTAAAGATGTTGACGACTACTTAAAAAATCTTAGCAAAGTTAGCACTTAAAGCAAAAAAGTGCTAATTTTTTTTTGAAAAGTTTGCAATTTTTGTTGACAAACGGATATAATAGTGATATAGTAAAAGTGTAAAGGTCAAAGAAAGTCAAACAAACAAAGTTTGGCAATCTTAAAGCAAATGTCAAGTTTGCCAAGCGGGTCTTTACATAAAAAAGAGAAAAAACAAGGATAGCAAAGGAGGGGGGGAAGTGAACAAAAGCGTAAGCGACGTGATTGAAGAGTTCATTATGTCAAGTTTGGATGATGATAATTTTATTGAATTGTCTCGCAACGACCTTGCAAAGTTCTTTTCTTGTGTGCCTAGCCAAATCAACTATGTGCTTAACACAAGGTTTACGGTCAATCAAGGTTTTGTGGTGGAAAGTCAGCGTGGCGGCAGCGGATATATCAAAGTTACACGAGTGCAAGATAATGACGAAAACTTTTTGAACAATTGCTTAAAAATCTGTGGCGAACCATTGACATATTTGCAAGCAAGCCAAATTTTAACTAGTTTGACGGAAAAGAACATTATAACACAGCACGAAGCGGATTTAATCAAGGCTGCAACAAACACAAAAGCACTCAACAATCCCTTAAACTTTGACAACACCTTGCGAAGCCATATTATGTCCAGTGTAATTTTGGAACTTATGAAAAGGGGTAAATAGAAAAAGAAGTTTAATGTTTAAAATTTTAATTTAAAAAAGTTTAAAATCTAAAACAAAAAGGAGAGTTATTATGAAAAATTGTGATAGATGCGGTAAACCAGCAGTTTACCATTCAACGTTGATAGTAAATGGAGTTAGCCAATCAACAAATTTGTGCCGTGATTGTGCAATTAAGGAAGGCGTTTTTAACAGTCAACCAACAAGCATTTTTGACGATTTCTTTGCTCCGTTTGCAGATTTCTTGCCTTTTGAAAAGGTGGAAAATATTGTTTGCCCAGTTTGCAAAACAAGTTTGAGGGATTTTAAATCGACCTTGCACGTCGGTTGCCCAAATTGCTACGAAACTTTTAGCAAGGACTTAAACAATATGATAAAACGCATTTCTCGCCTTGACCATCACAAACCTGAAATTGCTGCAAAAAATGCAAAGGCAGAAAAGCAAGATAAACCTGCCACAAAGCAAGAAAAAATTGATGCCTTGCGTGCCGAAATGAAGCAAGCCGTTGCAGAAGAAAGATATGAAGATGCTGGCAAGTTGAAGAAAAAAATCCAAAAGTTGGAGGCAGAAAATGACTAATATTATAAACACAAAAATTTCGGTTTACAGAAATTTGAAAGACTATAAATTTATGCCAAAGTTGGAAAAAGAAAAGTATGCCGAAATCGAAAACAAGGTGGACGTTGCATTAAATGATTTGACAAAAATAAACCTTGAAAACACCAATTCTGCAACAATCAACTATATCAAGCAAAACAATTTGCTCAGCAACAATTCCAAAGCGGTTTATTTAACAAAAGATAATGTTGCGGTCAATTTGTTTGGCGACGAACATCTAGCAGTTGTTGCAACCTGCAATGGTTTTGATGAAAAACTTATTCAAAAAATTTCCGCCGTGATTTCTGGGCTGGAGAACAAACTCAGTATGTCATATAACGACCAATATGGTTATCTTATGAGCGACATCAAAAACTTGGGCTCTGGCATTCAGGTTGAAAGTTTAATCAACCTTGCGGCGCTCGTTGAAATGGGCAAAATAGGGCAGGTTTGTCAAAACATCAAAAATTTGGGCTATGCGATTGAAAAAATCACAAGCACAACCTATCAAGTAAGCACAGTTTGCTCACTTGGTTTAACATCTAGCGAAGTGTTTGTGGAATTTGGCAAAACGCTCACAAAACTTGCCGAACTTGAAGTGGAAACAGAAAAAATGCTTTACAGCACAAACACTGAGGAACTTACAGACAAAGTTTACAGAAGTTTGAGTTTGCTTGGTGGGGCATATTTGTTGTCGTATGACGAATTGAAAACCAACCTTGATTTGTTGAGAGTTGGCTCAAATTTGGGCATAATTGACGTAAAAGACAAGCAAATTTATGCTTTGCAGGCGTTGCTTGACAGCAAATTTGAC
This sequence comes from Christensenella sp. UBA4626, assembly GCA_002406115.1. Lineage (GTDB taxonomy): Bacteria > Bacillota > Clostridia > Christensenellales > UBA1242 > Onthoplasma. The sequence goes on from DHNC01000035.1 coordinate 13,821, forward strand.
CAATTTGAAACAAAACAAGAACAACTTGAACTTGCAAATAAAGTTAAAGAAATATTAAAATAAAAGATAAAAGGAGATGATATTATGTATAACTTAACAGATTTAGCAAATAGATGTATTCAAACCGCATCAAAAATAGCAAGCGAATACGGCAATGAAGTTGGCACAGAGCATATTTTGTATGCACTTGCAAAAGTTGAAAGCAAGTCCAGCCGATTGCTTAAAGCCTATCGTGTTGATGCCGATTTGATAAAACAAGTGCTTGACAGTATGCCGGGCGGCATCCCAAGCAGTGTTGTGGAACTCACTCCACGCACAAAAGAAATGTTGATGATTGCTGGCAGCGTCGCAAAACGCACACATTCAGCTTACATTTCAACCGAACATCTTTTGGTTGCATTGCTTAGTCAGGACGATAGTTACGCAATCAACATTTTGGCGGGCGTTCTCAAACTCAATGTTTACGAAATGCGTTCCAAAGCAATTGGGCTTATTGCAAACACAAACTCAAATGTCAACAATCAAGCAGCGGGTGGCTTTAACACTGACGGATTTGTTCAAGTTGGCAATATGGCAAACGGCAACAAACCTCAAAAGCAAGAGTACACCAGTCAACTTCCAGCAGAGTTGCTTGAAATGGGCTCGGATTTAACTTTGCGTGCAAAAAATGGCAAAATTGACCCTATCATCGGCAGGGACAACGAAATTGAACGTATGATTGAAATTTTGTGCCGCAAAACAAAAAACAATCCAGTGCTTATTGGTGAAGCTGGCGTGGGTAAAACTGCAGTTGTTGAGGGCTTGGCTCGCAGGATTGTGGCAGGCGATGTGCCAGCATTCCTTAAAAACAAAACCATTTATAGTCTTGACATTGGTGGGCTTATGGCGGGCACAAAATATCGTGGCAGCATGGAAGAAAAACTTAAAAATGCCATTGATATGATAACCCAAAACAAAAATATCATTGTCTTTATTGATGAAATTCACACCTTAGCACAAGCGGGCAGTGAAAAAGGCGAAACCAACCCAGCGGATATGTTAAAACCATATTTGGCACGTGGTGAAATGCAAACAATTGGCGCAACAACCACTGACGAATATCGCAAATACATTGAACAGGACAAAGCGCTTGAACGTCGTTTTCAACCAATCACAATTGACCCTCCGACTGTTGAACAAACCATTGAGATTTTGCGAGGATTGAGAGATAGTTACGAGGCTTTCCATAATGTAAAAATCACCGATGAGGCAATCAGTGCCGCCGCAAATTTGAGCGACCGTTACATTCAAGATAGGTCATTGCCAGATAAGGCGATTGACTTGATTGATGAGGCGTCCAGCAGGGCAAAAGTAAAGCAAAATTACGATAGTCCAAAACTTAAAGAGATGAAAGAAAAGTTGAAAAAACTTGAAGCCGAAAAAGATGATGCGGTAAATCAAGAAAACTTTGAACGTGCATCAAAACTTCGTGACCAAGTTGCAAAACTTAAATCCGACATCGAACGCACATCAAATTTGCCAGCAACGCAAGAAAGTTCAACAGCGGTTGTTGGCGAGCAGGACATCGCAGAAGTTGTAAGCAAATGGACACACATTCCTTTGACAAAACTCACCGAAGGCGAAGCAGAAAAATTGCTTAACCTTGAAAAGATTTTGCGTGAGCGTGTCAAAGGGCAAGATGAGGCGATTGAAAAGGTTGCAAAAGCAATCCGCCGCAGTCGTATCGGCATTAGGGACCCTAAACGTCCTATTGGCAGTTTCTTGTTCCTTGGCCCAACAGGTGTTGGTAAAACCGAACTCAGCAAAGCGCTTGCAGAGGCGTTGTTTGATGACGAAAATAAAATCATCCGTCTTGACATGAGCGAATTTATGGAAGCACACAGTGTGAGCAAGTTGATTGGTAGCCCTCCTGGATATGTTGGCTTTGATGACGGCGGACAATTGACTGAGCAGGTGCGCCGCAAACCTTATAGCGTTGTGTTGTTTGATGAAATCGAAAAAGCACATCCGGAAGTGTTTAATATGCTTTTGCAAATTTTGGATGATGGCAGATTGACCGATAGTCACGGCAAAGTGGTAAGTTTCAAAAACACAATCATCATTTTGACTTCAAATATAGGCAGCGATAAGTTGTATAAAAACAATGTCGATTTGGGCTTTAAAGATGGCAAGGATAAATCAAGCGAGGACAAACAAGCCGCAATGCTTGCCGAACTTAAAAAGTACTTCCGCCCAGAACTTATCAACCGTATCGACAACATCGTTGTGTTCAACAAATTGTCGGCTCCTGTGATGAAAGAAATTGCAAAGAAAATGCTTGCCGAACTCAACAAAAATCTGCGTCAAAGTGGGGTAGAATTAAAGTTCACAAATTCAACCTTAAATTACCTTGTTAAAAACGGCACAAATGACGACTTTGGTGCTCGTCCATTAAAACGTCTTATCACAAGCAAAATCGAAGATGACTTGGCAGATAAAATGCTTAAAGGCGACATCAAATCTGGCGACAAAGTTGTTGTTGATTTTAAGGACGACAAACTTGTTTTCTTGCTTAAAAGTGAAGACCAAACTTCGGCAGATGAGCCAAGCGAAAAAGCAGATAACTAACCAAGCAAAACTTTTAGGTGAAAACTAAATTTAATAAAACAATTTATTTCGCTATTGCTTAAAAAATTGTTTGTTGTTAAACACAAAAAAATTTAAATTTTCTTAAAAATTTTGCAAAAAATGTTGAAAAAACACTGTATTTTTGACAATATTTAAAAAAATCCACCAAAAATCTGGTGGATTTTTTTAATATCAATTTTTTAAATGCACAGAAATTTTAATAAAATTTGATAAATTTTTCACAAAATCTAATCTATCAAACTTCCGTTTTGCAATCACAAAATACTTCCGTTTTGCAAATGCAAAACATCAAAATTTTCAAAGCATGGTTGCATTTCTTTTTCGCACGCAACGACCAAAGATTTAGTAGATATTTGAGCAATAATTTTTGAGGCTACTTCCATATGTTTTTCATCAAAATCTTCAAAAAAATTTTCAAGCAAAACAATTTTTGGTTGACGGATTAAAGCCCTAATTAGGCATACAATTTTTGCTTCACTAACTGACAAATCTTTTGCCTTTTTTTTATCAATTTTAATGGGAAATTTTTGTTTGATTTCATCATATTTTTGTTGCTGAATTTCGGGTTTTATTTTTCGCAACTTCAAAGGGTATAATATGTTTTGTTTTGCTGTCAAATTTTTAAACAAAATTGGGGTAGATGGCAAATATGCTAAATCCAATTTTTTGCTTGAAATCTTTTTTAAATTTATGTCATCAACAAGCAATTCGCCTTTGTAATGTTTTTCAATTTTTGCCATCACCCGCATTAAAGCAAAACTGCCGTCAAGTGGTTCACACAAAAACAAAGTGTTGCTTTTTATTGTTAAGTTTAGGTTAAAAATCGAATAAAAATCTTTCATGTATTGAACGTTCAAATTTTTTATCGTTATCATAAAAAAATTGTAACAAACAAAAGAACTTTTTGCAAGTTTTTGTTTTAAAATTTCAGATATCCAGCCCCTTCAATGTTTTTATCGCCTGTTATTGGTGTGCAATTTTGAAGCAAAAATCTTTTTATTTGGTCGTTTTTAACATTTGGAAATTTGCTTTTTATCACGGCACAAATTCCAGCAACAATCGGTGTGGCAACGCTGGTGCCAGACATGGTGGTGTAAGGGCTAACTAGATGAGAGCAGGCAACCACATCCACCGCAGGGGCAACAAGGTCAGGTTTATAACCAAAAGCGGTCGGGCCTCGGCTTGAAAAATCCGCAATTTCCATGGTCTTTTCGTCGTAGCCGCCAACCGTAATGATATTTGGATTGCATCCCGGCGATTTGATTGATGCAGGTTCGGGGCCGCTATTTCCAGCTGCGGCAACTATGGTGATGCCTCTCTTCCAAAGCACTTCGGCACCACGAGATAGCGGGTCATTTTTGTTTAATAAATCCGCCCCAAAACTCATGCAAACTACCGATATTTTATACTTTTTATAATTCTCAAAAACCCATTGCATGGCATCCAAAATGATGTTGCTATCGCTCACGCCATTCTCACCAAGCGCCTTGATTGAAATTATGTCAGCCTGCGGGGCAAACCCAATATATTGTCTATGTATCACTCCGCCGCCACAAGCGATACCTGCGACAAACGTGCCGTGTCCGTTGTCGTCATAAGGTATAGTCTGGTGATTTACAAAATCCACAAATTTTACAATGCGGGAATATGGAAAAATAAAATCGAAATGCGGGGCAATGCCAGTGTCAATAAAACAAATCGTTTGCCCTCTGCCGAAGTGGGTGTTTTCTGTGATGTTTTTTAGGTTCACGCTGTCTTGCTGCTTTTGCTCGGTAAAAACTTTTACGCACGGGTCAATATATCTGACAGATTTTTCGTGCGACAATGCAATGATGTCGTTCAGTTTGGCACTAACGCAAAAGCAATCCGCAAAAGGATATGGGTGAAAATCAATGTTCAGTTTTTCAAAAACCTTGCAAGATTTTTCAAAATCAAAACTGGAAACGATGATATTGTTGTTGTGATTTGCGGTCAAAACATTGACTTGTTTAAGCAAAATTGGGTTCACTTTTGCTAGGTTGATTTTATTCAAATTATTCATTTTATTTGTCGATTGCCTTGATAAGTGACCCCAACATATCCTTTTGCTCGTCGTTCAAAAAAGGTGACAATGTGTTGGACAAGTTTTCCAACTGAGCGTGATCCAACTTGCCTTGCTGCTTCAATTTGTCCGCCTCTTTGAACAAGTTTTGCATAAGTTCATTATTGTCCATGTCTTTATATTTGTTGATAAGGTTTTGATAGTCATCAACTTTGTCCTTGTTTTCGTTTAATGTGTGTTTATTTTCGTTTACAAACGATCTAAAATCTCTTGGCATAATATCTCCTATAATTAGATATGTCGAAAGATAATAAAAATTGCCAAAATTTCTCCATTTTTGTTTGATAAAAGTAACATTTATTTGCTTTTGGCATAAATATTTGTATGGAATTTGAAGATAGCAGGACGGCAATTTTTTGCGACCCTCATGCGTTTATACAAGGGCAGCAAAAGCCAGCAAAAAAAGTGGTGTTTGCAGAGCCATATGATTGCCTGCCAACTTTTTACATAGACAACAATTTTAAAAAATATAATTGTGACTGCTTGCCCAAACCGCCTAAACCAAAACCACCATGTCCTCCGCCAAAGCCCATGTTTAATTTTGATTTCAAATCAATGATGCCAATTTTGTTAGGATTGCTTAACAAGGGCGGTGGAATGGATTTGGGTAAAATTCTTTCCAATATGCCGCAGCAAGAGGGACAAAACTCAAATGGATTTGACTTCCAAAATTTGATTTCTATGGTTGCAAAAAATCCAAAGATACTTGAATCTGTTATGTCTATTTTTAAAGGCAAGGGCAAGGGATTGTCTGGATTGTTTAAGAAAAGAACAGAAAATGTTTCAGAAGAAATAAAACAAACCGACCATGTAATCAATAATTACACTCGAGTGGAATAGCCTTAAAAAAAGCCCGCGAAATGCGAACTTTTTTGCTTTATTGTGCTTTGTTTTTTGCTAAAACTCGTTTATATAAGTAACGACATTTTATTGTCCAAGTGTCTGATCCTTTTTTATTTCATCATCTATGGTGACGCTATTTTCCCATCTTTGCACTCCGTGTATTCTGGTGATTTTTGATTCAAGTGATGCGGCAGTAGATTCAATCAATTCCTTGCCGGAAACGGGTTCTGCTTTCTTAAATCTGCATTCACCAAGGTCGTAAATGGACATATTATTGCGGTCAAATGTTTTCCAATCAAACACCCAACCTTGCGTTCTGAGGTAGGCGAGGGCTGTGGAATAAGTTGCATAGTCAAAATTTTTATAATTCCTAAAATTGATGGTAATCACATCGGATTTTTGACTTTCAATATCCATTATAACTGCATCAAGTTTATGAAACTCTTGCAACAAAAGCAATTTTTTTGCACCATCAAAAAAGACATCAGTTGCAAACTCATTGCCTCTGCAAGGTTTTGGAACCATACGCTTTAAAGGATACTCCTCATATAATTTTGTGCATAATGCTTCCAAATATGTCAAACCTGTGCGTTCAAGTTCTGGCAAGCCGTCGGCTAATGTTTCTTTAACATCTTTTGGTGCACTGTGGATTGTCGACAACATTGCTGCTGACACATCTTCAAGCCCTTCTTCCTTTTTTTTGAAATTAAATTCCATACAAACTCCTATATATTTTCATTTTAACATTTATACTTAAAACTGTCAACTGCTTTCATTTTCTTAATTTTGTTTATTAAATAATTTTTTTAAAATTTTTTTAATATTGACAAATTTTTTGTAAAAATTATTGTAAAATGCATTATTTTTTTAAAAAATCATCAAAAAAATTGAAATTTTTATAAAAAAACTTTAAACAAATGAAAATTTAAAAAAAATACTAAGCAAGTACATGCTTAATATTTTTCTTTTCACTGTGACGATAAAGCACTATTTTTCTTCCAATAGTTGTCACAACTTCCGCACCGATTTTAACTGCCATTTCGGTCAACTCGAATTCGGTAGGAAGGGTGACATTTTCTTGCATAGCAATTTTAATCAATTCGTGGTCAAAAAGTTGTTGTTCAATTTGAGTTAAAACATTTTGAGTAAAACCGTCTTTGCCAACCCAGACCACTGGTTTGATATTGCTTGCCAAGCTTCTAAGTGTAATTCTTTGTTTTTTATCCAACATAATTTCTCCTAATCTTAAAAATAAATTTCGTATTGCAAAGCACCGAAAATAACAGTATCCCCGTCAACACAACCCGCTTGTTTAAGTTTATCATAAACGCCGTCTTTTTGCAATCTCATTTGGAAATATGCAAGCGATTGAGTGTCGTTAAACACAATGCCACGTTGCAATTCGTTTAGATAGCCGCCGCTAACTTCAAACACATGAGGTTCAAGTTGTTCAATTTTGATGCTTGTTGTATCCTTTTTGGCAAGTTGAGATTGTTCAACCGGAATTGGTTCGGACTTTGGCAAAGTTTTAAGTTTTTCATAAATCTTTTTAACAAGTTCGTTCACGTTTTGATGAGTTACAGAACTGATTGCAACAAGTTCCACCTTGTCCTTGATTTTCGATTTGAAATATTTGATTTTTTCTTCAACATCATCCACCAAATCGAGTTTTGTAAACACAACAATTTGTGGCAATTTTGACAAACGTTCGTTGTATTTTTTCAATTCCTTGTTTATGGTTTTATAGTCGTCCACAATGTCATTGCCGTAATAGCCGGATGCGTCAATAACGTGCACAACCAATCTTGTTCGTTCAATGTGAGCCAAAAATTCATGTCCCAAACCAGCGCCTTCGCTTGCACCGTCGATAAGCCCAGGGATGTCTGCCACAACAAAACTGTCGTCATAAATTTTAACCACACCCAAATTTGGTGTCAAAGTTGTAAATTCATAATCCGCAATTTTTGGTTTTGCGTTTGTGATGACACTAAGCAAAGTGGACTTGCCAACATTTGGTTTTCCAACCAAAGCGACGTCTGCAATAGTTTTCAATTCCAAAATCACCTTATACCAATCGGTAACTTCGCCCAGTTGGCTAAATCTTGGAGATTGACGGGTAGGGGATTTAAAGAAATTGTTGCCTTTTCCGCCTCTGCCGCCAGCCAAAGCCAAATAAACTTGTCCATCTTGATACATATCTGCAAGAACTTGGTCAGTGCTTGCGTCTTTGATGACCGTCCCGCAAGGCACTTTGATGTAAACATCTTTGCCGTTTTTGCCGTTTTGCAGTTTTCCGCTTCCGCCTTCGCCGTTTTCGGCTTCAAACTTTTTGACATATTGGAAATCAATCAAAGTGTTTTTATTTTTGTCTGCAACAAAAAATATCGAGCCGCCGTTGCCGCCATCGCCGCCGTCTGGACCGCCTCGTTCAACAAATTTTTCACGGTGAAAATTGACTTTTCCGCTTCCGCCGTTGCCTGATTTTATGCTTATAGTTACTTTATCTGTGCTCATAATTATCCTTTTTGCAAATGTCTTTCAATTTGCAGTTTTCGCATTTTGGGTTTATAGCCTTGCAAAAATCTCTGCCAAACCAAATCAATTGATGATGAAATTTTGTACGCCTATTTTTTGATGTGATTTTAAGCAAATCCATTTCACATTGCAAAGGCGTCGAACGGGGAGATGTTAGCCCCAATCTTTTGCTTATCCTATGCACGTGCGTGTCAACTGCAATGGTTTGGTCGTTAAAAGCAACCCCCATAACCACATTTGCAGTTTTCCTGCCCACGCCTTTAAGTGAGGTGAGGTCGTCAAGATTGCTTGGCACGACACCGCCAAAACGGTTTAATAAATCCGTGCTTAAACTTATTATTGACTTTGCTTTGTTGTTATAAAACCCACAAGGGTAGATAATTGTTTTTAATTTTTCTTCACCAAGTTCAATCATTTTTTCCGGTGTTGGGGCAATTTTAAAAAGTTGCTCACAAACCTGATTGACACGTTTATCCGTGCATTGTGCCGACAACACAACCGCAACCAAAAGTTGGTAAGGTGTGTCAAAATTCAAAGCGCAAACAGGGTTTGGATATAGTTCGTCAAGAAAATTAAAAATTTTATCCACTTTTTGCATATGGATATATTATCAAATTTGGTTTAAATAGTCAATAATGTGTTGGAAAATCTTAAATTTTTGCGTGGTTGCTTGTTTTTTGCGGATAAATCCGTGTTTATCAAATAAGTCGCTCAATCTGGTCGTGCGTTGGTGTTTTTGTAAACAAAAATATTCCCCAAAAGCCACCTAGTGCCGCTTTTGCCACCAAATTTCTTACTGCCGCAAAATATGCATAATCCACTTTTAAACTCAATCCGCAACTTAAAGCGATGTTTCGTGGTGTGTTGATTATTGAACAAGGTACGCCAAACTGCCCCAAAATCTTTGCAAAAGCATAAAGGGAAGTGCGAGATTTGTATGAGATGATTAAATATTTCATAGTTATGTCCTTAAAACATAATATTTTAATCTTGGTTATTTGGTTAAGAGGATTGACAGAATAAAAACAAAAAACATATTTTGAATTATGATATATTTTGACAATGCGGCAACAAGTTTGATAAAGCCGATTAGTGTAAAAAATGCTGTAATGATTGCCTTGGATAAATTTACAGCAAACCCGGGCAGAAGTGGACATCGTCCGTCAATTTTGGCTGGCGAAATGGTGTATGAAACAAGGGAAATATTAAAAAAATTTTTCAACGCGCCGGAACATGAGGTTGTGTTTACAAAAAATTGCACCGAAGCGCTCAATCTGGGGCTAACTGGGGTGCTGAAAGCGGGCGACCAAGTTATCACCAGTTGCTACGAGCATAATTCTGTTTTGCGACCTTTGCACGCCCTTGAAAAAACTGGGGTTGAAGTTGAAATTTTGGACTGTAACCTTTCTGCTTTTCACGATGAACTTCCAAAACATATCAAGCAAAACACAAAAATGATTGTCGTAACTGGGATGAGCAATGTTACTGGCGAAAGTCCTAATCTTAAAGCGATAGGTGAAATTGCAAAAAAACATAACATCATTTTTATGGTTGACGGGGCACAATCCAGTGGGCATTTGGTAATAGATTTACAAAATAACAATATTGATATGTATGCGTTTGCAGGGCATAAAGGGCTTTACGCAATAACTGGCGTGGGCGGTTTGATTGTCAACAAAAATTTGCGCTTGACTCCAATTTTGGCTGGCGGCACTGGCACCGAAAGCGAAAAACTGGACCAACCAACCGATTTGCCAGAGGGACAAGAGGCTGGCACTTTACCGTCAATCCCTATTGCGAGTTTGAGGGCGGGCGTTGAGTTTTTGACAAAAAATTTTGATAGCATTCAAAATATCGAAAACGAATTGTCTTGTTATATGTTTGAGCAACTTTCACATTTGAAAGGTGTCAATTTGTATTCCTCACCAAAAAGCAAAATTGTTTTTAGTTTTAATATTGAGGGGTTGGGCTGTTCCGATGTCGCAACCATTTTGGATAACAAATATGGTATTTGTGTCCGTTCTGGTTTGCATTGCGCACCATTGATACACAAAAAACTTGGCACAATAAAAACTGGGGCGGTGCGTGCATCAATCGACTTTTTTAACACAAAACAAGAGATTGATAGGTTTATTAAAGCGGTCAAAGGAATTCAACTCACTTATTGTTAAACATTGGCAGCAATTTGCAAATTAGGGCAAAAAGCACCAGCATACTTCCAAAAATGATGTAGTAAAAATTGTATGGCAAAACAATGCTACTAAACAACAAAACCAACCCACAAGTAAAATAGGATTTGGATTTTGAGGCGTTAAAAAAGTTGACCGCAAAATCTTTCCAACTGAATTTCTTTTGTTCAAGATTTAGGTCAGAATAATCAATTTTCACATTTGCCAAAACAAATTTTTCAAACAGTTTTTCTTTGTTAATAATCTCGATTTTTTTGCCTTTTAAAATGTCCAATTTCAAACTTTTATCGGCATTTTTGCATATAATTGTAAGGCTATCAAAATCATATTTTTTTGCACTCGCAATTATATTTAAAAAGTTTGCTTCATCCAAAACATCGACGTTTAGAGCCGAAAAATATATATGATTTTTTGCCTTATAAAAACCGTCAAAAATCTTATCCACATCAAAACATTTGTTCAAAATTTCAAATTGTTTGTTGGCGTCCAAAAGCCTAAATGCCAAAAAAGTTTTTTCAATATCTTCATTTTTAAGTTTTAATTTTGTTATCTTGGATTGCTTTTTGTTTGAAAAATAAAACAGCAAAAAACATATGCAAAATGCAATCAAAACGCTCAACCAAAATGTTGCGGTCAGACTTTTGATATAAAAATTTATCCAAGCAAAACAAATCAAAAACACACATAATGCCACAAAAATCTTGTCTATTAAATTTACAACTTTAAACCTTGACATGATAAAATTTTTTACATATTTATAAAATTTAATCAAAAAGTATGCGTTTTTGCAGTATTTTTTGCGTTTTTTCGTAATTTTTTTAAAATTTTTTAATTATTCCACATTTTTTATTTGCGTTTATATTGATTTGGGTTTGATTTTATTTGATTTGACAAATTGCTACAGAAAATATAAAATAAACATAATAGGGGAAAAATATGAAAGAGCAAACTTTAAATCTTGACGATTTGATTTTAAAAAAAGTTAAGGCTGAAACACTTACAAAACAGGATTATGACCGCATCGTGCGTTACATGGTGGGGAATGGCGTTGACAAAAACACCAAAAAGATTTTTATTGCTTTGGATCAGTTTGGGATGACAAAAGATGAAGTGTTGAATTTTTCTTTGGCGATAAAGGAAAGTGGTTTAAGTTACAAATCAAACGATTGCATTTTAGAAAAACATTCCACTGGCGGCATTGGCGATAGCACAAGCCTGATTTTAATTCCTTTGCTCAGTTGCTTGGGATATAAGATTATCAAAACAAGTGGTCGCTCGCTGGTCTATGCAAACGGAAGTGCGGATAGGTTTAAAGCAATCCCTGGGTTTGAGCCATTGGAGTTTGATGAAATAGATGAAGCTATGACACGTTTTAATGCTTGCGTTTTAAGCCACGGTGCAGAATATTGCCCAGCGGACAAAATTTTGTATAAAGTTATCGAAACTTGCCATCTTGAAAGTAATATAAACTTTTTGGCTTCATCAATTGTTGCAAAAAAACTTACCAGTGGTGCAAGTGTTGTGTTGGTAGACATCAAATACGGTGAAGCGAGCATGATTGAAGATTATTCAACCGCTTGCAGGCTTGAATCAATTTTGAGATACGTTTTCAAAAAATGTGGCGTTAAATGTATCATTGCAATCACAAACACTCATCAACTTATCGGTCAAAGCGTTGGCAATGCTGTTGAAGTTGAGGATGCATTGGATGTTTTGCAAGGCAAGCACAATATGCTGCGTGATGTTTCCACAAAATATGCGGTTGAAATGATGCTTAAAGTTGACAATCGCCTGAGCCGTAAAGATGCGGAAGATATGGTGAACACCGCTTTGGATACTGGCCTTGCATATAATCAGTTTTTGAATATTGTCAAAATGCAACACGGAGATGTTGAAGTTGTTAAGAATAGGGAGTTTTTCACACCAAAACTTCAAATCACATTCAAGGCGGATCGTCCTGGCTATGTTGGCAATATAAACGCTCTTTTGATGGGCGAATTGATACGCCGCCTATGCTCAAATAATCATAACGACGATATCGGACTTGTTTTGAATGTGAAAATCGGCGATTATATAAATAAAGGTGACACAATTTTGACTTTATATTATGAGAATGAGGACCAGGTTAAACAGTATTTAAACGCTGTGAGAGGTTGCGTCCGTTTGACAAATGTAAAGGTTAAAAAAGTAAATCCGATTAAAAGGTTGGGATAATGGAATATACAGTTGACTCGCTATTGCAGACGGAAAAATTGGCAAACGAATTTGTAAAAACGCTCAAACCCGGCGATGTTGTGGTTTTGCATGGCGATTTGGGTGCTGGCAAGACCACTTTTACACAGTTTGTTTTTAAAGCACTTGGCGTGAAAGAGAATGTTACAAGCCCAACTTTTGCAATCTTAAAAACCTATCATGGCAAATTTGTTTTGCACCATTTTGACGTTTATAGGATTACGGCAGATGAGGCCATCGAAGCGGGTTTTGATGAAATACTTGATGAAAAGGATAGTATAAAATTTGTTGAGTGGAGCGAAAATATTGCCTCACTTTTGCCAGAAAATTTGATACGTGTAAACATAAAATACATCAATGAAAATACGAGGAAGTTTAGTATAGAAAGATGAATACATTGATTATAAATACAGCAAATGAAAATTTGGAAATTGTCTTGAAAAAGCAAGACGATATTTTTTGCAAAATTTTAAATTCAAGTTCGCATCACAACGAAACAATGTTGCCAGCAGTGGATGAGATTTTAAAACAAAACAACTTAAATATAAAAGATGTGGACAAGGTTGGCGTGGTGATTGGCCCTGGTTCTTTCACTGGAATAAGGGTTGGTATTGCAACAATTAAGGCGTTTAGGGATGCTTTAAATATCGAGGCAAAGGGCATAAATAATTTGGACTATCTTTTTGCCTTGGCAAGCAAACAAAACAAAGACTGCAAAACTGTTGCAATTCTTGGCAGCAAAAATAGTTATTTTGTTGCAACGCTTGTGAATGGAATGGTATATAAATATGAAAGGAATTTGACAAAACAGGAACTTTTGGATGTTGCACAGGGCGGTGTGATTGGGATGTTTAAATATGATAGCAATCTACCATGCTTTGAAGTTGAACTTGATGCAAAAGTTTTGCTTGATTGCTTTGAAAAAAGTGTAGACCATGCGTTGGTGCCAGTGTATTACCAATTGTCGCAAGCGGAAAGTGAAAAAATTAAGCGCGCAACACTTGAAATCAAGGAAGCAGAGGTGCAAGATTTGATAGAGGTTTGCAAAATTGAGCAAGAAACAAATTTGCCAAACAAGATGAATAAAAGCGATTTTAAAAGTTCAATCTTAAACCCTAATCATAGGCTATTTGTGGCTTGTTTGGACAAAAAAATCATTGGTTTTATGGTCGTTGAAATGACGGACGAGTTGAATATCGAAAATATTGTGGTTAAAAAGGAATATAGAAACTATGGCATAGCCACAAGGTTGCTTGAATATGCAAAAGAGTTTGCTGAGTCGGCAAAAATTGATAGGCTGAGTTTGGAAGTGTCAAAAAACAACATCACAGCATTTTTGCTTTACAAAAAATTTGGATTTGAAATTAGACGAGTTAGAAAATCATATTATTTAGATGGGTCTGACGCTTTTGAGATGGTTAAAGAGGTTTAATTATAGTCGTCTGGTAGGTCGTTTAAAAGCAGTAGAGTGTCGGCAGAACTTAACAAACCAAAATATTGTTTTGCGTGGTTTAAATCATGTGCAAACAATATTTTTTTTGTTGGGTTGGCGTCTAAAATGCCTTTTGTGATTGCGTCCTTGTTTGTGTGTCCGACAATGACGATAAAATCAAATTCACTTAACATTTTGCCAAGTTTTTGATTGATTTTTTCTTGAAATTTTCCGCCTTCAATTATGCCGGGGGTGACAACCATTTTTTTGCCTGAAGTGTGCTTTAAAACATCCAAAGATTGTTCGGCACTGGTCAAAGAACAATTGTAACTATCATCCAAAATATTTATTTGTCCTTTAATATATTCCAGCCGGTGAGGGGTTGGGGTTAAGGTGCTGATTGCTTTGCTTAAATCTTCTTTGGATATTCCAAGATTTATTGCCAAAGCGGCGGCAAGCAAAATATCTATAATATTGTTTTTGCCAAGCAGCCGTGTTTTGCAATTAAACTCAAAATCTTTACAATGCAAAACAAACCTCATTTCAAAATCTTCAATTTTAATATCTGTTGCAAAAATATCAGAGGATTTATTTAAAGTTGAAACGGAAAATTTTCCGCCAATTTTTTCATCAAAAAGCGGTCTGATTTTTTCGCAATCCAAATTGTAAACGCAAGGTTTTTCTTTTAAAAATACGCATAGTTCATTTTTGGTTTTTACGATGTTTTCAATCGTCCTAAAAGTTTGCAAATGTTGTGGCGAAATTTGAGTTAAAATCCCATAGTCTGCACCAAACAAATTGCATAATTTTTTTATGTCATTTTTATGCCTTGCACCATATTCTAGAATTATAAAATCAACATTTAAATCGGATTGATTTATAAACTTGCTTATTCCAAGTGGAGTGTTAAAACTCTTTGGCGGAGCAATCACTTTATATTTCCTTTTTAACATAGAAAACAAAATATTTTTAACTGTTGTTTTCCCGTTGCTGCCAGTTATTGCAATTACCTTTGTGTTGCTGTTTTTTATTTTATTTTGAGCGGTCTTTATAAATTTATTGTTTTTAATTTTATTATAAAAATTTAAAAAATTTGCAAAAAACGGTGCAAAAATCATTAAAATTATGCTTAAAATTGCATAATTTAAGAAAAATACTGGCAAAATTTCAATTATTGAGGCAATTATGTAAATATTTTTTAACCTATTTGTTACAACTATCGGGGTCTTGTTGTTTGCTGCAATTTTGCAATAAATAAAGGGTAAAAATAATAGAATAATTAAATTTGAAAAAAATGTGAAAAATAAATTAAAAATTAAAATTTGTGCGACAAAAATTGACAGAGAAAACACCTCAAAAATCCAATATTTGAAATTAAAATATGATAAATATCGTATTGTGTTGTAATCTCGCAATTGAAATAAATGCAAATAATTTTGCAAACATATTATATTTGTTATCCCGATAGCGAAATTTAAATAATAATTAAAATAAATCATAAAAAATTTACCAAAAAATTGTTAAAAATAGCGTTTTGTTTTAGATATGCAAAATGGTCTGAATTTGCAACATAAATCCTTGTTTGATGTTTGTTCTTTTTGATAATTTCATGAGCAATCCAGATAGGTGTTTCTTTGTCAAATTTGCCCCAAAAAAGTAAAATTGGAAAAGAGAAATTTATCATATTTTTTGTGTTTAAATTTACAACATTTTTAAAGGTTTGCTTGTTTGTATGGCTAAGTCCAAAATAATCCAACTTTTTAATTTTTTCTAACAAAAATTCATTTTTTTTGTGTTTTAATAGGCAAATTGTGTTATTTTTATCTATTTTTTTAAATAAATTAAATTTTTTTAAGCCGGCACCGCCCGTTGCAACCATTTTTTTAATATTGAAATTTTTGTCGTTTTTTGCAATCAAATTTAGGATTGTGACAACCCTAAAACCAAAACTGTGACAGACAATCTTGATGCTAGCGATGTTAAGATTTTTGATTAAACAATAAACACAATTTGCGAAGTCAAACATATCCCAAATTTGATTGGTTGGGCTGATTGTGGGAAGGGTGATAGCAAGCACATTTTGAGTTGCTTTTAAAATGTTTATCGAAGCGTCAAATGAATGTTTGTTGCCTCCCCAGCCGTGCAAAAACAAAACGCAATCATTTGTGTTTTTGTGGCTGCGATAATATGTGTAATCAATGACTTCGCCATGATAGCAAAACATAATAGTTTTTATGAAAATATTTTTGAAATTGTCCTAAGCGGGCAGTAAACAAAAAGCAAAAGAAAGAATATAAAATAACATGAAAAAAATTTGTGTAGTTTTTGGTGGGCAAAGCCCCGAGCATGATGTGTCCATAATCACAGGGATGCAGTGTGCAAAATTTTTACAGGCAAAATATGATATTGAAAAAGTATATTTAGGGCTTGATAATAAATTTTATTTAGCAACAGATATTGACGATTTAACTCAATTTTCCAACAAACAAAATTTAAAATTAAAGCCAGTCATTTTTGCTGATGGATTATATAAATTAGGCTTTGGACTTAAAAAAATTTGTGATGTCAGTTGCGTGGTGAATTGCTGCCATGGTGGCGTGGGTGAAAACGGTGCTTTGGCGGGCTTTTTTGAGGCTGTGGGCGTAAAGCAAACTACGGCATCCTGTTTGGCTTGCGGTATTGCAATGGATAAAAGCCTAACAAAGGAATTGGTTTCAAAAATTTGCGCCACGGCAAAAGGTGTTAAAATTGACAAGCAAAATTTTAAAGCTATGACCGAATACGTTATTGAAAACTTCAATTCCAAATTTATTGTAAAGCCAAATGCATTAGGCTCTTCGATAGGGGTAAAGGTTTGTGATAAAACCGATTTTAAAGACCAAATTGAGGCAATTTTTGAACTCAATGATGACGCCCTTGTCGAAGAAAAAATAGAGCCGATGATTGAACTCAATCAAGCCTGCTACAAAAAAGGCGACCAATTGGTTTTGAGTGCGATAGAACAGCCGCTTAGCCACGCCGACTTTTTGACGTTTGACGAAAAATATCGTCATGAAAGCAAAACCAAAATGAAGGACAGAATCATCCCAGCGAAAATTGACAAATCGCTTGAAGAGCAAATCAAAACGACCACAACTCTCATTTACGAAAAACTATACATGAATGGTGTGGTGAGAATTGATTATATGTTCAATTTAGAAACAAAAACATTGTATTTCAACGAAATCAACACAATCCCCGGCAGTTTGGCGTTTTACTTGTTTGAGCCGATTGGTATCGACTACATCAGCCTGATTGAGGATTTGATTGCCAACGCAACCACCCCAAAAAAATATTCGTATTTTGACACCAAGATACTTACAAAAAAATTGCTTTAAAAAAAATAATTTGGTATAATAACCCTGTAAAATAACAATATTTGAAGAAAGGGGTTAATTGTGTCTGCTAGTTATGATAGTAAAGATTTGATTGTTTTGGAAGGGCTGGATGCTGTACGTATGCGCCCGGGTATGTATATAGGTACAACAGGTGTAAAAGGTCTTCACCACTTGCTTTGGGAAATTATTGACAACGCCATTGATGAGGTGGCAAATGGTTACGGCAACAAGGTCGAGGTTACTTTGCACAAAGACGGCACTGCGTCGGTTATGGACAACGGTCGTGGTATTCCAGTAAGCCCACACCCAAAACTTAAAATCAGCGGTGTAGAGGTGGTTTTCACTCAACTGCACGCTGGTGGCAAATTTGGCGATAACAACTACAAATATTCCGGCGGTTTGCACGGCGTTGGTGCTTCTGTTACAAACGCTCTCAGCCGTTATTTGGAAGTTACTGTTTTTAAAGACGGTCACAAATATTTTGCAAGGTTTGAGTCGGTTGAAAAGAACGGGAAAATCCACAGCGGTGTTCCAGTTCAACATTTGACCGAAATGGGCAAAACAACTTTAAAAGGCACTTATGTTCGCTTTTTGCCGGACGATAGGGTGTTTAAAGATATAAAATTTGATTACGATACGGTTTACGAACGTCTTAAAGAAACGGCATTTTTAAACAAAGGTGTGCACATCGAATTGATTGACGAACGCACCAACAAGCACGAAACTTTGTGCTTTGAAGGCGGTATCAGAGATTACGTAACCAGCCTTACAATGGACAAAAAACCATTGTTTGTGCCACCAATTTACATTGAAAATGAGATTGACGATACATTTGTATCGCTTTCTTTGCAATATGTTGATAATTACACCGAAAGCATTTATAGTTACGTCAACAACATTCCAACCCCAGAGGGCGGCACACACGAGGTTGGCTTTAAAACCGCACTCACAAAAGTGCTTAACGATTTTGCAAAAAAGCACGGACTTGTTAAAGATAAGGATATTCCTTTTATTGGCGATGACTTCCGTGAAGGGCTTGTGGCAGTGCTTGCAATCAAGATGAAAAATGTTCAGTTTGAGGGGCAAACCAAAACCAAACTTGGCAATGTTGAGGCTCGTTCTAGGGTGGAAAGTGTCTGCACACAAGGTTTAAACGAGTTTTTCCAAGCAAAGAAAAACGAAAATATTGGCAATATTATCATAGATAAGGCAAAAGGTGCGGCACGTGTTAGAGCGGCAGCAAAACACGCCAAAGATTTGACAAGGGCAAAGAACTCAATTGAGGGCAATATGTTGCTTGGCAAACTTGCAAATTGCACCAGCAAAAATCCAGAATTGAACGAGATATTCATTGTAGAAGGTGACTCTGCGGGCGGCACAGCAAAGCAAGGCAGAGATAGGTATTTCCAAGCGATTTTGCCTTTGCGTGGCAAACCATTAAACAGCGAGAAAAAGCGTATTGACCAAGTGCTTGCAAATGAGGAAATCCGCACGATTATCGGTGCGTTTGGAACTGGCATTGGTGAGGACTTTAAACTTGAAAACTTAAAATATCACAAAGTTATCATTTTAAGCGATGCCGACCAAGACGGTATGCATATCAGATGTATTCTTCTGACTTTCTTTTTCCGTTATATGCGTCCGCTTATCACAAACGGCAATATTTATGTAGGTATGCCACCGCTTTACAAGGTGACAACTAAAGATAAAACTTGGTATTGTTACACTGATGACGAACTTACAGAAATAACTTCAAAACTTAAAAATTACAATTTGCAAAGGTATAAAGGTCTTGGCGAAATGAGCGCCGAACAACTTTGGACAACCACCATGGACCCAGCGCACCGCAGCATGATTAGGGTTACTTTGGAAGATGCTATGATGGCGGACAAGCAAATCAGTATGTGGATGGGCGACGATGTGGGGCCAAGAAAGGATTATATAAACAAAAACGCAAACTTCAACAAAGTTGATGCCTTTGAAACAAAGAAAAACGACAAGCAAGATAAAGAAGGGGAAAACTAATGGCAAGACGAGAGATGAATTCTATTGAACCAACAGGCAATCTTTACACAATGACAGTTGAAGATGTTATGTCTTCAAGTATGTTGCCTTACAGCGAATATGTTATTATGGATCGTGCCTTACCTCGTGTTGAGGACGGCTTAAAACCAGTTCAACGCCGTATTTTGTACGATATGATTGAACTTGGCTTAACCCCAGACAAACCATTTAAAAAATCCGCACGTGTGGTTGGTGACACTTTGGGTAAATTTCACCCACATGGCGATAGTTCAGTTTATGGCGCAATGGTGCGTATGGCTCAGGATTTTGTTATGGGCGAAAGGCTGGTTGAGGGGCAAGGTAACTTTGGCTCTATCGACGGCGACAGCGCAGCGGCAATGCGTTACACTGAGGTTAGATTGACACCGCTTGCATTGGAACTTATGCAGGATTTGGATAAGGACACAGTAAGTTTCAGTTTTAACTTTGACGACACTCTTAAAGAGCCGGATTATCTGACAGGACGCTTTCCTAACTTGTTTGTAAACGGTGCGTCAGGCATCGCAGTTGGTTTGGCAACAAACATCCCAACCCACAACCTTGGCGAAATGATTGACGGCTGTGTGGCATATATTGACAATCCAAATATAACCCTCACTGAAATGCTTAAAATCATCAAGGGGCCAGATTTCCCAACTGGCGGCATGATTTGTGCAAGCAAGGATATGGAGGAAGCGTACGCAACTGGTCGTGGCAAAGTGACAATGCGTGCAGTTTTCCACACCGAAGATGACAAAAATGGCAAAACAAATATTGTCATAACAGAACTTCCTTATCAGGTGAATAAAGCGGAATTTTTGAAGTCAGTTGGCGACCTTAAAATCAAGATGAAAGACGAACTTGCCGACATTTGCGATATCACGGATGAAAGTGACAAAACTGGTATCCGTGCGGTTATCACAATCAAAAAGGATGGCGATGTTGACAATATTATTGCCTTGCTTTTAAAACACACCGATATGCAACTTAATTTCAACTATAACGTCGTTGCAATTGCTGACGGCAGCCCAAAACAACTTGGATTGCTGGCATATTTAAATTATTACATTAAATTCCAAAACGACATTATTGTGCGCAGGACAAAATTCGACTTGGAAAGGGCAAAGGCTCGTGCACATATTGTGGAAGGGCTTTGCGTTGCAATTGCAAACATTGATGAGGTTGTAAAAATTATCAAAACATCAAGTTCGGTGGCGGATGCAAAATCAAAACTGATGTCAAGGTTTAATTTGACCGAAATCCAGACGCAAGCAATCTTGGATATGAGGCTTAGCAGATTGACTCACCTTGAAGTTGAAAAATTGCAAGAAGAACTTAAAGAATTGCACAAAACGATTGAAGAATTGACCGCAATTTTGGGCAGCAAAGCACGTCAAATGACAGTGATTAAAAAGGAACTTAAAGAGATTAAAGCAAAATATGCAACACCTCGCAAAACTCAAATTGTAACCAATTTTGAGGACTATGTTGTGACACCTATCGAAAAACTTTTAGATACTGAATGTGCGGTGGCAGTGACAAACGACGGTTTGCGCCTTAAAACTCTTGATATCAAGCAAATCCAAAACGCAAGCCCAACTTATAGTTACGACAACATCAATGCTCTTCACAAGGCGATTGTTCACACCAGCATGAACAGCAAGGTTTACGCATTTACAAACTTTGGCAACTTTTTCAGCATCCCAGTTAGGGATATTCCAAACAGCAAATTCAGCACAAAGGGCACTGCAATGAGCGAAATTGCCCATGCGGAAACAAAAGAAAAGGTTGTTGGCTTGTTTGCGGAGCAGGATTTTGAAGAAAATACTGAACTTATTTTCACCACACAAGACGGATATATCAAACGCAGCCCAGCAAGCGAATATGTTGGCTTAAAAACAGGCAGCGTGGCACTTAAACTCAAAGATTTTGACCGTGTTGTTTCCGTGCAGATAAACGACTATTTGCCATCAATTTTAATGGTTAGCAGCGACGGCATGGCTGTCAACGTGGAATATAAAACTGTGCCAGTGACAAAACGAGCAAGCGGCGGCGTTATTGGTATGAGTTTGAACGACAAAGAAAAGGTTATTTTCGCAAGTCAGGTCAACACTCTTGATAGAGTTTTGGTTGTAACGCCAGAGGGCAATGGCAAAAAGTTCAGCCTTAACGAACTTCCAATCAGCGCACGCAACCGCAAGGGCTTGAAAATTGTGACAGGCAAGGAAAAAGTTTTTGCAATCATTTCACCGATTGTGACAGGCGAAGTTGTGTTGCAAGATAAGGATAAAGTTTACGCAGTTGATGTGAATGATATCACAATTCAAACTCGCACAAGCGCTGGCAAACCACTTATCGCCAAAACAAAACTCGCACTCAAAGATGTTGGCTTGTATTTAAATTAGGATAAATTATAGATATCTAAAAAATGCAATGTATACAATGCAATTTGCAAAAATCAAATAGCATTACATTTAAAATTTGTCAAAATACAACATATTTTGGCATTTTTTTTAACAAAATTTCATATGTAAATATATGGAAGTTTCTTTCCAAGAACTGAAATGCAAACAGGTTATCAACACGGTGGACGGCAAATGTTTGGGACATATCACCGACATAATTTTTGACATCGTCACCGCAAAAGCACTTGGCTTTATTGTGCCGCAATCAAGTTCGGGTTTTTGGGGATTGTTTAAGGGAAGCAAAGATATTTTTATTCCATTCAATTGCGTTTGCAAAATTGGGGTGGATGTTATATTGGTGGAATTGTATGTTGAGGATAACAAAACGCCGCCGCCTCCACCTCCACCAAAAGGAAAACAAAATATAATCGCATTGAACCAGCAGGAAAGATAAATCAATTTTTATTTTTTATCCTAGGTTGCCAATTTTAAAACCGCATTTCCAAATTTAAGAGGATGAGGCGAGTTTCCAAATATTAGGTAAATAATTTCATGCTCATACCAGTTGTTGTGGTATTATATTTTTTATTATCAAAACAAAATTTTTGCATTAAATTTTAAAAACTTTAAAAATTGTATGTTTTTTTGTTGCTAAATTTGACGTTTTGTGGTATGCTACTACAAAGAATATGTCGAACTTCAAGTCAACCTTGTTGATTGCAGTTTTGGACGAAAGCATTATATAAAAAGGGAGAAAAATTTAAAATGCGTTGTATATTTTGCGGTAATAATGAAAGTAAAGTTGTAGACAGCCGATATTTGAAAGACACCAGTATTCGTAGGCGTAGAGAATGCCTTGTTTGTGGCAAACGTTTCACAACTTACGAAACTGTTGAAGCAAATCCAATGGTTGTAACAAATGTTGACAATGTGCGTGAACCTTTCAAAATTGAAAAGTTGGTGGAAAGTGTTAAATATGCAATCTATTGCACAAACGTGGCAGAAACTGCTGAGGATATTGCCAGCAGGATTGAAACCAAATTGTTTGCACTTCAACAACAAGAAATCACAACAAAAGACATTGTGAAAGTGGCTTTGGATGTTTTGTTTGAAGTCAACGCAATGGCTTGTTTGGTTTATTACACTCAACATTCTGATTGTGAGACATTTGACGATGTCCGCAGATTTTTGAGCAAATAATTTTTTGGATTTATTCAATTTATGCCTTGCTTGCGAGGCATTTTTTGTTTTAAATTGTTTTCGGACGACATGATTTTGACAAAGTTTTAAAAAGTGGGTTATAATAATTTTATGAAAAACAAAAGCAAAGAAATTATTTTTTTATCTTCGGCAATCATCGCACTTTGCGGTTTTATTGCCATTCTTATTATGTTAAAAGTTGGCTATAACTTCAAAATCGACGGCTTGAACGTTTTTTTGTATGAACATCAAACCAATTTTTGGACAGGATTTTTTAAGGTTGTAACTTATTTTGGCGAATGGTGGGTGATTTTCCTAATCGGTGTTTTGGTGACAATTTTTTCAAAAGATAGAAAAGTGGGCTGGGTCAGTTTGATAGCTGCTGTCACCGCCGCTTTGCTTTGTGTTAGTGTCAAATATATTGTCCGCCGTCCACGTCCCGAAATGATGCTTATACATGAAATCGGATTTAGTTTTCCAAGTGCACATACAATGATAAGTCTTGCTTTTTATGGTGTGCTTATTTACTTTGTAAATAAAAAAATCCGCAATATGCCATGCAGAATTGTTTTTAGCATTTTGCTTTCAATTTTGATTTTGACAGTAAGTTTTAGCAGAATTTATTTAAACGTACATTTTTGCAGCGATGTTTTGGCTGGCGTTTTGTTTGGATATGTTGCAATTTACATTGCCATTCAACTTGGCAAATTGATTTTTAAACCAAAGCCATCAAGTCAAATTTTAAACCAGCAAGACTAGGCAACCACACAAATTTTAGCAATAAAAAACCAAAAACAACTTGTGTTCACATCAAAAAGCACAAGTTTTTTGTTGCATTAAACTTGGTTTTGTGTTAAATTAAAGGCGAAAATATATTTATTTAGGAGTTTATTTTGATAACAGTAAGCAATGTTGCTGTCCAATTTGGCAGCAGAAAATTATTTGATGAAGTAAATTTGAAGTTCACAAAAGGTAATTGCTATGGCGTTATTGGTGCCAACGGTGCTGGCAAATCCACATTTATGAAGGTGCTTTCAGGTGAATTGGAGCCAAATAAAGGTGAAGTTATTATCCCACCAAAAGAAAGATTGTCTGTTTTGGAGCAAAATCAGGAAAAATACAACGATTACACAGTTTTGCGTACCGTGCTTATGGGGCATAAGCGTCTTGTTGAGTTGATGGACGAGCAGGAAAAATATTATGTAAAAGAGGACTTTACAGAAGAGGACGGCAATCGTTTGGCAGAATTGCAAGCCGAATTTGCCGAACTTAACGGCTGGGATGCTGAAAGTGACGCTCAAAAACTTTTAAATTCGCTGGAAATCCCACAAGAATTGCACAACGAACTTATGGCTAATGTTGACAGCAAAATTAAGGTTAAAGTTTTGCTTGCCCAAGCCTTGTTTAGCAATCCAGACAACTTGATTTTGGACGAACCTACAAACAATTTGGACGTCAAAACAATCCGCTGGTTGGAAGAATTTATTTTAAATTTTGAGAATACAATTATTATTGTCAGCCACAATCGTCACTTCTTAAACAAGGTCTGCACACATATTTGCGATATTGATTATGGCAAAATAAATTTGTATATCGGCAACTACGACTTTTGGTATGAATCCAGTCAACTGGCTTTGAGGCAGCAAAAGGAACAAAACAAAAAGGCAGAACAGCGTGCAAAAGAGTTGCAAGAATTTATTGCAAGGTTTAGTGCCAACGCCTCAAAATCCAAGCAAGCCACAAGCAGAAAGAAAGAGTTGGAACGTTTGACAATTGAAGACATCAAACCAAGCAGCAGGAAATATCCTTACATTGATTTTAAGTTTGACCAACGCATAGGCAACGATATTCTGTACGTCAACAAACTTACAAAACCGGGTGTGTTTGAAAATGTTTCGTTTACAGTGCGTCCGGACAACAAAATTGCAATTATGAGCGACAACAGCAATGTTGTGACCAGTTTGATGGACATTTTGGCAGGCAAGGACACAAATTACAAAGGCGAAGTTAGATGGGGCAAAACAATCACTCCAACATATTTGCCACAAAACAACAATGACTATTTTGAAAATTGCGATTTAAGCCTTGTGGAATGGATTGGACAATACACCAAAGAAACCGACGCAACATTCTTGCGCAGTTGGCTTGGCAGGATGCTTTTCAGTGGTGAAGAGGCAGAAAAAAAGGCAAAAGTGCTTTCCGGTGGCGAAAAAGTTCGCTGCATGATGGCAAGGATGATGTTGCAATCAGGCAATTTCTTGTTGCTTGACGAACCAACCAACCATTTGGACTTGGAATCCATCACCGCACTCAACAAAGGCATGGAAAGGTTTGAAGGTTGCATGATTTTCTCAACTCACGACGAAGAAATTATGTCAACAGTGGCAAACAGAATAATCCGCATAAACAAAACTTTGGAGTACGACAAAGAAATTGATTACGAAACATATGTGGAAACACAAATGAAAAAATAAACAAAACAAGCATTAAAGTTATAGCAGAGGTAAAATTATGGTAGAAATTAAAAGAATTATTGAGGCAGCAAATCAAAGTTACAACCTCAACAACGGCAACAAAACAAAAGAATTGGAAGAACTTGAAAACATCGTGGCAACAAAATATTCAGTAAGCGATATTTGCGAATATGTTGCACAGGTCCCATGGGCAGACGTTAAGCGTTTTCAAACAGTTGTAGAGGCAAAAAACGACGCTCATGCTTGCGTGGATTTTGCTTTAACTGTTAGGGGTGCGGACGTAAATAGTTTGCAGAAAAAAGTTATTGGGTTGAATGAACCTAGTTCAATTTATAAATTTGCAAACAACGTTATCGGCGCAGATGTTGCAGCACTTCAAGACGCAATCATCAAAACAAAACATACATATTGGATTGTCAAATTTGCATTAACGGTGAAAGATGTTGAAAAGGCTAGCCTTGAAGACGCAATTTTGGCAACAAAAAATCCAGCGGCAATTTTTAGGCTTGCGGCAGGAGGCAAGGGCTATGATGTGCTTAAATTGCAACAGGTATTGATTGCAACTGTGGATGCTTCACTTTTGTTCAGGTTTGCCTACGAGGTTAAGGGTGCAGACATTAAATCTTTGCAACAGGCAATTGAAAACACTCATAGGGCTTACGAAATCTACAGATTTGCAAGGTTTATAAAAGGTGCTGATATAGACAGTTTGCAACGTGCTTTGATTGACTGTGGCGAGCCAAGATTCATTTATTATTTCGCAAGGTTCATAAATGGCGCAAATGTAAATCTTTTAAGATATGTCTTGATGAATTTAAACGCAACCGAATATCTTGAAAAACTTAATCAAGAACAACCTGTTGTGGAGGATACAACCGAACAAAAAATTTAAGCGTTAGGCTTGAAATGAAAACCAAAAGGGACAAGCTTAAAAGTTTTGTCCTTTTTTTTGTGACTGAAAACAACCATAAGCGAGTTTTGAAAAATAAATTTGTTTATTTAAACAAAAAAGATTTTAGTTTTGTGCCATTATCTAGCGACAAATAAAGCAAATGTTATAAGATTATTTATCCTCTCACTCATGATTGACAAAGCAAAATCATATATTTTTTTATGAGCATGATGGGAGAAATTGAAAAAATGCTTGCCAGTTCCGGTGCATCAACAAATTATAGGTTGGTAAACTTAGGTGGCGGGCAATTATATATCGAGGGCATAAAAACGGTTGTTGGCTTTGACCAAAACAAAATGCAATTTCAACTTAAAAAGCAGTTGTTGACCGTTGAGGGCAGCCAATTAAAGGTTAAATATTTGGACAAAACAACTTGCGTTATTGTTGGTGAGATTGTTTCCATGGTGGTGCAATGAAGTACGATTTAAAAGGCTATAATATCGACAACTTGCTAAAAACGCTATATAACAAAAAAATTGTGTTGATGAATGTCGAACGCCCATCTCACGACCAAGTTAAATTTGAAATTCCAGACAAATTTTGCAAAAAAGCACAAAAATACATCACAAATTTCAAAGCACAAAAAACTGCCAATATAATCAAACGTCTTCCAAAGATTTTGGTGGCAAATTTAGGGCTTGTGATTGCTTTGTTTGTCGGTGCGATTTTTTATTTTTTTGCCGGCAACTATGTTTGGCAAATCCGTGTTTTTGGTGTTAAGGACTTAAATGTTGCAGATATTGTTCAAGTTTTAAAGCAAAATGGGGTGCAAACCGGAAAAATAAATGTTAAATCTGGGCAAGAGATACAAACAATTTTGCTGGAACATTACGACCGATTAGCGCAAGTTTCAGTGGTAAAAAAGGGCACAACGATAATCATAAATTTGAGCGAAAAATTGGTTTACGAGCTAGAGGAATATCAGCCGATAAAAGCGAATTTTAATGGGATTATAACCAGTTTGGATGTGGTGACCGGCAGTTTGAATGTTAAAATTGGCGACTATGTCAACAAAGGGGATATTTTGGTTTTGCCATTCAATTTGGACAAAAGTGGCAACAAAATTTCAGTAAAACCAATGGCAGAAATCCAAGCCAAAATGTTTGTGGTTGGGGCTTCAAAACTTACAAAACAGGATACCGTTTTAACCCGCACCGGCAAAAAACAACTCACTTACGAATATTACATTTTTAACCACCGCATATTTTGTGGCAAAAATAAAAATTCGTTTGCTCTTTTTGAAAATGTAAGTTATAATGAAAATGTAAGCAGTCTGGTTCCGCTTAAAAGAAAGGTGACTTGCTTTTACGAACTTGCTCCAACGCAAATCGAGCATGATTTTGAAGCGGAAAAACAGTCACTTGTTGAAAAATCTCAGCAGGAAGCACAGGCAAAATTGCCACAAAATTATGAGTTGTTGGATCAACAGGTCAAAACTGAAATTGTGGCTGACACCATGTACGCTTACACAATAATTACAATTCAAGGGCAGATAAATGATTGAGTTTTATGGCGAGCAACAAATTGATAAATCCATTTTGGAAGGGCTTAAACAAGTTGAACAACAAGTCTATTTGTTTTTGCATGCTCCAAAAAGTATAAAAGTAAATTTAAAATTTGTTTCTCCGCAAGAAATTCGCACTCTAAATGCAAACACCCGCAATATTGATAGAGTTACGGATGTGCTGTCCTATCCATACACAAATGTCCAAGTTGGGCAAAAACTTAAACTTAAAGATTATGCTTGCGACATTGACCCTGTTGACCACAAGTTGTTGCTTGGTGACATTGTGCTTTGTGTTGAAAGGGCACAAAAGCAAGCAAAGGAATACGGCCACAGTTTGAAGCGTGAAATTTGCTTTTTGTTTTGCCATGCCATGTTGCACCTTTTTGGTTATGACCACATAGAAAAAGAGGATGAAAAAATTATGACTGCCAAGCAAGAAGAGATTTTAAATTCCTTAAACATCACCCGTTTGACTTTTAAATCTGGTTTTGTCACCATTTTGGGGGAAACCAATGCGGGCAAATCCACGTTGATAAATCAATTAGTGGGCGAAAAAGTGGCAATTGTAAGCCCAAAAAGCCAAACCACACGTGAAAATATAACTGGCATTTACAACGACAAAACTTGTCAAATCGTATTTTTGGACACCCCAGGTTATCACAAAAGGGCAACCAAAATTGACGACCAAATGGACAAGCAAATTGAAAATGCGCAAGCGGACACAGAAATTGTTTTAATGCTAATTTCAGCCAAAAAACCTTTGGTTCAGCAGTATGTTGCGCTCAACAAAAAAGTTACTGCCAGTGCCAAAAAGATTTTGCTTATCAACAAAATTGACGAGGTTAAGTACGAAAAATTGTACCCTCAACTTGCTGAATTAAGTTCGGTTGCAACAGTTGACGAAATCTTGCCAATTTCAGCCTTGACCGGCAAAAATTGCGATGTTTTGCTTGATATGATAAAAAAATATTTGCCCGAATACGACCATAAAATGAGATATTATCCGGTTGACGAATACACCGATAAAAATCTTCGTCATATGTGTGCTGAAATTGTTAGGGAAAAGGCACTTTTGTTGCTTGATGACGAAATTCCACACGGCATTCAAGTGGTGGTGACAGATTATCGTGAAAATGAAAAGCCAATCCAAATTTTTGCGGATATGTATTGCGAAAAAGACAGTCACAAAGCAATAATTTTGGGCAAAAATGGTGATATGATAAAGCAAATTTCCACAAAAGCAAGGCAGTCAATTGAAAAATTGGTGGGCGAAAAAGTAAATTTGCAAATATATGTAAAAGTGAAAGCCAATTGGCGCAACGATGAGCGTGCGTTGAAAGATTTTGGCTTAACAGTCGAAACTGATTAGTGAATAAAATTCCAATCTCATCATAAAATAAATTAGGGGGTAAATATGAAATTTAAATCCGATTTAGCAAATGAATATTATTTGTCATTTCTCCGTACGGGTAACCCTTGTTTTTATGTGCTTGCCGCAGATTTTGAAAAGACCGAAACTTTGCGTGAGCAGGTTTTGAGTGAGGCGGAAAATAGTTTAAGTCTTTAAAATTATGGATACAAAAGTTAAAGGTATAATCTTAAAACTGACTGACTATAAGGAAGCGGACAAACTTGCTTCCATTTTTAGTTTGGAGCAGGGTATAATCACTGCAAATTTTAGAGGTGTAAAAAAGGAAAAATCTAAATTAAAATCCTCTTGTATGCCGTTCACTTTTGCCGAGTTTAATATCAACAAAACAGGTGCAACAAGGACAGTTACGAGCGTAAACGTACTTGACGGTTTTTATGGCTTAACAATGGATTATAACAAAACAATTTTTGGATATATTGTGCTGGATATCATCAAAACCATTTTGCCACCCGAAAAGCAAGAGCCGGATTTGTTTGTCATCACCCTCAATGCGTTAAAACAAATTGAAACAGAACAGCCTTGCGAGGCTTTGGTGTCATTTATCATCAAATTTATTGATTTCAGTGGCATGACACTCAACTTTGACCACACAAATATTGTTTATCTTGACCGCACGACGGGCGAGTTTGTTTCAAGTGCAAATTTTGCCACCATGCAGATTGACAAAAAGGTTTATTCTTTCCTTAAATCGGTTGCATTAAATCAGCAAGGCGAAACCTATTCCGACACAATAAAAAAGCAGGCCTTACGCTTGCTAAATTTGATTTTGAAATGCAAATTTAATGCGAAAATCAAGGCTTTTGAATTTGTTTAAACCAAGTTTATAAATTTTTACAATTTTTATCATAAAAACTTCTATTTAAATATTGACAAATCACACTTTTGTGCATATAATCAAAGCGTAAAAAGGAGTTTTATATGGGTTTATTGACAAAATTAAGTATGAAATTGAAATCATACAAAGAAGACTATTTTGATTTTGAAGCCGCAACAGATAAAGGCGACGTAAAAATAGTTTGCAAAGATGAAAAATACGGTTTGCTTGATGCACAAAAACGTAAATTGATTACACAACTTGATTACAACGAAATTTATGAAATTGATACAGATGTGTATGTTGCTGAAAAAGGTGGCAAAAAAGGCGTCATTGATGGTAAAGGCGAAGTCATCCTCCCAATGATGTACGATACAATCAGCATGGCATCAAACAATCTTTTCAGTGTTGGCACATATGATAGCGTTAAAAGAGAATTTTCTTACACATTGGTTGATTTTAACAACAAAACAGTAACAGATTTGACTTTCGACTTCCCAGTTAGTTTTCATTTTAACTATGCAATTGTAACAAAAAACGGCAAGTGGGGCACAATTTATGAAGCAAAAATGGCAGAAGGCATAAAAATCAGACCTGCTGCGCCTATCATTTACACCGACATTAGAGGCAAAATTTTTGATGGCTTGCTTGCTGTTAAACTTGACAAAAAATATGGTTATATTGATTTGGAAGGTGACACTATTATTCCTTTCAAATTTGATATGGCTTCTGAATTTGAAAATGGCTATGCTTCTGTTTCTCAATTGGGCAAAATGGGCAAAATTGACACCGAAGGCAAAAAAGTTGTTCCTTGCCGTTATGATTACGTTGAACCATTCGACGAAAATGGCCTTGCAGCAGTTGCTATTGACGGCAGATTTGGCTATGTAAACAAAAAAGGTAAGGAAGTTGTCCCTTGTTCAACAAAGGCTCGTGTTGGTGGCTGTGATGAAGAATTTAATCTGAGCATTTTAAGCCTTGAAAATGCGTATAAAGATCAAAAGAATACAATCAATTCAAAAACTGGCAAAAGCAAACTTGAAAAAGAGTATAACAAGGAAATCAAATTGATGTACCAAGCAAGGGAAACTTATTTGGCTTACATCAAAAAAGTTGAACAAAAACAAGCAGAAATTGAAAAATTCCGCAGCGATTATGTTGAAGCAATTGTATCTAAAAACAAAGGTAAAACAACCGAAGCAGAAGTTAAATCAGAAGAGGAAACAACTGCTGAAACAGTTGTTGAGCCAGTTGAAGAAGCAAAAACTGAAACAACAGAAATTGTTATCCCAGAATTTAACCCAGCAGAAGAGTTGGTAAACCCTGATGAAGAAGATGTTCAAGAAGTTCCAGCAGACGAACTCAAAACAAATGACTAATTTCATATAGGAAGATAGTTAGATTTAAAATATAGATTAAAAGACAACTGATTTAAGCAAACGCTATCAAATTAGTTGCCTTTTTTTTTGACGTTTTGTATCATATAAGGGTAAAATTTAAAAGGAGATTTATGAAAAAGTACGTTTACTTATTCAGCGAAGGCGACGCCTCAATGCGTGAATTGCTTGGCGGTAAAGGCGCAAACCTTGCTGAAATGACAAAAATCGGTTTGCCAGTGCCACAAGGCTTTACAATTTCAACCGAAGCCTGCACACAATACTACGAAGATGGCAGACAAATCAACGCTGGTATTCAAGCAGAAATTATGGAATACATTGCCAAAATGGAAAAAATCACTGGCAAAAAGTTCGGTGATAAAGAAAATCCATTGTTGGTTTCAGTTCGTTCTGGCGCTAGGGCATCTATGCCTGGTATGATGGACACAATTTTGAACCTCGGCTTGAATGATGAAGTTGTTGAAACTTTGTCACGCAAAAGCGGCAACCCTCGTTGGGCATATGACTGCTACCGCAGATTTATCCAAATGTTCAGTGACGTTGTTATGGAAGTTGGCAAAAAATATTTTGAAAAACTTATCGACCAACTTAAAGAACGTAAAGGCTACACATCTGACCTTGACATGGACGCAAATGACTTAAAAGAACTTGCAAACGAATTTAAGGCAGAATACAAAAAGCAATTGGGCAAAGACTTCCCAGTTGACCCAAAAGAACAACTTTTTGAAGCAATCAAAGCAGTATTCCGCAGTTGGGATAACCCACGTGCAAACATCTATCGTATGGATCACGACATTCCATATAGTTGGGGTACAGCAGTCAACGTTCAAATGATGGCTTTCGGCAATA
This sequence comes from Christensenella sp. UBA4626, assembly GCA_002406115.1. Lineage (GTDB taxonomy): Bacteria > Bacillota > Clostridia > Christensenellales > UBA1242 > Onthoplasma. The sequence goes on from DHNC01000035.1 coordinate 46,231, forward strand.
TGGGCGAAACATCTGGTACAGGCGTTGCATTCACACGTAACCCAGCCACAGGTGAAAAAGGCTTGATGGGCGAATTTTTGATGAACGCACAAGGCGAAGACGTTGTTGCCGGCGTGCGCACTCCAATGCCAATCAGCAAAATGGCAGAAATTTTGCCAGAATGTTATGAACAATTTAAACAAATTTGCAACACTCTTGAACATCACTATCGTGATATGCAAGATATGGAATTTACAATTGAAGATAAAAAACTTTATATGCTTCAAACCCGTAACGGCAAACGTACTGCTGCCGCTGCAATCAAAATTGCTTGCGATTTGATTGACGAGGGTATGATTAGCGAAAAAGAAGCATTGATGCAAATTGATGCTAAATCTCTCGATATGCTTTTGCACCCACAATTTGACGCAGAAGCACTTAAAAATGCCGATAAATACAATGTTGTTGGCAAAGGTATCGCTGCAAGCCCAGGCGCTGCTGCTGGTACAATCGTGTTCACCGCAGAAGACGCTGTAAAAGAGGGCAAAGCAGGCAAAAAAGTTGTGCTTGTTCGTCTTGAAACCAGCCCAGAAGATATCGAAGGTATGAAATTCAGCCAAGGTATCTTAACCGTTCGTGGTGGTCAAACATCTCACGCTGCCGTTGTTGCTCGTGGTATGGGCACTTGCTGCGTTTCTGGTTGTGGCGACATCAAAATGGATGAAGAAAACAAATGCTTCACACTTGCTGGCAAAGTTTTCCACGAAGGCGACGCATTGTCACTTGATGGTACAAGCGGCAAAATCTATGATTGCATTATCAAAACTGTTCCTGCTGACCCTAACAGCGGTTATTTCGGCCGCATTATGCGTTTGGCAGACAAATATAAAGCACTTGGCGTAAAAACAAATGCTGACACTCCAAAAGACGCTCAACGTGCAGCAGAACTTGGCGCTCAAGGCATTGGTTTGTGTCGTACAGAGCATATGTTCTTTGACCCAGCACGTATTGGCGCATTCCGTGAAATGATTTGTGCCGACACTGTTGAAGAACGTGAACACGCTCTTGCAAAAATCGAACCTATGCAACAAGCAGACTTTGAAGGTTTGATGGAAGCTCTTAAAGGTCAACCTGTTACAATCCGTTTCTTGGATCCACCTCTTCACGAATTTGTTCCAACAAGTGAAGAAGATATTGAAGCCCTTGCAAAAACACAAGGCAAAACAGTTGCTCAAATCAAACAACTTATTGCAGATTTGCACGAATTTAACCCAATGATGGGTCACCGTGGTTGCCGTTTGGCAGTTACTTACCCAGAAATTGCCATCATGCAAACAAGAGCAGTTATCAAGGCTGCAATTGCTGTTCAAAATCGTCATCCTGATTGGAAAGTTGTTCCAGAAATTATGATTCCACTTGTTGGCGAAATTAAGGAACTTCAATTTGTTAAACGTGTTGTCGTTGACACAGCAGACAAGGTTATTGCAGAGGCAAAATCTAACCTTAAATACGAAGTTGGCACAATGATTGAAATCCCACGTGCCGCTTTGACCGCCGACGAAATCGCAAAAGACGCTGATTTCTTCTGTTTCGGTACAAACGACTTGACACAAATGACATTCGGTTTCAGCCGTGACGATGCTGGCAAATTCTTGCCTTCATACTACGCAAACAAAATTTACGAAAGCGACCCATTTGCTCGTCTTGACACTAACGGCGTTGGTAAACTTATGGAACTTTCAATCCAACTTGGCAAATCAACAAATCCAAAACTTCACACAGGTATCTGTGGTGAACATGGTGGCGACCCTTCAAGTATTGAATTCTGCCACAAAATTGGTCTTGACTATGTAAGTTGCTCACCATACCGCGTTCCAATCGCAAGGCTCGCCGCCGCTCAAGCCAACATTAAATTTCCAAGGAAATAATAGTACTTTAATATAAAACACAAAAAATCTCTCATAACGAGAGATTTTTTCATTTTATTTTCTTTAATGAAGAGGATTTGAATAAATCCGAGCATCAAGGGATATCAATAAAACAACAATTTGACAAACTAATTAAATAAATTTGGAAAATATTTGCAAAATGGGTTGATTTTTTATTTTTTTTCATATATACTAATAGAGTTTTAAGCACCGATGTGGAGCAATTTTATATGGCACCATCGCCAAGTGGTAAGGCAAAGGTCTGCAAAACCTTCACTCACCAGTTCAAATCTGGTTGGTGCCTCCATCCCGCAAGGGAATACATATGAATAACCCGAAGTGGCGAAAAATCCTTCACCACGTCGGACAACCTTAATATCCCGAAGTGGCGAAATGGCAGACGCACAAGACTCAAAATCTTGCGATAGCAATATCATGTCGGTTCGACCCCGACCTTCGGGACCAATCGAAAACACAAGTTTATGCAACTTGTGTTTTTTTTGTATTTTTAAAAGTAGGAAAAGTAAGAAAAAATTTACTTTGTGGTTGTTTTGCTTGACTTGGGGTGGAATATTGCGGTAGAGTGGACGTATAAGATATAAGGAGAGATTTATGGCAAAGAAAAGTGAAAAACAGGACAAATTTTTGTGGACTGTAAAAGTGAGTGAAAAAGGGCAGATTGTTATCCCAAAGCAGGCTAGGGAAGAGTTTGATATTAAAGAGGGCGACACACTTTTGTTGCTTGGTGACAAGGCAAAAGGCATTGCCATTGCAAAATATGATGATTATTTAAAGTTTGCGGAAGCAATTTTTAAGGCAAATAAGGGGGAATAGATGTTAGAAATCAAAAATTTAACCAAAAAATATGGCGAAAAGGTGGCTGTTGACGATTTAAGTTTAACTGTCCAAACTGGGCAAATTTGCGCTTTTATCGGTCACAACGGTGCGGGCAAAACCACCACTTTAAAGGCAATTGCTGGCATTTTGAATTTTGAGCAAGGTGAAATCAAAATTGACGGCATTGATGTGAAGAAAAATCCAATGGAAGCAAAACGGATTTTGGCGTATTTGCCGGATAATCCGGACTTGTATGAATATTTAACCGGCATTGAATACCTCAATTTTATTGCCAACATTTTCAAAATGAGCGAAAGCGACCGCAAGCAAAAAATAGAGGAGTATGCAAAGCGAATCGGCATTTTTGATGCACTTCAAAATCCAATTTCCTCATATAGCCACGGGATGAAGCAAAAGTTGGCGCTCGTATCCGCACTTATTCACAGCCCACGTCTGTTGCTTTTGGATGAGCCTTTTGTCGGTCTTGACCCAATCAGCAGCCACGAAATGAAGTTGATTATGCAAGAAATGGCAAAGAATGGGGCAACAATTTTCTATTCCACACACGTTTTGGATGTGGCAGAAAAAATTTGCGACCAAGTTGCAATAATTAAGCAGGGCAAACTGGTTGTGTTTGGCAAAATGGAAGAAGTGAAGGGTATGCAAAGCCTTGAAAATGTGTTCTTGGAGTTGGAAAATGACAAACACGATTAACCTGACAAAAATCTATATAAAAGAAACTTTAAGCCGCACATTCAACATAAAAGGCAAAAAAAAATTTAGTTCCACAGCACTTATAATCAGCCTATTGTTTTTACTTGTGGCATTCAGTATGGGCTACAATATGTACCTCATGGCAAAAAGTATGAATGCGTTCGGCTTTGCAAAAAATATTCTTTTGGTGGGCAGCGTTTTTAGTGCTTTTATGGTGCTAATGCTCACGATAACTGACACGCAAGGCTATTTTTACAAAACCAAAGACTTTGAAATGCTTTCTAGTCTGCCGCTAAAACAAAGCGAAATTGTTGTCTCAAAATTGTTGAGTTCGTATTTAATTACGACGATTTATTCTTCAATGATTTTGCTGCCAACATTCGTCGTCTATTTCATATTTTGCAAAATTACAGTGGCAAATGTTGTGTTTGCTTTGCTTGCGTTGTTGCTTGCACCGGCATTCAGTCAATTGCTGTGCAGCGTGTTTGCTTGGGCAATCAATGCAATATCTTCAAAAATGAAAAACAAAATGCTTATGCGCAGCATTTTAAGCGTTATCTTTGCAATTGGCATAACAGTTGTCATCTATTTTGCCAACAGCAACACAATGACCGCTATGCTTTCAGTGGAAACTCCATTGTGGTTTAAAATTGTGTTTCCGTTTGCACATTTCCTTCAAAAGGCAATGAGCGAAAGCTCAATTTTGCAGTTCCTGATTTTTGTTGCAATATGCTTGGCATATATGTCGGTTACAATTGCCATAATCATGTTGGGTTACAACCGCATAAACAAAAACTTGCTTGTTACAACCTCAAAAAAACCAGTCAAACAAAAGCCGATAATTTACAAGCAAAAATCGGTTGTAAGTTCACTTTTGGCTAGGGAAGCACGTGGTTTTGTGATGAGCCCGACCTATCTTATGAACGGCATCATGGGGCCTTTGCTTGCGATTGTGCTTTCGTTTATGATGTACGGCATTTACAAATCTGTGCCAGCAACTGACCCAATTGTTGTCAGCATTTTTGTGGCGTTAGAAGTTTTCACAGTTCCACTTTGCCTTGGCATTGCACCAACAACCTCAGTTTCAATTTCAATGGAAGGCACAAAGTTTTTAAATTTAAAGAGTATGCCGGTGCGTTTTAAGGACATCGCTATAAGCAAAATTTTATTCAATTTATTGCTCAACTTGCCGTGTTTGCTTGTTGGCGAAATCGGATTTTGTCTGCTATTTAAACCAGGCATTGTTTTGAGTTTGATGATAATCATTTTTAGCGTGATTTATCTGTTTATGTGTTCAGGTTTGGGCTTGCTTATCAACTTGCGTTTCCCAAAACTAAACTGGACAAACGAAGCCCAAGCGTCAAAACAAGGTTTGAGTCTGCTTATCACAATGTTTATCGACATGGCAATTTGCCTGTTCCCAATGATTTTATACTTCGCCTTGGCTGAAAAAATTGCAACGTTCGGATTGGCACTTTACATCGGTCTATTCACAATTCCGGTTGCACTTGCATCCGTTGCAATCTACATTCTTTTGGCAACCATCGGCAACAAACTCTATCAAAAAATCAATTAAAAACAGCAAATGATTTAAACTGATGTTAGCATAAATTAGGTGCAATATTAAAAAATGACTATGTTCTTGTAGTCATTTTTTAATTATAGCAAACTTAATAAAACGTTTTCTTTATTTTAATTTAACTTTTATTGCAAGCACGCCATAGTGCTTTTCATTTTCGGTGGAGTAGAACTCGTGATAAATTTTTTCAACTTGGCTGGCATTCAAACCATCAAATCCAACTTGGGGCAATGGCAAACTGTTTGTCATTTGTTTGAATGAGTTAAAATGTAACAAATCTTTAACAACGACTTCAATTGTTTGGTTTTTGTCGGCTTGATTTGCAAAAATAATGCAATCACCAACCTTAATTTTTTGGCGTTTTTCATCATTCAGCCTAATTTCAAAAATCTTTGTTCCGTCTTTGATTTTTTCGAAGTAAATTGGTTGCAAATTCATGATATGTGTCATATGCACCTACATATTGCTGTCACGGGTGAAGCATTCTTCCAAAGAGAGGTAGGCGTTCCTTGCGTGCTTGTTGCATCTTGAAAAATAGTCAAGCCCAATCATCAAAGAAAACACCAATTTTTTGTCGTTCTTTTCGCTGGCGATGTAAAGGGAATTTAAAAGCATAGTAAATTCTTCTTTTTCGTTGATTTTTAATTTAAAATTATCAATATTGGACATAATCAAGCGAATGGTTGTCATGATTTTGTTGTAATAATTTTTTTGATAATCATTTGCATTCACAATGATATGTCTTTTTGAGTAAAGCGAATTTAGTGCGGTTTTAAAAGGCAAAATGATGCTTTCTGCAAAAACTTTAAATTCTTGCCCTAAATTTTCATCCGTTTTGAAAAACTTGTTTAAAAAGTCATAAAAATTTATTTCTTTGGTGTTAAAGCGATAGAGCAAACAATAAACAAACGCAATAATTTGTTTTTCGTCCGTTGGCATATTTAAGGTGTAAGTTTCATCCTCATTTTCAATAATTGCTTGCTTTAAATGTGCTACAAAATCGTAATTCACCAAAGTGGAGGCAATGATATTTTTAACTTTTTCATCCGCATTGACCAATTTTAAAATGGAAGCAATTTTGATGTCCGCCAAAATATATTTGCCAGAAACAAACTCGTCACAAGCATTATTAAGTTCGCTCAATTCATAAACATTTTCGTTCATAAACACCTCACAAATTAGAATAAGTATAACATCTAAAAATAATCAAAGCAAGAATTTAATTATGGTTTTAAAAAGTTGTCTTTTATTGTTGAATATTGTATAATAAAGTCATAAATAGTGAGTTTGGATATTTTTTTTGCAAATTTTTAAATACAAAAATAATTGCAAAACGTCAAACTTTAAAGATTTACACAAAAGGATTTTAACTATGGATTTTGTACCGGATAATACTGTCAACAAACTGATTTTGCTTTACGTTTTGGATAAAATGGAAATTCCGTTGACGGAAAACTCAATATTGGAGATTTGTTCCAGCCAAAACAATTGGGTGAACTGGATGGATTGTAAAGATTTGTTGGCTCAACTTATCACATCAAAATTTGTTTACAAACCAAACACCGAAAATGACGAAAGCAGATACAATATCACCGTGGCAGGGCGTGAATGTTTGGCACAGTTCTACACTCGCATCCCAGCCAGTTTGCGTGGTCAGATTGACAAATTTGCGGATGAAAACAAATTGCAATTTAAGCGTAACCAAGAGTATATCGCAAAATGCTATAAAAATGAGGACGGAAGTTACACTGTTGACCTTAAAATCCTCGAACCGCTTACAACCGAATCAATCTTTTCGCTTTCAATAAAGTCGGACACTCGCCACAACGCAACAACGGCTTGCAAACGTTGGAGAGAGTTGGCAGCGAATGTTTACGAATATGTTTACAGCAAAATAATTGACAATTAAACAATTAAAATTTCAAGGAGGGGTTTATGAAATGTCAAAATTGTGGTGCCAGCATTGGCAATGTGAATTTTTGTCCAAATTGTGGCACAAAAGTTGTTAAAAATACAGGCGTGATGTCAAATAAAAATCGAAAAGGATTGCCTGTCCTTGTTTTTAAAAAGCATGGCTGGGTTGAAATTTATTATCCAGATTGCATTTTGACGGATGAAAATAAAAGCCTTTCAGTTTGTAAACGTGATGCAAAAGAAGTATTAGCAGAAAATTTTTGCGACTTTAAAAAATATTCAGAAGAGCAACTTTTGAGGGATAGCAAGGCCTTAAAAATGATGAAAAAAGGCTATGATGTTTCTATCGACTATCTTGACGTTGATTTGAAAAAATTGCAAAAAGAATACGACGACGATGATGATTTCTTTGACAATGATGACGACGATGATGACGATTTCTTTGATAATGACGATGAAGATGAAGATGAAGAGGACGCAGATTTCGACGATGAGGATGAAGACGAAGACTTTGATGATGACTTTGGCGATGATATAGATACGGATTTTGACGACGAAGTTGAGGACTATGATGATGACATAGATGATAAATTTGCTAGGAACGAAAGAGAAGTAGAAGAAGAATTTGCTAGGAACGAGAGAGAAGTAGAGAATGAATTCCGAAAAGCCGAAAAAGAGGAAAAAAGAGGCTTTAAAAAGGCAAACAAAGAAATTAAAAACGATTTTAAAAAATCAAAAAAGGAAATTGATGACGATTTTAGACGAGCAAGAATGGATACTGAAAATGATTTCAGAAGGGCGAGGATGGAATCTGAAAACAATTTTAAAAAAATCAAAAAAAGCAAATTTGGTTTTGACGACGATGACGACCGTCGTGGTTGGTAAATTTAACTTAAAAAAACACTTTGTTTATCTATAAAATTTAAATGTTTGCAATAAACCCATTTATTTCTCTGACGTTATAAATATGGATGTTGTTAAGTGCAACAAAAAAGGAGTGATACTTAAAAGTAAAACTCCTTTTTTAAATCTAAATTTTGTGTCCTTTGTACATCAAATAAATCTTTCCGTTTGGCTAAAACGCTAACAAAATTTAATAATAAATGCTGTTGTAGCGGTTTACGTTTTGGAACACATAAATTTCATTTTTAATATGATAAGAACTGTTAAAGCACCAACAAACAAAGGCAAAAATCGCTGGCAAATAAAATGAAATTTGATTGTAATAAACAAATGAAAGTAGGGAATATGTTGCGGCAGACACAAGCAATGCCAAAGCCACAATTGACAAAATGCGGGTTATAAAAGAATAGAGGTGGATAAAACTGCGTTTGTCAATATTCATCACAAAATTAACTCGGCTTGCGGATTTGCCTCTATGTTTAACCCTTTCCACATTCCTAAGTCCGTTGATTGCGTACAATATGGAAGTGAAAGCGTACATTGTGCTGAAAATCATAGTCACCGCCGCCAAAACAATCATCAAAACGGATGGAGCGGTTGAAAGTTTGAAGAGCATAATAATTTGCCAAACAAATGCAACAATAAACAGCACGGCAAAAAGCATCCTCAATCTGATATCTCGTTTGATAGTTGGAACATCTTTGTTCAAATATTCAACTGTTTGCTTGTTATTCATACAATAATTTTAAAATATTTTTTTATCCTTGTCAAACAAAGCCCAACACAAATTTTTAATTTAAAGTTAAAATTCACACTAAAAGCACAATCAAACTTGCAAACACAGCCGCCAATACGCCTTGAACAAGTTTTTGCAAAATCACAAACCCAAATTTTATATCCAGTTTTTTCAAAAATGCAAACGATTGCATAATCACACATATGCCGCCAAATCCAATCAAGCCAGACGCCGCAATCAGTTTTATTTTCAAAGGCAATAGGCAGTTATTCAGTTCAATCATGCCTCTTGTTATTTCTATCCCGCCGCACAAAATGGCTTTTAAAATGTTGCCATTTTCACCCATCAATTCAAGCGGTTTTGTTAAAAAGCGGGCAGAGCAAATCAGGTCAATCATCAAAAATGCGAGCGTCATATATGCCCCCACAAGCAAAATGGAAATCAGGGCGTCATACACACTATCGGTCAAAATTGAGTTTGAATTTTTGCTTTCCACAATCACAGATTCGCCATTTTTTTGCTTTTTACCTCTAAAAATCAGCCCGTTAAAAATGCTTGCCAAAATGTTTGCAATCAAAATAATAATACCCGCCTTGAATGAGCCAAAAATTGCAACGCCCACCGTTCCAACCATAAACATAGGGCCACTGACCGAGCAAAAGGATAGCATTCGTTTTGCGTCCTGCCTTGTGTAGACGCCTTTTTCAAACAAATCTGCCACCATTTTTGCCCCCATTGGGTAGCCAGAAAGCAAAGAGAGCAGGTACACACTTGAACTTGTTGCTGGCGTGTGATAGACCTTAAAAAACAGTTTGTCCAACTTGCTTTGTTTGGGCGGTATCAAGCCGATGATTATTTTTGTAAAGATGAAAAAAGGAAAAAGGCAGGGCAGCACTTTAAGCCCCCAAACCGAAATTGCATTTAAGCAACTGGCAGAATATTTTGCGGGATTGGAGATAAAAACAAGGCAGACACAAATCAACAAAACAACCACAATTGTTTGCGAGGTTAAAATTTTGTGCTCAGACTTTGAATTATTTAAATTTTGCATTTTATTTGCTTTTAACTTGCACATCATATATAATGTATTCAGAAATACAATCGTAAATGATTTGGTTTAAAGGAGTAATGTGAAAAAATTTGCATTAGTTTTAAGCGGTGGTGCGGCAAAGGGTTACGCCCACATTGGTGTGCTTAAAGTTTTGGAAAAATTAAATTTAAAACCTTCTTTGATTGTTGGCACTTCCATGGGGGCGTTGGTTGGCGGGATGTATGCCAGCGGCAGGACTTGCGACCAAATGATAAAATTGGGTCACGATTTTAATAGTCTTGGCAATTTCACTCTGACAGGGGCACTTTTTAGAGGTCACCTTTTGAATTCAAGCAAGATTGACAAACTTTTAAAGCGGGAATTGGGGGATTTTTCTCAACAAGATTGTGAAATCCCGTTTGTGGCCGTTGCAACTGACATAAATTTGGGCAAAGAGGCGCACCTCACAAAAGGATTGTTGAGGCAAAATATCCGTGCCAGCATATCCATTCCGGGCATATTTCAGCCGCAAGAAATTGATGGCAAGGTCTATGTAGATGGCGGGTTGTGCAACAATATGCCAGAAAATGTTGCCCGCAAACTTATGCCTGATGCAGTGATAATTTCAGTTGATTGCATCGGAAAATACGCCGATCAGGTTGAAAATTTAAGTCAAAAAACCTTGCAAAACGTGCTTAATGCCACCACAATTTTAACGCAAAATGTGGTAAAGCTTAGGCGTCATTTTGCCGCTTTAAGGATTGTTATAAGCCAGCCGGACATAAGTCAGTTGGATTTCAAACCAGAAAAAGTTGATTTGTCCGTTTCTTATGGCGAAAAAGCCACACAAAAACTGGCAAAACAAATTCAAGAACTTTTAAAAGGAGAATAAAGTGCTTTCAAATTCGATAAAACAAATGGCAAAAAAGATTGATGCGACCATTATTTTGCCAGAAGCAAATTTGGACAACCGCATTTATCAAGCCGCAAAAACGGTTTTGAAAAAAAAGATTGCAAAATTGATAGTTTTTGGCAACGCTTCCGAATTTGACGAAACTTTTAAGTCAAACGATTGTCAAATCATTGACATAAACACTTATCCAAAAGAAATGTTTGTCGAGCAGTTGTTTGAGTTGAGGAAAAGCAAAGGCATCACAAAGCCACAAGCGGAAGAAATGCTTAAAAATCCGTTATATTTCGCCATGATGCTGCTTGTTGATAACAAAGCGGATGCGTGCGTTGCTGGTGCTCACTTTTCAACCGCAGACGTGCTTTTGCCCGCTTTGCAAATCGTAAAAACAAAGCCAAACAAATCATTTGTCACCGGCAGCATGATTTTAACAAAAAAGGGCAAAAAGCCGCTTGTTTTTGGGGATGTTTCCTTGATTGAAAATCCAGACCAAAACAAACTTGCAGAGATTGCAATTTCAAATGCGGAATTTATGCAAAAAGTGTTAGGGCAACAACCAAAAGTTGCAATGCTATCCTATTCAACACATGGCAGTGCAAAAAGTGAAATGGTGGACAAGGTTAAAAATGCAACCGCTTTGGCAAAAGAAAAATCCGAATATCTAATTGACGGTGAAATGCAAGTTGATAGTGCGCTTGACATTGAGACAGCAAAACATAAGGGCATAACAAGCGAAGTTGGCGGGCAAGCGAATGTGCTTATATTCCCGGATTTAAATGCGGGCAACATAGGTTACAAACTGGTGGCTCGTTTGGGCGGATATCAAGCGATTGGGCCAATAATGCTCAACTTCAAAAAGCCAGTCACAGATTTGAGCCGTGGGGCAAACGTAAACGAAATTTTGGACACGATTATCATCACAAAATTGCTTACACAATGCTAATTTGTTTTGCAAAATCAAAATTTTGTGCTAACATAAAAATATTAAAAGGATAAAAATATGAAAGTTTTAGTAGTTAATGCTGGAAGCAGCAGTTTAAAAGCCCAACTTATGGAAACAGAAAATGGCAAAGTATTTGCCAACGCTTATTGCGAACGTATCGGTTTGGAAGGTTCATTTATGACCTACAAATGGAATGGGGAAAAGGTTAAAATCGACAGTGCAATGCCAACTCACAAACAAGCATTCCAATTGTTTTTTGACACTTTGACAAGCAAAGAATATGGCGTTATCAAAAGTTTAAGCGAAATCAAAGCAATCGGTCACCGTGTTGTGAACATGGGTGAAAAATATTGCAAATCAATTGTCGTAACACCAAAAATCTACAAGGATATGCAAAAATGTGTTCAATTTGCACCTTTGCACAATCCAGGTGCTTTGACCGGTTTGCAAGCATGTATGGATTTAATGCCAGGCGTTAAAAATGTCACAGTTTTTGACACTGCATTCCACATGACCATGCCAGAAAAAGCATATATGTACGCTTTGCCTTATGAATATTATGAAAAATATGGCATCCGCAGATATGGCGCACACGGCACAAGCCACAAATATATCGCAAGGAAAGCCGCAGAAATTTTGGGCGACCTTAAAGGCAAAAAAGTTATCTCTTGCCACCTTGGTTCAGGCAGCAGCATTTGCGCAATTTTGGACGGTAAATGTGTGGACACTTCTATGGGCTACACCCCTCTCGCTGGTGTAGTTATGGGCACACGTACCGGCGATATTGATGCCAGCGTGGTTACCGGCGTTATGAACGCAACTGGCAAATCAGCAGAAGAAGTTATCAATATCTTCAACAAAAAGAGCGGTTTGTTAGGTTTGTCTGGTTACAGCGATATGCGTGATATTGAAGAGCATATCAACGAACCAAAAGTTAAATTGGCTTTCGACACTTTGTGCTATTCAATCAAAAAATATATCGGTGCATACGCCGCAGCAATGAATGGCGTTGATGCAATCATCTTTACGGCTGGCATTGGCGAACATGACGAACTCGTTCGTGAAGCAGTTTGCAAAGATATGGAATATTTGGGTCTTGAACTTGACGAAGAAAAGAACGTTAAACTCAACAAACCATTTGACCAAATTGTTGAACTTTCTCGTCCAACAAGCAAAGTTAAAGTATATCGTGTTCCAACCGATGAAGAATTTATGATTGCATTGGAAACCGCAGAATTGGTTAAATAATTAAAAAAACGGTGCAAAGCCGTTTTTTTGCCGCCAAAATGCCTAATTTTTAGGTTTTTATAAGAGTAATAACTTTAAAACCTAAAAATGAAAATTAGGGCAAATTTAAAATGCTCAATAAATTTTATCAAATCACAAATTTGTTTAAAATTACGATTGACAAATCATTTGAGCTTTGATATAATAGGTTCAGATTTTGTCGAGTGCTGTGTTGCAGCACGAATATTTATGGAGGTATTAAAATGGCTGTTCCAAAGGGAAAAGTTTCAAAAGCACGCAGAGATAAACGTCGTGCAAACTGGAAAGCCGCTGTTCCAACATTAGTTGAATGTCCACATTGTCATGAAAAGAAAGTGGCACACCAAGTTTGCAAAAATTGTGGTTACTACGATGGCGAACAAGCAGTTTCAGTTGAAAAGAAAGAAAGTAAATAATTATTTTAAATTTAAGTCCACCCATTTGGGTGGCTTTTTTCATCCGTTTGGCAAACGATATTAAATAATTTGCCAAAACTCAACAAATTGGTTAAAATATAAGCATGGAAAAAATTATAAATTATTTAACGGAAAATCAGGCGGAAGTGGTCAAAATCATTTTGAGCGACACAAAAAGTGAAGCAAAAAAGATTATAGTCCACAAAACCACAATCAAAGGTCAAACAAAATGGCAAATCGAGCGTTATATTGGGGCACAAGTGTTTCACCAAAACGTCGGATTTGATGAGGTTTTATCTTTGCCTTTTATGGATTACAAGCAAATTACAGTGCAATGCACAGGCAAAACAGGCGTGTTTTCTTCTTCCAAATCGGGCTTTAAATTGAAGGAAAAACATACCGAAACAATCCAACCCGTTTTGGCATCACACAACAAGCAAAAGCAGTATTTTATAAATGAAGGCGACGATGTTCCGGCTTTGGTGGATTTGGGCGTTTTTACAAAAGAGCATAAAGTTGCTTCGGCAATGTATGACAAATTTAAGCAGATAAACAAATTTATTGAAATTATTGACGCCGAACTTAAAAATTACAACAAAAGCACAATAACAATCCTTGATTTTGGCTGCGGCAAAAGTTATTTGACCTTTTTGGTTTACTATTATTTTTCAAAATTACGCAACATCAAAGCGGAAATCATTGGTTATGATTTAAAATCTGATGTTGTTGAGCATTGCAATCAAATCGCAAAAAAATACAATTACGATGGTCTAAAATTTGAAGTTGCGGATGTAAAAAAGGATAAATTATACAACAACAAAATTGACATGGTGATAAGCCTCCATGCGTGCGACACGGCAACCGATTTTGCCTTAAATTTTGCGATAAACAACAATGTAAAATACATTTTTAGCGTGCCATGTTGCCAACACGAAGTCAATTTAAGCATCAAAAAAGCGGGTGATTTTGACATTTTGCTAAAAGACGGCTTATTTAAGGAAAGATTTTCCGCTTTGCTAACCGATGCAATCCGCACCGAAGTGTTAAGGGCGGTTGGTTATTCGGTTGACGTCATTGAGTTTGTTGACTTTGCACATTCGCCAAAAAATGTTATGCTGCGAGCAACAAAAAACAGCAACAAAAAGTCTTATCAGGCGTTGCTGGAACTTAAAAACAAATATCAATTTAATCAAACTTTGCTTGATTTGCAGTGCAAATAATTGTGGCAAAATTTATTTTACAATCTTGATAATTTTTTGTATAATTAAATTATAAATTTAAAACATTGGGGAGTTGAAACTTCCTTAAAAGGATTTTGATATGAAAATAGTTGTTGATGCATTTGGTGGCGATTATGCACCTTTTGAAATTGTTGCTGGGGCGGTTAAGGCTCTTCAAGACAATCCAGAACTCAAAGTTGTTTTGGTTGGCGATAAGGATAAAATAACAGAAATTTTGCAAGAATTGGTTTTTGTTAGCGATAGGTTGGAAATTGTCCACGCACCAGATGTTGTCACCAACGATGATGTGCCAACAGTTGCAATCCGCACAAAAAAATCTTCAAGCATTGTTGTGGCTTATGATTATTTAAAAACAAACGAAGATGCCGTGGCTTTGGTTAGTGCCGGCAGCACGGGGGCAACGCTCACAGGTGCAGTTTTAAAACTTGGCAGGGTTAAAAATGTTTCTCGTCCGGCTTTGGCACCTTTGCTTCCAACAATCAACGACAGCAAAGTTATGTTGGTGGATTGCGGCGCAAATGCAGATTGCAAACCGGAAAATCTTTTGGATTTTGCCGTGATGGGCGATATTTATATGCGTTCAATGGGTGTTAAAAAACCTCGCATCGGTTTGCTCAACATCGGAACGGAAGAGGAAAAGGGTGATGAAGTTCACAAACAGGCATATCAACTTCTTAAAACTGCCAAATTGAATTTTGTTGGCAATATTGAGGCAAGAGATGTGCTTAGAGGCAACGTCGACGTTGTCGTTTGTGACGGATTTTCAGGCAACGTTTGCTTAAAGGCTATGGAAGGCATTGCGGAAGTTTTGTTTAGCGAAATCAAAGATATTGCAAAATCCTCATTTAAGGCAAAAATTGGGGCATTGTTCTTGAAAAAGAGCCTCAAAGGTTTGAAAGGCAAATACGATTATACAAAATGCGGCGGCGCACCACTTTTGGGCGTAAACAAAATCGTGCTTAAATGTCATGGCAACAGCAAAGCACCAATCGTTGCGGACACAATCCAGCAAGCGTACACTCTTGCAAAAAATAAATTAGTTGAAAAGGTGGCAAAAGCAGTTGAAAAAAGCGAAAAATAGTTTCCTTGAATTATTTGAAAAGTGCAGTAAAGACCTAAAAACTTTGGCATTCACTCATTCTTCTTACGCTCACGACCATGGCACTCAATGTAACGAACGTGTTGAGTTTTTGGGCGATAGTGTGCTTTCAACAATCGTAAGTGATTATTTGTATAAACATTATTTTTATGTTGAGGGCAAAATGAGCAAAATACGTGCAAGTTTTGTTTGCACGGACAGTTTGGCAGACCTTGCCAAGCAACTTGACATTGCACCAAGGATTTTGTTTGGCAAAAGCTTCAAAAAAAGTGCCATTTCCAACGCAGTTTTGGCAGACACGATTGAAAGTATGATAGGTGTGATGTATTTAACCTATGGTATGCCGTCAATCGCCAATGCGGTCTTGGAGGCTTTGCAGGTCAAACAAAAACTTGCCGCCGGATTGACCAGCACGGATTATAAAAGCAGTTTGCAAGTCATGATGCAGGAAAGCAAAAGGAAATTGACATATAAAGTTGAAACTTATTTAACCCAAGGCGGGCAAGAAAATTTCCGAGCAAATGTGTTTGTCGATGGCGAGTTTGTGTCTTTTGGGCAGGGTTCATCCAAGCGAGAAGCCGAGCAAAATGCCGCTCATTTGGCAATCAGCAAACTTAACAAGCAATAAAATAAGCCAGTCAAATCAAGGGATATTATTCGCACTTGATGTATAGAATATGTTGGGAGAGTTTTAATGGAAAACAATTTGTTTGAACCAATTTTGGATCAAAATGAAAAAATTTTAAAAGTATACAAGCCAGATACAAAGCGAGCATGGTTTGGCACAATCGTCGTGGTTCTGTTGACCGCTCTTTGGCTTATACCTGTCACAATTATATCTTTTTGTGCGGGCGGCGAAGCATTGTCAACCGCAATTATGTTGCTTGTATTTTCGGTGTTGTTTTTGGTTTGCCCAATCATTATGGTCGCTTTGTGGTGCAAAAAAACGGTTTATGCCGTCACGGATAAACGTATAATCATTCGCACCGGTTATATCGGCGTTGACTTCAAAAGTCTAAATTACAATATGCTGGGCGCAATAACAGTAAACGTTGGTTTATGGGATAAAATTTTACGTAGGAACACTGGCACAATTTCTTTTGGCAGTATGTCAAGCCCGCTGACAAATCAAGGTGGGGCAAAGTTTATATTCACATACATTGTTGACCCTTATCAGACAAACAAAGAAATCAGTTCAATCATTGACCAATATCACAACAATAAAACTGAATAAAACAAGATAGCCTAACGGCTAAAAATTTAAAAATTGATAAAAATCATCAAAAATCATTTGCCAAAATCGGATTTTTGTGATAAAACTATGACAAATCGGAGGATAAATATGTTATTTGAACCACCTATTGATTTATTGGTAGAAAAACTTGGTTGCAGATATATGGTTGCAGTCGTTGTAGGTTCTCGTGCAAAAGATTTGGAAAATAAAATTCCAACACTCCTCAACGGAAGTGCCAATCTTGCCATTGATTACGCAGCCAACGAAGTTGCACAAGGCGAAGTGATAGGGGTAAAATCTAACTAGTATGATTGCACAAGTGATTGTTGACATTTCCAATGACGCAGTCGACCGAGTTTTTGACTACATTGCACTTGAAGATACGCAAATAGGTATGCGTGTCAAAGTTCCATTTGCTGGCAGATATGTGTTGGGTTATGTCATCAGCTTAAACGAAACATCACAAGTTAAATTGGACAAACTAAAAACCATCGCAAAAAATTTGGAAAAAACACCAAAATTGTTGCCAGAGATATTGGACTTATGTCAGTTTATGTCTCGGCACTTTTTTTTGCGTTTATCCGACTGTATTCGATTGGCGTTGCCGTCTTGCATAAGGCTGGACAGTCAGCATGAGCAGTTGGAATACAATTTGAGTTTGATTTACGACATTGATACAGCAATAAATATCATCGGCAAGCGAGCAAAAAGCCAATTGGCGTGCGTTGCGTTTTTAAATGAAAATCAAACGATAAATTATTCAAAAGCAATTGAAATGTTTGGCAGGGCAAGTGTGGTTGCCTTGATTGAAAAAGGCATTGTTTTGAAATCTGCCACACGAAAAATGCGTACTCCGTCAGTTGCGGCAAGCACCGAGCAAAAAAATATTTTAACGCCGGCACAGGCAAGTGCGGTTGAAGCCATGGCAAATAAGGACAAAACATTTTTGCTTAAAGGCGTAACTGGCAGCGGCAAAACCGAAGTGTATATGACAATCATTGAGCAGGCATTAAAGCAAAACAAAACTGCCATAATGTTGGTGCCAGAAATTTCTTTGACGCCACAGATGATGCAGCGATTTAACAGCCGTTTTCCAAATGATGTTGCGGTTTTGCACAGCAGATTGTCGGATGGCGAGCGATTTGACGAGTGGGAAAAGATTTACACAGGCAAGGCTCATGTTGTTTTGGGCGCCCGCTCAGCAATTTTTGCACCACTATCTAATTTAGGCGTCATTGTTATTGATGAAGAGCATGACGGCTCATATGTAAGCGAAAACAATCCAAGATACGACGCTCACACAGTGGCAGAATTTAGGGCGAGGGCAAACCATTGTCCGCTTATTTTGGGCAGCGCCACGCCGTCGCTGGAAAGTTACAACAAAGCAATGAAAGGTGAATATTGTTTGGTTGAACTTAAAAATAGGATAAACGGCAGCGTCATGCCTGACATTGAAATAGTGGACATGACGGGCGAGGTTATGGATGGCAATATGTCGCCATTTTCAAAAAGCCTTATCACCAAATTGGATAGATGTATAAAAGATAAAAAGCAGGCAATTTTGTTTATAAATCGCCGTGGATTTGCCTCTTTTGTGATGTGCCGAGAGTGCGGTTATAGGGCAAAATGCGACGATTGCGAAGTAAGTTTGGTCTATCACAAAGAAGACAATCAACTCAAATGCCATTTTTGCGGCAAAAAATATAGGATGCTGACAAATTGTCCAAATTGCAATAGCACAAACATCCGTTATGGCGCAACTGGCACTGAAAAAGTTTGTGAAGAACTGGCAAATATGTTCAAAGACATTCCAATTTTCCGCATGGATAACGACACCACACGTGGTAAAGACGGTCACAAGAAAATTTTGACCGAATTTTCCCACACTTCACCAAGCATTTTGGTAGGCACCCAAATGATTGCAAAAGGTCATGATTATCCACTTGTTTCGCTTGTCGGCATTTTGGATGCGGATATAAGTTTATATAACAGCGATTATAAGTCCAACGAAAGGACATTCCAACTTGTAACTCAGGTTGCAGGCAGGGCAGGCAGGAAAAATGCAGATGGGCACGTTGTGTTGCAAACCTATGCACCAAAACATTATGTCTATCGCTTTGCCCAAAATTATGATTACGAAGGCTTTTACGCAAAAGAAATAAATGTGCGACAAACCACCATGTTCCCGCCATTTAGCGTCATCTTGCGTATTTTGGTTAGTTCCATTAGCGACGAAAGGGCAAAAGAAGTGACCAAAAAAATTTATGACAATTGCTTAAACATCAAATCCAAATACGGCAAATCTATTATCTTTTTGCAGGCGATGCCTTCACCTGTCAAAAAAATCCAAACAAAATATCGCTATCAAATCTTGACCAGATTTGTTCCAAGTGATACAATAACAGCAGATTTTTACGCTGCTAGCGATTTGATTGAAAAAGATGTCAGCATTTTTGTTGAAACAAATCCTAACAGTTTGCGATAAAATTTAATTTAAAGGAGAAAAATATGGCAGTTAGAGAAATTGTCCAACACACAGATAGTTTTATTAGAAAAAAGAGCAAGCCAGTCAAAGTTTTTGACGACAAGTTGTGGCAACTGCTTGACGACATGAGGGAAACTGTAAATCTTGCTCATGGCTCAGGTTTGAGTGCTGTTCAAGTGGGTGTGCTTAAACGTGTTTATGTGGTTTGCATCAACGAAATTTATATGGAATTTATAAATCCAGAAATCATTGCAACAAGCGGCAAACAGTATCACAAAGAGGGCTGTTTGAGTGTAAAATTGCCTTTTGATTATGTCGAAAGACCTCAAACCGTAACTGTTAGGGCGTTTGACCGCTACGGCAATCAATTTACATTCACTTGCGAAGGGTGGACAGCGGTTTGCGTTTGTCATGAAACTGACCATTTGGATGGCGTGCTTTACATAGACAAAATTTGCACTCCACCAACAGGTTTTGTTGACGAGGATGAACAAGAATAATGAAAATTGTATTTTTTGGCACTGGTGAATTTAGTGCAGTTGTGTTAAAAAGTTTGGTTGAAAGCGGCAAAAATGTTGTCGCAGTTGTTTCGCAGCCGGACAAAGTTAATGGCCGAAATGGCAAAATAATTTATTCACCTATCAAGCAATTTTGCTTATCAAATGATATAAAATTGTTTCAGTTTGAAAAACTAAACAGAGATGGCGAAGCGGAGTTAAAAGCCTTAAATCCAGACGTATTTGTAACAGCAAGTTACGGGCAAATTATCAAACAAAACATCTTGGATATTCCTCGTTTTGGCACTTACAATGTGCACGCAAGTCTGTTGCCAAAATATAGAGGCTCATCACCAATTCAATGGGCAATTATGAATGGGGAAAAGACAACCGGCATCACGATTATGAAAACCGAATTGGGCTTGGACTGCGGCGATATGTATCTTCAAAAAGAAATACAAATTGAAGATAGCGATACATCATCTAGTGTATTTAACAAACTTGCGATACTAGGGGCGGAATGTATTAACGAGTTTTTGGATAATATAGAATTTTATTTGAAAAACGGCAAAAAGCAAGATGAAAGTCAAATGACCTATTTCCCTATGATAAAAAAAGAGGATTATTTGCTTGATTTTAACCTGACGGCAAATGCGTTTGTAAACAAGGTTAGAGCGTTGGAAAATTGCTATTTTGTATACAACGGCATGAGATATAAAGTTCAAAAAGCATCAAGCGTAAAAATGCAAGGCAAGCCGGGCGAAATTTTAAGTTGCAACTCAAAATCTGGTTTGATTATTGCCACAAAAACCGATGCTGTTGAGATAGAAACAATCCAGCCGGAAGGCAAACAAAAAATGCCAGCAAAAGCATATATGAATGCCAACAAATTTTGCTTGCATGATGTTATAAATAATTAAAAATTAAATATGAAAATTTTAAGCGATTTTACTTTAATAGAACTGAAAAATGAGTTGAAAGATTTGCCTCCTTTTAGGGCAAAGCAGATTTTTGATGCCATTTTGCAGTCAAAAGATTACGACCAAATCCAATTTTCCGCAAATTTAAAGGCAAAATTGCAAAAGGAATATATTTTAAAACCAGTTGAAATCTTCAAGGTTTACACAAGTCAGGACGGAACAAAAAAGTATTTGCTTAAATTGCATGATAACAACCTTGTTGAGAGCGTGTTTTTACGCCAAAACTATGGCAACACAATCTGCCTTTCAACGCAAGTTGGCTGCCGCATGGGATGTAAATTTTGTGCCTCAACTTTGAATGGTTTAATCCGCAATTTGACCGCTGGTGAAATGCTGTCTATAATTGCCGCCTTAAATGCGGACAACGGCAAATGCACGGAACGCAACTTTTCAAACATCGTATTGATGGGCAGCGGGGAGCCACTGGATAATTTTGATAATGTTGTCAAATGGTTGGATTTAATTTGCTCACCGGACGGCTTTAATGTTAGCGAACGCAACATTTCTTTGTCTACGTGTGGTATTGTTAATCGTATTTACGATTTGGCAAAACTCAAATACAACATCACTTTGTGCATCTCACTCCACGCGACTGAGGACGAAATCCGAAAAACCATTATGCCAATTGCTAATCGCTACACGATTGAAGAAATCATCAAAGCGGTCAAAGACTATGTAAAAATAAACAACCGCCGTGTCGTTTTTGAATATTGCCTCATTGACGGCGTAAACAATAGAGAACAGGATATTTTGGCGTTAAAAAATCTCACAAAAGGCTTTAAAAGCCATGTAAACGTCATCTGCCTTAATCCAAATGGTGGCAGTTTGAAGGCAACAACCCGCCAACAAGCAGTTGATTTTGTCGAGCGTTTAAATGAGGAGGGCGTCAGTGCAACTTTGAGGCGTAGTCAAGGTGACGACATCGCTGGTGCTTGCGGAATGCTGCGTGCAAAACATTTAAACTAGTTTGATTTTGGGATAGATAAACATTTTTTGCGACAATATGTTTAGTTTTAATAAATAAATCAATTTAATTTTCTTTGCTTGATATTTAATTCATTTTATTCACAAAAAAATCACCATTTATTTGGTGATTTTTTGTTTCAAATCTATGTAAAAATGATTTTATTCAGCATTAAATGTTTTGTAAGCAGTTTTCCAAATTGCTGCGTCCAATTTTTGCAAATAGATAGAAAGTTCACGGATTCTATCAATTATATCGTCAGATTTTTGAATAGAAAGTTTGTAAGTCAACTTTTTCAAAATATGTGTTGTTGCGTCAAGGTCGGTTGCAGTGTTTACAAATTGAGTTTTGAGTTTGATTTCGTTTTGAAGCAACTCATTTGACCAAACAACCAAATTGCGTAAAAGGTTGTTTATTGTGTAATGGTCGAATTTTCCGTCAGCAAATTTTTGAAGATGGTCTTTGATTGCATCCAACAAAATGATTTGAGTTTTATTATCCTCAACAGCGTAAATATCTTCAACTTTTTCGCTCAACTCTTTGACGATAGGTTTGACGATTTCTTTGTATTTTTCAAGTGGAACACGCTTTAAAATTTCCATATTATCCTCCTAAAAGTATCTAGATTTTAGCATGATTTTTAAATTTGTCAAGTCCAAACTCAAATTTTCTTTTTTTGTCAAATGTATGCGACAAAAAATTTGTTTTTCTTTCAATTTTCGCTATTTTGAGCCTAATTTAACAAAAATTTAATTATATCGGGCAAAACAATCAAAATGTTTAACAGGATTTTTTTAAAGTTACTTTTTTTTTGTTTCCTTTTAAAATAGTTTGTGCTAAAATAAGGCTAAGGAGAGTATTGTGAAAAAAATAGTTGTTTCAGCATCAAGTTTGCCAGCAGGCAGAAATATGTCCAGCCAAATAGAGTATTTGGAGCGTGTTTCAAATTATGGCGCAGATATGTATCACTTTGATGTTATGGACGGGCAATTTGTTAAATATAAATCGGTTGATTTTGCGTATTTGGAGCAGTTAAAAGAGCGTACAGCATTGCTTTTCGATTGCCACCTTATGGTGAACGACCCAATCAAAGTGGTCGATAAATACATTAAAAACGGCGCAAACATCATCACTTTTCATCAAGAGGTTTTAAACGAAGAGCAAACACATAAATTGATTAAGCACATCAAAAGCAAAGGCGTTATGGCTGGCTTGGCAATTGATTTGGATACAGATATTTCAAAGGTTGACCCATTTTTAAGCGAACTTGATATGGTTTTGGTTATGTCAGTTAAAGCCGGCAAGGGCGGGCAAGAATTTCAAAAGTCCGCATTGCAAAAAATCAAATATGTGCGTGGCAAAAATACAAAGATTTTGATTGAGGTTGACGGCGGCATAAACGACAAAACAGCCGCACAAGCCGTTCGTGCAGGGGCAGATATTGTTGTGAGCGGCAGTTATATTTACAACAACGACGCATACGAGTCAATTCAAAAGTTAAAAGGTAACAATGGATAATAGATATTATTTTGAAAAGCCCAAAAATATAGAGAAATTGAATATTCCTTTTTCTTTTTGTTTGTCCGGGCAGGAGGCTCAGCATCTGATAAAGGTTCGTAGGGCAAAGTTGGGTGAAAATATTGTTGCATTTTGCGGTGATGGCTTTGACTATCATTTTGAAATCACCGAGATTTTGAAAGATAAAGTCAAATTGAATTTAACTAAAAAACAAATCAACAAATCCTATAAAAAACAAGACATCACAGTGTATTTGGCGATGATTAAAAATGACGCTCTCACTGAGGCAATCGACCATCTGGCAGAATTGAATGTAAAACACGTCAAGTTGTTTAAAGCGGACTTTTCCGTTGCAACTTTTGACGACAAAAAACTTGAAAAGCTCAATCAAATTTCAATTCAGGCAAGCAAGCAAAGTGAACGTGCGGATGTGATGACAATTGAAATAATTGATAAAAACGATATTAAAAAAGAGAACAATAAAAATATCTTTTTTGCCTACGAAAATTCAACGGGCAAAATTGAGCCATTTGATGACGATTTTTCGCTTGTCATTGGGCCGGAAGGCGGTTTTTCTAAGGCGGAGGTGGAATATTTTTCCTCTTTTGCAAAAAATGTAAGTTTGGGCGACACCATTTTGCGTGCACACGTGGCGTGCGTGGCGGGTGTCAGTATGTTAAAGGCGGTGAGTTATGCGTGCTAGCGTTGTGACCTTGGGCTGTAAGGTTAATGAATATGAAAGTCAATCAATAATGAATCAATTGAAACAAGCAGGCTATGAAATCTTTGAAGGATTGGTGCCTGCCGATGTTTACGTTGTCAACACTTGCGCCGTAACAAACACTGGCGAGCGGAAGTCAAAACAAGTGCTTGCAAAGTTGGAAAAACTCAATCCGAACGCAAAAATTGTGGTCTGTGGTTGTGCAGTTCAAAACAATCCTGCCAAATTTTTGGGCAACCCAAATGTGATTGCTTTGACAGGCAACAGCGGCAAACAAAAAATCATGGATTTCATCAACAAGCAGAACAAGGAATTGCCAGATTTGATGAATGAAAGTTATGACGATATGCCTCGTCCAATCGAAACCCGCACACGTCAATACATAAAAATTCAAGACGGCTGCAATTACTTTTGTTCTTATTGCCTTATTCCTTATGTTAGGGGTAGGAGCCGCAGCCGTGATTTGAACGACATTTTGGCAGAGATTTCCGAAACCAAAGCCAGTGAAATTGTTCTTACTGGCATAAATATGAGCGATTATCGCATTGACGGCAAACTTGCTTTGGCAACTTTGATAGGCGAAGTTGACAAGTTGAACAAACGTTTCAGGATTTCATCAATCGAGTGCAATATTTTGGATGATGAGATGTTTAAGGTTTTGAAAAATTGCAAAAATTTCTGTCCTCATTTCCATTTGAGTTTGCAATCTGCGTGCAACCAAACATTAAAGCGAATGAACAGGCGTTATACTATCGAAAAATTTATTGAAATTACAGATAGGATTCGCAAAGAATTTCCAACCGCCTGCATTTCAACCGACCTCATTGTTGGCTTTAAAGGCGAAACGGATGAGGAATTTGAAACCACATTCAAAAACTTGCAACGCATAGGCTTTGATTTTATGCACATCTTCCCATACAGCATTCGTTCTGGCACGGCAGCAAGCAAGATGGGCGGTGATGTGCCAGCGGATGTCGTTAAACAACGTGAAAAACGTTTGCAAAAATTAAATGCAGAATTTAAATCCAAATTCTACGCAAAAAACAAAGAAACTGAACACAAACTGTTGGTTGAAATTGTTGACGAAAACTGTTCAATTGGCTATACTGATAATTATATATATACATATTTGCCAGGCATATATAAAGTTGGCGAAATTGTTGATGTTAAGCTAAAAGACACCTTCAAAAAAGGTATGTCCGCTGAAAAAATTTAAGGAGAAAATATATCTAAAAACGATATATGATTTTCTTTTCGCTTGCTGAGATGCAAGCATTTATAAATCAAAAAGGAGAAAATTATATCAAGAGTGATATAAAATCTCCTTAAAAAGGAGAATATTATGGAAGATTGCGTATTTTGTAAGATTAGAAAAGGTGAGTTGCCAAGCACAACTCTTTACAAGGATGATGATTTTATGATTATTAAGGATATCAACCCACAAGCAAAAGTTCACCTTGTGGCAATCCCAACTGAGCATGTGCCAACTATCGACATGATGACAGATGAGGGCACAGCACTTCTTGGCAAAATTATGGGCAAAATCAGCCATATGCAAGCCGAACTCGGGCTTAACAATGGTTATCGCCTCATCATCAATCAAGGTGCGGACGCAGGTCAAACAGTTGCTCACGTTCACATCCACATCCTCGGCGGCGAAAAACTCAAAGAATTCTAATCAAAAAACCACCAATATGCTTGGTGGATTTTTTTTGTGAATACAACAACCAAATATAAGTGTAGAGTTATGATAAATAGGGACATTTTCACAAAATGTTATAAATTTTTATTGTATAATAGATACTACTGATTTTCGTGGTCAAACTTAAATTCGCCGATTTCAATCCCAGTAATAAACGCCAATTTTATATATTTATCATATTCCAAAAAGTGCAAATAATCCCAATGCTCATGCAAGTAAAAACACAAATCATCAACCAAATTTTTATTTTGGTCGCATAGCAAATTTTTTATTTTTTCTTTCGTTTCTTGAATGTTTTCGTATTCAAAACTTTCCTTTTCATCAATATTTTTAAAAGTTTTACATTGTAAAATCAAATCAATAAACATTTTCCCTCCTTTTAAATCTTTAGATCAGTAAGCCAATCAATCCTTTACCGATATAATGATAAAAATATAATAATACCGAAATATCGGTAAGTCAAACATTTTAACCATAATAATGGTAAAATATTTTAAAGGTGGTTAAAATGGAAGTATTTTCAAAAAGGTTAAGAGAATTACGAAAGAGTAGAAAAATGTCGCAACAAGAATTGTCTATCAAAACACATATCAGTCAATCAAATATTTCTTCTTATGAACTGGGGCAGAACAAACCAACAATTGATGCGATTATTGCATTGTGCAAATTTTTTAATGTCAGTGCGGACTATTTGATTGGTCTATCTGATGATTTAATCTAGCCTTACCAATATTTCGGTAAAAGTAACCATTGAATTATTGATTGATGTTTTATAAAAATAATTTGATATCAAAGATGAGATTTCAATTTATTTTTGATAAAATCTTTTTGGATTACATCTAATATAAATATGAGAAGTTAACAAAGTAAAATAGACAGTAAGGATTTTGTGCGGAAATTTTGTCAAAAACATTGACAATGTTGTTATTTTTGCGTATAATAATTTTCAGTTTAGATCTAAAAGTGGGTGAGTAAGGATATGACAACAATTCGTTGTGGCGAAAATGAATCAATTGAAAGCGCTTTGAAACGTTTCAAACGTAAATGTCAAAAAGACGGCATTATTGGTGACTTGAAAAAGAAACAAGAATACGTAAAACCAAGCGTTGCTAAAAAAGAAAAACAAAAAGCAGCACGCAAACGTGCCATGAAAAAATCTAGATATTAGGATTTTGAAATCACTGGGTCGCCAGTGATTTTTTTTACGATAATACATATTGAGAGAGTAGCAAAATAATTTGATTTGTTATGCAACAAAAAACAAACAACATTCAAAATTGTAGGCAAGGCATATTTGGTCTATCTTTAACCAACTGATTTTGCTATGAGACAAACTAAATGTAAGCAAACTTTGACTTTTAAATTTCATTTAAAATGTTTGCGTTTGTTTTTTTTGTGTGATATAATCAAAATGTAAAACAAAAAACGATTTGGTTAAAGAATTTTCAAGGCAAATACCTAGTAAAATTTTTTTTAATCCAAAAGGAGGATTATGGACTATCGCACATTGCTAAATGATGAACAATATCAAGCGGTGACCGCCACAGACGGCCCTGTTTTGGTCAGCGCGGGTGCGGGTAGTGGCAAAACCAGATTGCTGACTTATCGAATTGCTTATTTGATAACCGAAAAAAAGGTGCCTGCTTACAAGATTTTGGCAATAACTTTCACAAACAAGGCGGCAGGCGAGATGAAAGACCGTATCACAAAAATTGCCCCAGATGGCGACATGGTTACGGTTTGTACTTTCCACAGTTTTTGCGCAAGGATGTTGCGTACTTATGCAAGTTTCCTAAATGGATATAAGGAAAATTTTACAATTTTTAGCGAAACTGACACATCAAAAATTTTCAAAGACATTTTTAAGCAGATGAACATTGCGGATGAGGACACAAAATGCCGATTTAAGCACAATTTGTCTACAATCAAAAACGAAAATATGACGATTGAAGAATATGCAAATATCAACCGTTACGACCATAGCATGACCGACTTTGTTAAGTTTTACAACCTCTATCAAGGCGAATTAAAAAAGAATAATGCGATGGATTTCGATGATTTGCTTATCAATTTTTACAAACTGATTTCCACAAACCGAGAGGTGTTGGACAGCATCCAAAACAAGTACACATATTTCAGCGTTGACGAATTTCAGGATACAAACAAATTGCAATATGATATTGTAAAAATCCTTGCATCCCGCACTCGCAATCTGCTGATTGTTGGTGATGAGGACCAATCAATTTATGGCTGGCGTGGTGCAAATATTGACAACATTTTTCAGTTTCAGCGAGATTTTAGCGATGCAAAAGTGTTTAAGTTGGAGCAAAACTACCGCAGCACAAAAAAGATTTTGGATAGGGCAAATTTAATAATAAAGAACAACAAAAATAGGTTGGATAAGCAACTTTACACGAACAACGAAGAGGGCAGCGAAGTTTATTATTATCCCGCTCAAAACGAAGCGGACGAGGCAGATTTTGTTGTGAGGAACATCATTCGTATGCATGAAAGCGGCACACCGTATCACGAAATGGCAATTCTGATGCGTCTTAACGCGCTTTCCCGAGCATTTGAAGAGAAGTTGCTTGCTTACAATATTCCTCACATCATGTACAATGGCTTTAAATTTTTTGAGCGTGCAGAAATCAAAAGCGTTTTGGCGTATTTGATTGCTTTGGTAAACCCAGACGATGACGTAAGTTTTTTGCGAATTATCAATTTTCCAAAGCGTGGCATAGGCGACACAAGCATTGCAAAACTTTCCGAAATTGCCGCACGTGACCATGTTTCAATCAAACAAGTGGTTATGGATATTGAAAAGCAGATTTTACCAAAGGCGTTGAAAGATAAACTATTGCCTTTGCGTGATTTACTTTTGGATTTGGAAAATAATATGAGCACAATGGGTATGTATGACTTTTTTACATACTTGCTTGAAAAAACCAAGATAACCGAGTCTTTTGACCTTGACAACGAGCAGGAGTATGAAAGATTTTTAAACGTCAACTCACTTGCAAATTCGGTTAAAGAGTTTGAAGAGAACAATCAGGACGCAACCATCGTGGATTATCTTCAATCTGTGACACTTTCCGCCGCTATGGATGACGACGATGGCGAGGGCGTGGTTATCGCAACAATTCACGGCGCAAAAGGGCTGGAATTTGACACAGTTTTTGTCGTTGGTTGCGAAGAAAAGATTTTTCCAATCTCACGTGATGACGAAACCGATTTGGAAGAAGAGCGTCGCTTGATGTACGTTGCGGTGACTAGGGCAAAAAAGGACTTATTTTTGTCATCCAGTTCTTCACGTTTTATGTATGGCAAGCGGGAATATAGCGTAAAATCTCGTTTCTTATACGAGTTGGGCTTGGCAAAGGAAAGGAAAATAAATTCAGGCTTCAATTCATATAATAACTACAATAATGATGATTTTGATAGTTTTAATTACAGGTCAAACGGCACAAGCAATTATGCCAACTCTCAAAATTATGGCTTTAAAAATTACAAAACAAATCAAGGAGCAAATATGAACAATTTACAAACAGGAACAAACAAAATTTTTAACTACACATTTGGCAAGGATACAGTTGAAAAGAAAACTGTTGATTTTTCAAAAATCAAATTGGGTGCAAAGGTTAAACATCCAAAATTTGGCGAGGGCGTTATCACTGAAATCACACCAAACAGCAGCAACCATTGCGTAAAAATTAAATTTGATTTGGTTGGCGAAAAAATGCTTTCACTCGAATACGCACCAATTGAATTTGTAGATTAAGGTATTGTATGACAAAACAAGAAAGATTGGTATTTTTAACACAAGAGGTCAATAAACATAACAAAAATTACTATGTTTATGACAATCCAACCATATCGGACGCAGAGTACGATAAACTGTATTATGAACTTGTTGACCTAGAAAAAGAACTGGGTTATTCTTTGCCGGACACTCCAACAAAACGTGTTGGTGATTATGTTTTGCCTGGCTTTAAAAAGCGTAAACATGAAATCCCGCTTTATAGTTTAAACAAGGTTAAGGATTTTGAAGATTTGGACAAATGGCAGCAAGATATGCGCAAGGCGACTGGCAAATCCAATCTTACTTTCAGTTTGGAGTATAAATACGACGGCTTAAAGGTTGTTATAAAATACCAAAATGGGCATTATAAGTCCGCAACGACACGTGGCAACGGTAAAATCGGTGAGGATGTTACCCAACAGGTGAGGACAATCCGCAGCGTCCCTATGACAATCCCTTTCAAGGGCACGCTCATCGTTCAAGGCGAATGTATGATGACAAATTCTGCTTTTGAAGAATACAACAAAACGGCAGAAATTCCGCTTAAAAACCCTCGCAATGGGGTGGCGGGTGCAGTTAGGAACTTGGATCCAAAAGAAACAGCAAAACGTATGCTGGATTTCTTTTGCTATGATGTTTTGTCTATCGAAAATGCCTCATTTGACACTCAAAGTGATATGCACAAATTTATTGTTGAACAAGGCTTTAAAACTGGCGACTTTTTTGTGACACTTTCCACAATAAAACAGGCCGAGGACGAAATCAAACAGGTGGACAAGGTTAAAGAAAACCTCGACGTAATGATTGACGGTATGGTTATCAAGGTCAACGATTGTGCTTGCCGTGATGAAATCGGATACACTGAAAAATTTCCAAAATGGGCAATGGCTTTTAAATTTAAGCCGATTGAGCAATCAACAATTTTAAAGGATGTAATTTGGCAAGTTGGCAGGACGGGCAAAATAACACCGATTGCTGTTTTGGACCCTATCGAGTTATCAGGTGCAACAGTTAGTAGGGCAACGCTTAATAACACACAAGATATTGAGCGTAAAAATATTAGCATAAATAGCCGAATTTTTGTTCGCCGCAGCAATGAAGTTATTCCAGAGGTTATGGGTTTGGCAGAGAGAGCCGACAATGCACAAGAGATTGTAGCCCCTTCAATTTGCCCAAGTTGCGGTCAGCCACTTGAAACGATTGGTGCAAACTTGTTTTGCGTGAACCACAAAGGATGCTTTGACCAAATTATTGATAGATTGACGCATTTTGTTTCACGTGATGCCTTTAACATCGAGGGTTTGAGTGAAAAAACATTAAAGTTGTTGTTTGATAAATTTAAAATTGCTTATCCTTACGAACTTTTCAATCTTACCGCAGATATGCTTGTTGGATTGGAGGGTTTTAAAGATAAGAAAATCACAAATTTGATAGAAAGCATAAAGAAAAGCAAAAACATTGAATGGTCAAATTTTATATTTGCGTTGGGCATTATGAATGTCGGCAAAAAAACTGCTTTTACTTTAAGCAAAATTTATCCAGACCTCGACTCACTTAAAAATGCCACGGTCGACCAATTGATTTGCATTGACGACATCGGCAGCATTGTGGCGTCCAGCATTGTTGAATATTTTGCGGACGCTGAAAACCTAAACAATATCGAGCAACTCTTTGCTTCCGGCGTTGAGATAAAGCAGGCAGAAACCAGCGTTCAAAATGCCAATTTTGCGGGCAAAACTGTTGTTCTTACTGGCAGTTTAAACAATTTTTCTCGCCCAGACCTTACAAAAATACTTCAAAACATGGGCGCAAATGTAACTGGCAGCGTAAGCAAAAATACGGATATGGTTATTGTTGGCTTAGATGCGGGCAGCAAACTTGCAAAAGCGCAACAACTTGGCATCCGTCTAATTTATGAAGACGAACTTATGCAACTTTTAAAATAACATATTGACAATTTGCATTTCCCGTGCAATAATACGCACATAAGTTAAGGAGATAAGTTTATGACAAAGAAAACATTTACTTCAAAATTGCCAATGTCAAACAAAGTTGCTGTTATTGAAAAGGTTGAGGCATACATCCCAAAAGATTACCGTTTGGAATACAACCACTTTGATGCGGAAGATGTTTTGGTTGTTGATATTTACCACGAATATAAGGGCTATGCAGCCGAACTTCAATTTTCAGATAAAGGCGTTGAAATTGTAGACCAGCAAGATAAAGACCTTGAAATCCCATTGAATTCTATCGAAACAATTTGGGTTGGTGAACTTGAAGAAAACTATGGCAAGGCATATGTCAATAGTATAAATCAGACAACTTTCAATATTTAATAAACTGAATTTTAAATAGAAATCATGCTTCATTGTTACACACAAGCAAGAAAATTGCAGTATACAAGCAATAAAATTGCTGAATGCAAGCAAAAATTCATTAAAATTATGGCATCTGTTTTGCCGTTAACCTCAAAAACACTCTAATTTTGCTTTGAAATTTGAGTGTTTTTTTGTATAATAATTACACTTGTATACAAATGGGGAAGTATGATAAATTTTAAAGAGATTGAAATAACCGGCTTCAAATCGTTTGCGGACACAACCCGCATTTCTTTTGACGGCGGTATCACTGCGATCGTAGGGCCAAATGGATGCGGCAAATCAAACGTAAGCGACGCCATCCGTTGGGTTCTTGGTGAACAATCCAGCAAAGCATTGCGTGGCAAAAGCATGCAAGACGTTATTTTTGCCGGCACTGAAAAACGCAAAAAATTGAGTTATTGCGAAGTGTCACTTGTTTTTGACAACACTCAAAAATGGTTTAACATTGATTTGGACGAGGTTACTTTGACCCGTAAATTATATCGTAGCGGCGAAAGTGATTACATGATAAACAAAAAACCTTGCCGTTTGAAAGATATTCGTGACCTGCTTTACGATAGTGGTGTGGGTAAGGATGGTTATTCTATCATCGGTCAAGGTAGAGTTGACGAAATCATTCAATCAAAGCCGGAAGATAGGCGTGCAATTTTTGAAGAGGCGGCAGGTATCGCAAAATACAAAGCCCGCAAAACCGAAACTGAAAATCGCCTTGTCCGTGTGAGGGATAATTTAAGCAGGGCAAACGACATCATCACCGAAGTTGAGCGTAGGTTGGGGCCACTTAAACGCCAAAGTGAAGATGCAAAAAAATACCTTGAATATCGTGACCAACTCAAACAAATGGAAATTGATGCTTACGTTTATCAATTTGACCATGCAGCACAAACCAAAAATGACATAAATGTCAAATTGCAAGGATATAAGGACAATTTAAATGTTTTGACAAATAGCCTTGAAACCGAGCAAGCAAAATATGACAAATCCATCAACGAAATTGACCAACTTGACAAACGTTCGGGCGAGTTGCATGACAAACTTCTTGCAGCAAACATCAGTTTGGAAAAAAGGCAGGGGGACACCCGTCTTTTGAACGAACAAACCCGCTATTTAAAAGAGCAAATAGACCGTTTAACCGCTCAAATTGATAGCCTTAATATGGACATCAATCAAAAATCCGCTTTCGTTGGCAACGCCAGCGTGGTTTGCGATGAGGAAAAACAAAAATTGGCAACTCTCAATCATGAGGCTCAGGAACTTAGCCAAAAGCATTTGACCCTTATCGACGATTTAACAAAAAACGAAACCGAAAAAGAGGAAAATCAACGCAGTTTGATTGATAACCTTGCCAAACTTACCGACATCAAAGCAAATTTGTCAGCATACATAGCAAAACGTGACGCTATGCTTGAAAATATTAAGAATGACACTGAAAAATTGAACGCTTTGCAGTCCGAGCAATTAACCTTAACCGGCATCGTCAAAGATTTGACAAAGCAGGTGGAAACACTTGGCAGCACAAAGCAAGAAAAAGAGGCATCAATCGCAAAAATATCCAATCAAATTGACAATTTAAGTCAGCAATTGGAAAGTTTGTCAGAGTCTATTTACGCATTAAAGACTGGCATTTCAAACAACACCAATCGCAAGAATATTTTGGCAAATTTGCAAGCAGATTTTGAAGGCTATCAGTTTGCTGTCAAACGTTTGATGCAGGATAGCAAATCCAATGCAAAACTCAACTCAGCAATCCAAGGCGTTGTTGGCAATATTATCTCTGTTGACCCAAAATTTTCAACTGCTATTGAAATTGCTTTGGGCGGCAGCATCCAAAACATCGTCACAAAAGACGAAAATGATGCAAAAACTTTAATCAGTTATCTTAAAGACGCTCGCTTAGGCAGGGCAACTTTCTTGCCAATAACTGCCATCAAGCCTCGTTATTTGTCCAATCAAGATAGGCAATATCTCAACACCACAGGCTGTTTGGGTGTGGCAAGTGAACTTGTAAAGACGGAAGCAAAATACAAGTCAGTGATTGAAAGTCTGCTTGGTGCAACCGTCGTTTGCGACAATTTGGACAACGCCGTATTCTTGGCAAAACGCAGCGGTTATGCTTTCCGTATTGTCACACTGGAAGGCGATTTGTTGTCCCCACAAGGCAGTATGTCTGGCGGCAGCAAAAAGAGCAATGATAGTTCACTTTTAAGCAAAGAAAATGAGATTAAAGCCCTTGAACAAGATATTGCAAACAAAACCAATGAGTTGCGTGCCTTGGAAAAGGAATATTTATCTCAAAATGAAAAGGCTGACAAATTTAAAGATTTGATGACAAGCGAAAATGCAAGTTTGCAACAAGTTAGCAGCGAATTTTACAGCAAAAATGCACAATTGGAGCATAACAATGCCAAATTGGAGCAATTGAACGAAGATATTTTCACATATCAAAGTCAAATCAAGGTAGCAAGCAATATTGTTGGCGAATTAAATTCTCAAATCAATTCAATCGACCAAGTTGAGTTGGATTACACAGCGACCCAAGCAAAAGTGGGCGAGTTTAACGAAAACAACAAAAATGCTTATGAAGAATTAAAGTTGCGTAGGGATGAGTATCAGGAAGCACTCACTTCTTCCCGCATAAAAATTGCCGCAACGGAAGAAAAGATAAAGTCGCTTGAAAAAGACATCGAGCAATACACAAACGACATCGCAACAACAAAGCAAACTATCGAGCGTTTGAACAACGAATTGTTAAGTCAAATGCGTGTTTATGACGAAGCAATAAATTTAAACCGCTCTAAAAACCAAACTTCTGAAATTGACAATCTGAAATCTGAAATCGAGGATTTGACAACAAAAATCAGTCAATTTGACGATTTTAAACAGACATTGATGCGTGAGTTGAAAGATTTGGACGATAAAAAGACATCTTTGACAGGCGATATTGCCAAACTCAACAACAAAATTTATCAGGAAGAAACCAGACTTCAAAAAGTCGACATCGACATCGAAAATATGCAAGAACGTATTTATGAGGAATACGAACTTACTTACAATGATTGCTTAAAATTAAAGCAAATTGGCGAAGACTTTGATTTGAAGGAAACTTTGATAAAGATAAGCAGAGTTAAAAATTTGATAAACTCACTCGGCTATGTCAATGTAAACGCAATTGAAGAGTATAAGTCTGAGGGGGCTAGATTTGAGGAAATGTCCTCACAGGTTGAAGACCTCAAAAAGGCGGAAGAGGATGCGGTAAACATCATCAAAGACTTGTCAAAAGAGATGCTGGATAAATTCAACACAGAATTTTCACAAATTCAAGAAAACTTCACCAAAGTGTTTAAAGAATTGTTCGGCGGCGGCAACGCAAGATTGGAAATTTTGCCAAGCGAAGATCCGCTTACTGCCGGCATTGAAATTATCGCTCAACCACCAGGCAAAATGCTGAGCAATATCACGCTTTTGAGTGGTGGTGAAAAGACCATGACAGCGATTGCAATTTTGTTTGCGATTTTGAAACTTAAACCTATGCCATTCTGCTTCTTGGACGAAATTGAAGCAGCGTTGGATGATGCAAACATCGAGCGTTATGCGCAATATTTGAAACGTTTCAGTGACGAAACTCAATTTATTGTAATCACTCACCGTAAGCCAACAATGGAAGTTGTGGACACTTTGTATGGTGTTACAATGGAAGAAAAAGGCGTAAGTAAAATAGTGTCAGTTAAACTTAGCGATGCTGTCAAACTTTCCAGCGAGGAAGCACATAATAAAGAAGAGATAAAAGGTTAAATACACAATATATTGTTGTGTATTCCTTTTGCTGTCAATAATTATTTAAATTAAAAAAAGGGTCAAAATGGGAATATTTAAAAAGTTTTTTGAAAGATTAAAATACGCTTTTAAACGTACAGAATTGGATGATGATTTTTACGACGAGTTGGAATCTATCCTTGTTTCCAGCGATATGGGCGTTGAAACTGCAATGGACATTATGGATGAACTTAAAGCGGTTTGCAAAAAGAAATTGATAAAAGACACCGATCGTGCGGAAAAGGAATTGAAACAACTTTTGATTGACAAATTGGATGCAGAAAAAGTTAAATTTAATTATCCGCTAATCATCACCGTTGTTGGCGTAAATGGCGTTGGCAAAACCACCACAATTGCCAAAATGACAAAGTATTTTCAATCGCAAAAAAAATCGGTCATATTGGCGGCTGGCGACACTTTCCGTGCAGCAGCAACCGAACAACTTAATATGTGGGCAGATAGGCTTAAAACAAAGATTGTAAAACAGGGCGAAGGGGCAGACAGTGCGTCAGTCGTTTTTGACGCCATTTCAAGTATGAAAGCAAAGAATTTTGATGTCCTCATCGTCGACACCGCCGGCAGGCTTCACACAAAAACCAACCTTATGAAAGAGTTGGAAAAAATCAACACAATTGTCAATCGTGAATATCCCGAGGCACAAAAACTCAACCTCATTGTGTTGGATGCTTCAATCGGTCAAAACTCAATTGCTCAAGTCAAGGCTTTTAAGGACAGCGTAAACATCGACGGCATTGTGCTTACCAAACTTGACGGAACTGCAAAAGGCGGCGTGGTTTATCCAATCATCAACGACCTTCAAGTTCCAATCATATTCACCGGGTTTGGTGAAGGCGTGGACGATCTATCCGTCTTTGACGCCGAAAACTTTGTAAACAAAATTTTAATGTAGGGCTTTATGAATATAGAAGAGAGAGTTAGAGTTGCGGTTTTGGTTAAATATTATGGCAGGTTGTTGACGGCAAAACAAAGAGATATAATCTCAATGTACGTCGACAATAATCTTTCACTTGCTGAGGTCAGTGAAGAACTTAACATTTCCCGCCAAGCGGTTAAAGATGCACTAGATACCGCCTTTTTGTCATTGGAAAAGTATGAAAAAGAATTGAATTTTATTGCAAGAGATTACAAACTTAAACAGACCATAGAAGACAAACCACTTGCCAGCATTGATATGGCAACAAGGTTGGAAATTTTATCTATTTTGGAGGATAATTAAATGGGATTTTTTCAAAATTTAAGTGATAGATTAAATCATATTTTCAGCAAAATGACAAAGCGTGGCAAACTCACCCAACTGGAAATTAAAGAGGCGATGCGAGAAATCCGTATTGCACTTTTGGAGGCGGATGTCAACTATTCAGTTGCCAAAGATTTTTGTGCACGTGTAAGCGAAAAAGCGCAAGGCGAGGAAATTTTAAAAAGCCTCACACCAACACAACAAGTTGTCAAAATTGTGCGTGACGAATTGACCGCACTTATGGGCGGTGAAAATCAAAAATTGGCAGTTGCACCAAAGCCACCGACAGTTATTATGATGTGCGGCTTGCAAGGTTCGGGCAAAACAACAATGTGCGGCAAATTGGCACTCAAACTCAAAAAAGAGGGCAAAAAACCGCTTTTGGTTGCGTGTGATATCTATCGTCCAGCTGCCATCGACCAACTTAAAGTTTTGGGCAAATCAATCCAAATTGACGTGTTTGAGCGTGGCACACAAAATCCAACAAAAACAGTTAAAGAGGCAATTGCGTATGCAGAAAAATTTGCGCTTGACACAGTGATTGTCGACACGGCCGGCCGTTTGCAGATTGACCAAAAATTGATGGAAGAATTAAAGGACATCAAAAAGGCAGTCAACCCGACCGAAATTTTGCTTGTTATCGACAGTATGATTGGGCAAGAGGCTGTATCAGTTTCAACTGCATTTAATGACGCCCTTGATGTTACAGGCGTGGTGCTTACAAAAACCGACGGCGACACTCGTGGCGGTGCAGCGCTTTCAATCCGCCAAGTCATTGGTAAACCTATCAAATTTGTCGGCGTGGGCGAAAAATTGACCGATTTGGAGCCATTCTATCCAGACCGCATGGCAAGCCGTATTTTAGGCATGGGGGATGTGCTTACTTTGATTGATAAGGCACAAGAAGCAGTTGACGAAAAAACCGCAGCGGAAATGGAACGCAAATTCCGCGAAAATAGTTTTGATTTCAACGATTATATCTCTCAATTAGATTCGCTCAAAAAAATGGGCGGGCTTAAATCCGTGCTTGGTATGATGCCAGGGCTGGGCGGAAAATTGCGTGACCTTGAAAATCAAATTGATGAAAAACAACTTGAAAAAAACAAGGCAATTATTCAGTCAATGACAGATAAAGAACGCAAAAATCCAGATATAATCAATGGCAGCCGCCGCCAACGTATTGCAAAGGGTGCAGGCGTGCAAGTCAGCGATGTCAACCAACTCATCAAACAATTCAACCA
The DNA here is from genome assembly GCA_002406115.1 of Christensenella sp. UBA4626. Classification (GTDB taxonomy): domain Bacteria; phylum Bacillota; class Clostridia; order Christensenellales; family UBA1242; genus Onthoplasma. Next base: position 84,319 of record DHNC01000035.1, read on the forward strand.
ATCCAAAGAAATGATGCGTATGATGAAAAATCCAAAAGCATATGGTGGGAAAATGGCAATGATTAAAAAGTTAATGGGGCAACCATAATGCTTTTGGAAAAGCATTCATCATACTAGCCATAAAATATTATATTTTATATGAAGATGTTAAAAAATCCGAAGGCAAACGGGGGAAAGTTTGCTGTTATGAAGAAATTGATGAACGGACAGTTCTAATTTCACACGGTTGAATTCGGATTTTTTAACGATTGATATGCCTAACGCCAGTTTGGCATATGCGTATGATGAAAAATCCAAAAGCGTATGGCGGAAAAATGGCGATGATTAAAAAGTTAATGGGACAATAACCATTTTGTTTAAAAAAAATTGCCAAACCGCTTGACATATATCAAAAAACATGATAAAGTGTAAAGTGAAATTACTTTACAGACGTAATTAAAAAGACAAAAGGAGAAGATTATGGCAGTTAAAATTAGATTAACTCGTTTGGGCGACAAAAAATCACCTTTCTATCGTGTTGTTGTTGCAGATTCTCGTGTTGCTCGTGATGGTAAATATATCGAACAAATCGGTACTTACAATCCACTTGCAAACCCAGCAGAAATCAAAATCAACAATGAACTCGCAGCAAAATGGTTAAAGAATGGTGCTGAACCAACTGAAACCGCAAAAACTTTGCTTCAAAAAGTTGGTGTTTTGGAAGTTAAAGGCAACAGCGCTCCAAAAACCAATAACAAGAAAAAGAAAGCATAAGGAGTAGACTATGCAAGAGATGTTGGAATACATTGTTAAAAATCTTGTGTCAAATCCTGATGCTGTTGAAATTGTGGCTGAAAACCAAGGTAAGACCAAGGTATACAAAGTTAAAGTTGATAGCAAAGATTTGGGTTCTGTTATAGGCAGAGGCGGATGCATTGCAAACGCAATTCGCACAGTTGTTAAATCAACTGCTGGCGAACACGCACGCATTGTTATCAAGTTTGACGAAAAAGCGTAACCAGAAATGCGAGTTTGGCTCGCATTTTTTGTTTGAAAATTGCTTATAGTTTGTTATAATAAATTTAGAGAGTTTTATGGAAAAGTTATTAGAAATTGCAAAAATAGTTCGCCCACATGGCGTTAAAGGTGCGGTTAAAATTGTCAAATATATTGACGACAATTTTTCACATTTTTCAAAGGTGTATATCGGTCAAAAATTGCAGCCTGCAAATATGAAGTTGGTTTCAAAATTGAACAACGATGCCTGCGTTGTGATGTTGGATATAATCAAAAGTTGCGAGGACGCTGAGAAATTTAGAAATCAATCAATTTATATCGACCGAACCGAATATGAAGAGTATGAGGACAAGATTTATTTGACAGATTTAATCAACAAACCTCTTGTCACAACTGCCGGCAAAGAGTTGGGCGTTTTGGTGGATATTGATGATTATGGTGCCAGTTCGATACTCACTTTCAAATGTGGTGCCGTGAGTTATCAATTGCCATATGTCGAAGCGATTTTGACATATAATCAAGACCTTGATTCGTTTGTGATTGATGAACAAGTTTTTAAGGATATCAGGATATGAAAATAGACATTTTGACGCTTTTTCCAGATATGTTTGCTCCATTAAAGGAAAGTATAATCAAGCGTGCAGTTGAGGATAAAAAAATAGAGATAAACATCACAAATATCCGTGATTTTGCTTTGCCACCACATTATAAATGCGATGATATGCCTTTTGGCGGCGGGGCAGGCATGGTGATGATGTGTGAGCCATTGTTTAAAGCAATCCAGTCGGTCAAAACTGACGATAGCACCATATTTTATATGTCCCCAAGGGGCAAAGTTTTCAATCAAGGCATGGCTAGAGGACTTGCAAAGGTTCAGCATCTGATTTTGATTTGTGGGCATTACGAAGGCGTCGACCAGCGTGTTTTGGATTATTTCAATATTCAAGAACTTTCTATTGGCGATTATGTTTTGACAGGTGGCGAATTGCCTGCTATGGTGGTGGCCGATGCGATAATCCGATTGCTGCCCGGCGTGATAAGTGCAGACAGCACAGTCGAAGAAAGTTTCAGCCAAACCGAGCACGAAACTATCACAAAAGACGCAAGGGGCAAAAAAATCAAAAGCAAACAAAGTTTAACCTTGTTGGAGTATAATCAATACACCCGCCCATCGGATTTTAACGGCTTAAAGGTGCCTGACGTGCTGCTTTCCGGCAACCACAAAAAGATTGCTGAATTTAGGCAAAAACAGGCAATTGAAATCACAAAAGCAAATCGTCCAGACTTGCTTAAATAAGGATAGAATATGAACATATTTGTTATGCGACATGGCACAACCGTTTGGAACGAGTTGGGCATAATTCAGGGTAGGTCAAACAACAGATTGAGCCAATCTGGCAAGCAACAAGTTGAAGATGTTGCCCAAAATTTTGCGGGTAAAGTTGACGTTATTATTTGCTCACCTTTGATGAGGACTGTCCAAACCGCAAATATCATGAACAAATACCTCCATGTCAATGTTATAAAAGATGAGAGGTTGACAGAAATTGACCAAGGGATATTCACCGCAAGATGTCCTTCAACTTTTTCTGAAAAGGAAAAACTTTTAAAGGGTGAACGAGCAAAATCAGCTGGCATGGAAACTTATGAGGAATGCTATAATCGAGCTAAAAAGTTTGTTTTGGAGTTGAAAAACGACACAAGGCACCAAAATGTTTTGATTGTAACGCATAGATGTGTGGCAATGTTTATTGAGGACATTTTAAATGGCTTGGACTTTAAACTGCCAGATTTTAAAAGCACAAACAATTTTAGCAATGCGGAAATAAAACAATTTAGAATATAAGGAGGCAAAATGGTTGAAAAAATCATTGATTTTGACAATATAAAAAATTTAAAAATTGACACGACTGTCACCAGAGTTAAGGCGTTTGTCTTTAACGGCGATTTTTTGTATCTTGACAAAATTGACTATGGTTATATGCTGCCTGGCGGTCATGTTGAAGAAAATGAAGATTTTGACCTTGCTTTGATACGAGAAGTGGAAGAAGAAACTGGAATAAAGTTGGATAAATCTGACAAAATCCAAAAATTTTATATAACCGAAAAATACACAAAAAACTATAAAAACACAGCCCAAAATAGGTTAAATAGGATTGTTTACTATATTGTTAAAACAAACAAAACCCCAAATTTAAATAACATAAATTTAACACAAGATGAGCGAGAGCACGATTTGAAAGTTGAAAAAGTTTCGGTATCAAATTTTGAAAATACGCTTAAAAATACAATAAAAAATGAAGTTGACCCAGCGTTTACAGTGATTGCAAACGAAATGTTGGATGCTTTTCAAATTTTAAAACAACACATAAAAAACTAAACGATTTTTGATGCAATTATTTTGGATTTACCCGATTTTGCACAAAAACAAAAAGGATGATATATGATAAATTGGTTCCCAGGGCACATGAACAAAACACTTAAACAAATGCAAAACGACAGCAAACTTTGCGATTGTTTTATATATATTTTGGACGCCCGCTGCCCAGAAAGTTGCATAAATCCGGAGTTTGTTAAAATCATCAAAAACAAGCCGATAATTTATGTTTTAAATAAGGCAGATTTGGTGAAAAATGCTGACATTGAACGTTTTAAAAAGAAATTTATTTCCCAGGGCGCTGAGTGTGTTAGTATCAATGCAACCATAAGTGGCAATGCAAAAATCATAATCAACACAATAAATAAAATTTTTAAAGAAAAGCAAGAGCAAAACAAAATCAAAGGCGCAAATTTTATCACAAGAGCGATGGTTTTGGGTGTGCCGAACAGCGGCAAATCAACTATCGTCAACAATTTGTGCGGGCAAGGCAGGGCAGTGACTGGCAATAGAGCGGGCGTCACTCGCAGCAAGCAATGGATAAAAATTGATTCTAATATCGAGTTTATGGATACACCTGGCGTGCTTTTGCCAAATTTTGATGACGAACAAAAGGCTTACAATTTGGCATTTGTTGGCTCTGTTAAGGACGAAGTTTTGAACATTGTCGACCTCGCCTCAAATCTTATAAACAGGCTTATCCAAATTGATAAAAACGCACTTGTTTCAAAATACGGTGTAGATTTAAACAATTATACACACGATATTGAGATTCTGGAAAGAATTGGCAAAAAGCGTGGATGCGTAATCAAAGGCGGCGACATTGACGACGAACGTGCCGCCAAGATTTTGCTTACTGATTTCCGTGCCGGCAAACTCGGCAAAATCTGCTTGGAGTAAAATGAAATATAAACTAAAAATAAAATCAATAAACAATTCGGCAAAAACCTTGTTTGAGTTTTTCAAGTTAGACGAAAATAAAAACACATTTTTGTTTAATTATTTCAGCGTAAATTTGGAAGAATATAAGGCTTTAAGTGATAAAAACAAGTTTGGCTTGGTTCTTGCAAAAGTTAAATCATTATATGTTGAATATAAAGATTTTTTTGCCAAAAAATATGATGAAATTGATTTGATATTAAAACAAAACTTTCAAATCATGGAGAGGGCTTTATCTAGCATTTTTGATGTTAAAATTGACAAGACTTTTAAGATGGAAATAGGAGTTTGTCCAATTTGTCCAAGATATTTGCAAAGTTATTCATTTGATGTGTGTGCTTTTGAGGAAAATGGATATATTTTGCAGACTATTGCTCATGAACTAATCCATTTTTATTGGTTTTTAAAATTAAAACAGATGGGTTATCGTCTTTCAAAGGCAGAAAAAGAAACTCCAAGTTTAACATGGCTGATTTCTGAGATTGTTGTTGATGCCATTTTCAAAAATACTGATTTAAAGGTTTTCCTTTTTAATAACAAGCCGGCTTACAACATTTTTTATAAGCAAAAAATAAACAATGTTGGTTTGATTGAACTTTTTGACAGCCAATATAAGACCGCAAAAAGCATTGAGGATTTTATAAAATTTACAATGAATTTCATTGGAGAAAATAAAGAACAACTGAATAAAATTGTAAAAAAGATGTAATTTGTTTTTTATATAATTACGCTTTTTTATTGTTTAGGTTTTTGACAAATCACTAGACTTTGTGCTTTTGTTGTTATATTATATAGTTATGATAAACACAAAAGAGATTTTTGATTACGACAAGCAATTTTTGTCGGCGGATGTTAAATATATTGCAGGCATTGACGAAGTGGGCAGAGGTCCGCTGGCGGGTCCGGTTGTGACGGCTTGCGTGGTTATGCCTTATGATGATATGATTGATGGCGTTTTTGACAGCAAAAAAGTGTCGGCAAAAAATCGTGCCAGATTATACAATGAAATTTTAAACAAGGCTATTTCTGTTTCTGTCAGTTTGGCAGATAATATTCGCATTGATGCCATAAATATTTTAAATGCAACAAAGGAATGCATGGCGGACTGTTTTGCTCACAGCAAAGTTAAGCCCGATTTGTTGCTTGTAGATGCGGTCAAACTGAATATTTGTCAAAATGAAAAGGCGATAATAAAAGGGGACGCAACAAGTTACGCAATAGCCTGTGCCAGCATCATTGCAAAGGTTTATAGGGACAAATTGATGTGCGAATACGCAAAAACTTATCCAAATTACGACTTTGAGCACAATGTAGGGTATGGCACCAAAAAGCATATTGAGGCAATAAAACAAAACGGCATAACACCGATACACCGATTGAGTTTTTTGGGCAATATCATAGGAGAAAAGGAATGCAAACGAATACATATGGAAAGGTTGGCGAAATAATTGCAACCAATTATTTAAAGCAAAAAGGCTATAAAATCATCGCCAACAACTACAAGAACAAAATCGGAGAAATTGACATAATTGCAAAGGATAAGGATTTTTTGGTTTTTGTTGAGGTTAAAACTCGTATGTCACGTGCGTTTGGTGACCCTGCCGAAGCGGTAAATCTACAAAAGCAATATAAAATCCGTCAGGTTGCCACCTTGTATTTAAAACAACACCGAATGCTGGAGGCAAATTGCCGATTTGATGTCATTTCAATAGTCGGTCAACTGGAAAATCACAAAATCAGGCACATTCCAAATGCCTTTTAATGGTTGACAATTTTATTAAATAATCCTATTATAAAAATAAATAAGAGGTAAATTATGTTGTTTAGTTGCAAAACAAAACTATCTGAAAAGGCCGTTGCTGAAATGCTTAAACCAGCAATAAAATTAGCCATATTCAGTATCGTAGTTGGGGTTTTGGGGCTTATTGTTGTTATTTTGGGATATTTCCTTCGCCATGAATTGGAAAAAATACTTTTGTTTTTATGCATATTTTTATTGCTCTTTGGAATAATGTATTTTGCTATAATTGTAAAACTTAAAAAAGATAATAAAAAACGTATGGACGATGAGGGAATATACGAATTTTATGAAGATTATCTTGTTATAAAATCATACAAAAATGGTGAGCAAACTGGCATTACAAAATTGTATTATCGTGATGTTGATAAGGTTAAAGAAACAAAAAGCGTTGTTTTCATTTATCCAAACAAATCGTTGGCATATCCTATTATGAAAGACAACTTGGGGCAGGAAAATCTTGCAAATTTAAGGAAAATCTTTAAATTGCCAGCAAAAAATTAGTTAGATAACAAAAAATTAAATATTTTGACAAATTTGCAAAAAACACTTGCAAGTTTGTTTTTTTTGTGGTATTATGTAAAAGTTGTTGACGGTCCGCTACCGACCAAGGCAAGAACGTCAAATTTAGGAGGTAACTATGAACATTATCGACCAAATCGAGAAAGAGCAATTGCGCAATGACATCACTCCTTTCAATATTGGTGACACCGTACGTGTAAACGTTAAGGTCAAAGAGGGTGACAAGGAACGTATCCAAGCATACGAAGGCGTTGTAATTGCAAGAAAAGGTGCTGGCGTTCGTGAAACATTCACAGTTCGTCGTGTATCATTCGGCATCGGTGTTGAAAGAACTTTCCCACTTCACAGTCCACGTATTGACAAAATCGTGGTTACAAGAAAGGCAAAAGTTCGCCGTGCTAAAATCTATTATATTAGAGATCTTTCAGGTAAAGCCGCAAAAGTTAAAGAAGACAAGAGATAATTTGTCTTCTTTTTTTGCACTCTTTTTACTCTCTTTTATGGCAAAAATGCTCAAACCGACTTATATAATAGATTGATTGCTCTAAAAAAATTTGTTCAAAAAAAAAGGAAATTTTATGGATTTAAAAATTGCTATCAAAGACCAAAGATTTAAAGTGAGGGTGGCGGGAATGATTGTTCACGACAACAAATTGCTTGTTTGCAAAATTATGAACGACCATTTCTATTGCTTGCCAGGTGGGCATTGCCACATGTTTGAAACCAGTCACCAAGCCATGGTTAGAGAAATTAAAGAAGAAACTGGCTTGGATGTCAAAGTTGAAGAACTATCCGCATTTATCGAAAACTTATTCACCTCCGAAAACAACGAAAAATTCCACGAACTTTGCTATATTTACCGCTTGTCACCAATATCTTTACCAGCGGACAAAGCAAAGGACTGGCACGTTGTTGAATTTGACGATGGCATTTATAAAGACCTCGACTTTAAATGGATTGATATAGACAAACTAAACGAATACGACATTCGCCCGGTTGCAATCAAACAAATCATCAACAAAAAAGGCATCAACCATATCCAAATGATTGATGATCAAGTTGAATTTTTGAACTAAATTATTGATTATTGTACAAATTAAAACATTTGTTCGACTTTTCAATTGACAAATCTTGGAAAATAATGTTATATTTGACTTTATAGAGGTGAATGATGCTTGCAAAAATTTTGTCTTTTGGATTGTCTGGGATAAATGGATACCCAGTTGATATTGAGTTGGATATAAACGCAGGGCTTCCGGGATACGACGTGGTTGGCTTGGCAGACACGGCGATAAAGGAAAGCAAAGAAAGGGTTAAATCCGCAATAAAAAACAGTACATATAATTATCCGATAAACAAGGTGATAATCAATCTTGCCCCAGCTGACACAAAAAAAGAGGGCAGTATGTACGATTTGCCGATAGCGTTGGCTATGCTGATAGCACAAGAGATTTTGCCACAAAAATCGGTTAAGGATTATGTTGTTTTGGGCGAACTCAGTTTGAATGGTGAAATCCGCAAACTCAACGGCATTTTGCCAATGCTTATCAGTGCAAAACAAATGGGATACAGCAAGTTTATCATCCCAGAGGACAACGCAATGGAAGCCTCGTTTATAGACCAAATTCAAGTTTATGCAGTTAAAACACTTAAACAAACAGTTGACTTTTTAAAAGGTGAACTTGTTTTGCAGCCAACCGAAAGCAAAACATTTGAAAGTGCATTGAAAGACCATCATTTTTCACATGATTTTGCCTACGTAAAAGGGCAAGCCAGTGCTAAGCGTGCAATGGAGATTGCTGCCGCCGGCGGTCACAATATTTTGCTTATTGGGCCTCCGGGTGCTGGCAAAACTATGCTTGCAAAATGCTTCCCATCAATCTTGCCGGATTTGACATTTGACGAAAGTTTGGAAGTTACCAAAATTCACAGCGTGGCAGGCGTTTTGGATGCTCGCAAAGGTATTGTGGTTGAGCGTCCTTTCCGCAGCCCACACCACACAGCAACCTTGATTGCCTTGACGGGTGGCGGTCAAAAAGCCAAGCCGGGTGAAATCAGTTTGGCACACAATGGAGTGTTGTTTTTGGATGAAATGCCAGAATATAATCGCAACACGATTGAAACGCTTCGCCAACCAATGGAAGACGGATATATAACTGTTGCAAGGAATGCGCTCACAGTGCAATATCCGGCCAATTTTACGCTTGTTGCAAGCATGAACCCATGTCCATGTGGCTATTACGGCAGCACAACGCACGAATGTAAGTGCAGCCCTGCAACAATACATAAATACCTTTCAAAAATTAGCGGACCTTTGCTTGACCGCATAGATTTGCATATTGAGGTTGATAGCGTTAATTATGAAGACCTTACAACCGCAAAACTTGAAGAACCAAGCAGTGAAATCAAAAAACGTGTAAACAAAGCAAGGCAAATCCAGTTGGATAGGTTTAAAGATAGCAAAATTTATTCCAACAGCAAGATGAACGAAAAGGAATTTAAAAAATATTGTGCTTTAAACAAAGAATGCGCTGAGTTGCTTGAACATGCTTTCACCAAACTTAATTTATCCGCACGTGCGTACAATAGGATTTTGAAAGTTGCCCGCACAATTGCCGACCTTGAAGGCAAAGAAAATATCGAAAAGGCACATATTTTGGAGGCGATTCAATATCGCTCTCTTGACAAAAAATATACGGTTTAATGATGACAATTGACGAAAAAAATATATTATGGTTGGACTTGTTTCCAGCGTTAAGTTATTCAAAAAAAAGGCGTTTGCTTGATACCTTGCCAAAAGGCGTAGATATCAAGGCTTCTTTTTTGCAAAATGAGGAGATAAAACATATTCTTTCAGATGAAGAATATTTAAAAATGAGCAAAAACCTCGATGAGCAGGCTTTTAACGAAACGATAGATAGTTTTGCCATGGAAGGCATCCAATTTGTAACTATCTACAACGAAAATTATCCTCATCAGTTAAAAAACATCGCCACGCCGCCGTTATGCTTATATTGCAAAGGCAATTTGCAGTTATTGCATAGCAATTGCATATCCATTGTCGGCAGTCGTAAACCAACAGATTATGGCATGGTGGTGACGAAGGAATACGCAAAACAATTTTCCATGTCTGGGCTGACAATTGTTTCTGGCATGGCAGTTGGGGTGGACACTTTGGCACACAAAACCGCTTTGGAAAACGACGGGGCAACTATCGCCGTGTTGGCGGGCGGTTTTCACCATATTTATCCAACCACAAATATGGGATTGTTTAGGCAACTTACTGAAAACAATTTGGTTATCACCGAAGCAAGCCCAAACACTCAACCTTTGGCATATCTTTTTCCTATTCGCAACCGCATAATTGCCGGCTTGGGCATGGCAACTTTGGTAACCGAAGCCGCCGAAAAAAGTGGTTCACTTTCCAGTTGTAATTATGCCAGCGAGTTCGGACGCAAAGTTTTTGCTGTCCCAGGCAAAATCAACGCACCATATTCAAAAGGTTGCAATATGCTCATTCAAAAAGGTGAGGCAATAATAACACTGTCCGCAGAGGACATTTTGCAAAATCTTGGCGTGGATATTCAAAAGCAAAAAAACCCTGCCATTCAACTTGACATTAAACAGCAAATTGTTATAGATTATATCAAGTTTGAAAAAAAGACTTTTCAAGAAATTGCCGATTTTACACACATCCCAGCAAGCGAGTTAAATTCAATTTTGTTGGAAATGGAACTTGACGGTTTGGTGTATAAACTGGCAAACAACAGTTATATAATGGCATAGGAGATTTGATGAAGTTAGTACTTATAGAAGGTCCAGGTAAACGAGAAAGTATAAAAAAATATCTTGGTGACGAATATGTTGTGTTTCCAACAAAAGGTCATGTGAGAGATTTGCCTGCAAAAAGTTTTGCCATAGACCTTGAACATAATTATGAACCAACATACGAGATAATTCCAGAAAAAAAGGCTTTGGTGGCGGAACTTAAAAGGCTTGCAGCCAAGGCTGATGCAGTTTATCTTGCAACCGACCCGGATAGAGAGGGAGAAGCAATCGCATGGCACCTTGCAACAATCTTGGGGCTGGATAGGGACGCAATGGTTCGTACCGCATTTAACGAAATCAGCAAAAAAGTGGTAAACGAAAGCATCGCAAATCCAAAACCACTTAACTACGATTTGGTTAATGCCCAACAAGGACGTCGAGTTCTTGACCGCATAATGGGTTATCAATTAAGCCCACTTTTAAGCAGAAAAATTCGTGGCAAATTGTCAGCCGGTAGGGTGCAATCTGTCACACTTAAATTGATTGTTGACCGTGAAAAGGCAATACAAAATTTTGTGCCAGTTGAATACTGGAATATTTTTGCCAACCTAAAAAAAGGCGAGCAAACTTTTAGGTCAGAATTGATACAATATAAAGACAAAAAGATTGAAGTGCCAAATAAAGAAGCGGCAGATAAAATTTTGTCAGAAACAGAAAATGCGGATTTTGTTGTAAAATCTGTTGACCGCAAAGTCACTTACAGCAAGCCGTTGCCACCATACACAACCAGTACATTGCAACAAGACGCCATCAAAAAATTGAAGATGACATCTGGTAGTTACACCAAGTGTGCTCAATCTTTGTATGAAGGTGTTGTGATTGCTGGCGAGGGTAAAACTGCGCTTGTAACATATATCCGTACCGACTCCACTCGTGTTAGTTTGGACGCTCAATTTGCAGCAAAGGACTATATTTTAAACAATTATGGCGAGAAATATCATCCGGGCAAATTTAACGAATTTGCTTCAAAAAACAACGTCCAAGATGCACACGAAGCAATCCGTCCAATCAATTTGAAATACACTCCTGAATATTTAAAAGGCAAAATTGAAGACCAATATTTAAAGTTATACACTTTGGTTTTCAAGCGCTTTATTGCCAGCCAAATGAGTTTTGCTCAATATGACAGTTTGACCGTTGACGTAACCGCCAATGACTACAAATTCCGTTCATCTGGCAAAGCATTGATTTTTGACGGCTACACAAAAGTTTATAAAGTGCAAGACGAAGACAAAAACGGCATAAATATCCCAGATTTAACCGAGGGCGAAAAGGTTGAAAAAGAAAGCATGACAAGTGAACAAAAATTCACAAAGCCACCAGTTAGATTTGCGGAAGATACCATTATTAAAGAGATGGAAGTGCAAGGCATCGGTCGTCCAGCGACATATGCTTCAACTATTTCCACCTTGTTTAACCGTGAATATATAAAAACAGAAAAGAAATATCTTGTTCCAACTGAGTTGGGCGTTAAAGTTACTGAATATTTGGAAGAATATTTTGCAAATGTGATGAATATCAAATTCACTGCGGAAATGGAAAAGCAACTCGACGATGTTGAACTTGGCAAGATAAAATGGCAATCAATCGTTGACGAATTTTACCAAGATTTCAAAAAACACATGGATTTTGCCAGCAAGCAAATGGGCGTAAATGTTGTAAAATCCGAACCGGTTGCCAGTGATATTAAGTGCGACAAATGCGGCTCTGTTATGGTGTATCGAGATGGCAAATTTGGCAAGTTTTTGGCTTGTTCAAACTTCCCTCAATGTAAAAACACAAAAAATATAAACGAACCAGAAATCAAAGTGGAAGAAACAGGCATTTGCCCAAAATGCGGTGGCGTTGTAAGCGCAAAATACAGCAAGCGTGGCAAACTTTTCTTTGGTTGCAACAACTATCCAAAATGTGACTACATCTCTTGGGATCTTCCTTTAAAAGAAAATTGCCCAAAATGTGGCAGCCAACTTATAAAACGATTTGGCAAAAACAAAACCACAATTTTATGCTCGGGCAAGGGTTGCAATTATGTCAAAGATTAACGTTATAGGCGCAGGTTTGGCAGGGTGCGAGGCGGCTTTATATTTGGCAAGCAAAGGGCATAAAGTCAACCTTTTTGACATAAAAATCAAGGCAAAAACGCCCGCACATCACAGCGATGATTTTGCTGAAATTGTTTGCAGCAATTCTTTCAAAAGCGATGACGAAAATTCTGCTTCCGGCTTGTTTAAACGTGAACTTTTGGGCTTGGGATGCACGCTTGTTTCGGCGGCATACAAGTTTAAGGTTCCCGCCGGTCAGGCACTTGCAGTGGATAGAGAGCAATATTCAAAATACATAACCGATTTAATAAAAAATAACAAAAATATAAGTGTGTTTTGTGAAGATGTCTCGACTTTTGAGCCTGACGCAATCACAATCGTTGCAACTGGCCCACTTACAACTCAAAATATGAGCCAAGCCTTGCAACAAAAATTGGGGCAGCAATTCTTTTATTTTTACGATGCGGCAGCACCAATTTTGGAGGCTACCAGCATAGATTTAAACAAGGCATTTTTTGCTTCTCGCTATGGCAAAGGGGATGCGGACTATTTAAATTGTCCGATGAACAAAGAACAATATTTAAATTTCTATCACGAACTTATCAAAGCGCAAAGGGTGGAACTGCACGACTTTGAAAAGAACAACATTTTTGAAAGTTGTATGCCGATTGAAATCATGGCGGCACGTGGTGAGGATGCAATCCGATTTGGGCCATTAAAACCAGTTGGTTTTACAAACCCACATGACAATTCCAAACCATACGCCGTTGTTCAGTTGAGAAAAGAAAATAATTGTGCTACAATGTTCAACATGGTTGGTTTTCAAACAAATTTAACCTTTCCAGAGCAAAAACGTGTATTTAGCCTAATCCCTGGGCTTGAAAATGCAACATTTTTGCGTTATGGTGTTATGCACACCAACCATTTTGTCAATTTTCCAGCCTGTTTGGACAAATTTTCCAGGCTCAAAGCCGATAGCAATATTTTCATCGCTGGTCAATTGAGCGGGGTTGAGGGTTATGTTGAAAGCATCGCAAGCGGACTTTATTGTGCAATAAACGTCGACCGTATGCTTAAAGGCAAGCAGTTGGTTGAGTTTTCTGCGGACACTGTGATTGGCGGAATGTATAATTATTTGACCAATGCAAACGAAAAGCATTTTCAACCAATAAACGCAAATTATGGCGTCTTAAATCCTATCATGATGAGGGATAAAGCAGAGCGAAACAAAATGTATCGTGAAAGGTCGATGAGGGAAATTGAAAGTATAGCAAAGCAATTGAATGACTAAAATTGCATTAAAAGGAGAATTATGGAACAATTTAGAGGTACAACTATTGTGGCAGTAAAGCGTGACGGCAAAACTGTCATCGCCGGTGATGGTCAAGTCACAATGGGGCAACAAGTTATATTCAAAAGCAGGGCACACAAGGTTCGCCGTTTGTTTGACGGCAAAGTGGTTGTTGGCTTTGCGGGTGGCACAGCGGACGCCTTTGCAATGTGCGAAGAATTCGAAAAAATGCTTGGCAAATATAGCGGCAGTTTGATGCGTAGTGCAGTTGAATTTGCAAAAAATATCCGCAGTCAAGGTCACAACAATGCGGAAGCGCTTATGATTGTGGCAGATAAGGAAACTTTGCTTGTTTTGACAAGTATGGGCGACGTGATTGAGCCAGATGACGGCATTTGTGCTATCGGAAGCGGTGGCAATTATGCTTTGTCGGCAGCAAAAGCGTTGATAAAAAACACAGATTTGGATGCAAAGACAATCGCACTCAAAGCCATGGAAATCGCAAGCGACATTTGCGTGTTTACAAACAGCAATTATGTTGTAGAAGAGGTGTAATATGAACATTATGACTTGTAAAGAAATTGTATCAAATCTCGACAATTATATTATCGGACAAGCAAAGGCAAAACGTGCAGTTGCAATCTGTTTGCGCAACCGTTATCGCCGCAGCCAGTTGGATAAGTCAATTAGTGAAGAAATCACACCAAAAAATATCATTCTTAAAGGCCCAACAGGTGTGGGTAAGACAGAAATTGCTCGCAGACTTGCCAAACTTGTCAATGCGCCTTTTGTTAAGGTTGAAGCAACAAAATACACCGAAGTTGGCTATGTGGGCAGAGATGTTGAAAGCATGATACGTGATTTGGTTGGCGTTGCTGTCCGCATTGTTAGACAAGAACAAACCGACAAAATTAAGGATAAGGCAATTGCAGTTGTCGACAAAAAGATAACAGACATTTTGTATCCAATCAAAAAAAGCACAAAACCTGAAAATGTCGACACAGAAAATTTCCGTGCGGATTTTTACGCAAACTATAAAGCCGGCAAATATGACAAAGACACAATTGACATTGATGTTAAAGACGAACCTCAACAAATGAACCTTATGGACGGCATTGGGGCAGAAATCAACATCGGTCAAATTATGGGCGGCATCATCAAGGCGCCTCGCAAACTCAAAAAGATGACAGTAGAACGTGCTCGTGAACTTTTGTTGGACGAAGAGTGCGACAAACTTATCGACCCAGACGCAGTAAATAAAGAGGCAATCTATCGTGCTGAGCAACAAGGCATCATCTTTATTGATGAAATTGACAAAATCGCAGCCAAGAAAAATAATGGTCAAGATGTTTCACGTGAAGGTGTTCAACGTGATATTTTGCCGATTGTTGAAGGCAGTGTCGTAAACACAAAATATGGTGTAGTTCATACAGACCATATCCTATTTATAGCGGCTGGTGCATTCCATATCGCAAGTGTTAGCGATTTGATACCTGAACTTCAAGGTCGTTTCCCAGTGATTGTTGAATTGGACAGTTTGACAAAGGACGACTTCAAAAAGATTTTAACAATCCCTCAAAACGCACTTATCAAACAGTATCAAGAATTGTTGCGTGTTGATAACGTTAATTTAACTTTCACCGATGATGCAATTGATGCGATTGCAGCCCTTGCCGCTGACGAAAACGAAACAAGCGAAAACATTGGGGCACGCCGTTTGCAAACAATTATGGAAATGCTGCTTGAAGACATTTCTTTCAACGCAAGCGACAACAATCCAATGGTTGATGTAACAATCGACAAGCCATTTGTTTTGAATGCAATGAAAGATTTAATCCATACCCACGACTTCAAAAAGTATGTTTTGTAAAATATGACAAACGATTTTGAATTTTTAAAGAGATTTAAATTGATGCTTTCGGCGGAACAGGTTGAAAAACTTGTTTCCACCCGCATCATAGTTTTTGGCACGGGTGGGGTTGGCAGTGCTGTGTGCAATTTTTTGGTGCGTTCAGGCATTTGTAATCTTACAATCGTCGATTTTGATAGGATTGATATAACAAATCTTAACCGTCAACTTGTTGCAAATCAAACCAATGTCGGCAAACTTAAAGTTGAGGAAATGAAAGCCCAACTTTTAAACATCAATCCAAATGCAACAATCACCGCAATTGCTGAAAAATACGATGAAAACAGCAATATTGACCTAAGCAATTTTGATATTGTTATTGATTGTATTGACGATATAAAAGCAAAAAAACACCTCATAATGCAGGCAAAAGCAAACAATGTTTACATTCTTTGTGCGATGGGTGCGGGCAACAGATATGCGGAAATCCCTCAATTTGAAGTTGCAGATATTTCCAAAACCAGTTACGACCCAATTGCAAAGATATTGAGGAAATTTTGCAGCCAAAACCACATAAAAAAGTTGGATGTGTGTTACACTAAACAAAAAGCAACAAAATTCGATTGCAAAACCGTTGCCAGTGTGGTATACTATCCAGTAAATATGGCAACAGTGATTTGTGCCAAGGTTATAACCAAAATTGTTGGGTGAGGAGGATTTATGCAACAACTCAAATCTGAGCAGTTTGATGAAACAATCAATTCAGCAGACTTAACTGTGGTGGATTTTTCCGCAACTTGGTGTATGCCATGCAGGATGCTTAAACCTATTTTGGAACGCACCAGCGAAAAACTCAAAAACATCAAATTTTACAACGTGGACATTGATGATAGCGAAGATATTGCAAAGCGTTATCGCATTTTTAGTGTGCCAACTGTTGTTTGTTTCCGTGCTGGCAAAAAAATTGATAGCATGGTTGGGCTCACATCAGCGGATGAAATTGAAGATTTTGTTTTGAGATGTGAAAAAGCCAAAGTTGAGGACTAATCTAGGCAAAAATTTAATTTTTATGGATGCACCACAAATTTGGCATCCTTTTTTCTTGCAAATGCAATCAATCACATTTATTAAGCGAAGCGTGATAAATTGATTTATGCAATCAACCGCATTTAAAAGCATGGCGGACAATCTGGTTTATTTCACATTTAAGGGTTTTTATTCAATATTAAATATTGACAAAAATGATATTAAGTGATATATTATCAAACGGAGAAAGCAAAATGACAGAAAATATTTATTTAGACAATGCTTCAACAACTCGTGTGAGTGCGGAAGTGTTGAATGAAATGAACAAAGTTTACACTTCAACATTCGGCAATTCAAGTTCTTTGCACTTATTTGGCAGGGAAGCAAGCAATTTAATAGATCAAAGTCGTGACACAGTTGCGGACAGTATCAATGCAAAAAGCAACGAAATTTATTTTACATCCAGCGGCAGCGAAGCAAATTCTTGGGCAATCATCGGCATCGCAAACGCAAATCGTGCAAAGGGTAACCACATCATCACAAGCAAAATTGAGCACGAATCTATCTTGCAAGCCTGCAAGTATTTGGAAAAGAATGGCTTTGAAGTGACCTATCTTGACGTAGACAAAAATGGATTTATCAATTTTGCAGAACTTTTGCGTGCAATAACAGACAAAACAATTTTGATTTCAATCATGGCTGCAAACAACGAAATTGGCACAATCCAAAACATCAAAGCAATCGCTCACACAGCACATGAAAAGGGCATCATTTTCCACACTGACGCAGTTCAGTTGTACGGACACATGACACTTGATGTCAAGGACCTCGGCATTGACGCAATGACAATGAGCGCTCACAAAATTTATGGGCCAAAAGGTGTCGGCGCATTGTATTTGTCAAACAATGTTTCAATTGACCCTATCATCTTTGGCGGCAATCAAGAGCGTTCTCGCCGTGGCGGCACTTGCAACACAGCAGGTATCGTTGGTTTTGCAAAGGCAGTTGAAATTTCAGTTAGAGATATGGCAACAAACAACCACAAACTTCGTGCGTTGAGCGAATATTTTGTGTCACACTTGACAAATTCAGTTGAAAATATAATCATAAACGCAAATATCAAGCAAAAATTGCCTCACATTATCTCAGTATGCTTTGTAGGCGTTGATGGCGAAAGTTTGCTTACAAAACTCGATTTGGCTGGCGTAGCAGTTTCAACTGGCAGTGCCTGCACAAGCAACAGTTTGGCAGTTTCACACGTTATTTCTGCCATCGGCTTGAAAAAAGACGACGCAAAAAGCACAATCAGATTTAGTTTGGGCAAAAACAATTCTTACGAAGAAATTGACGCCGCAGTTTCAATCATCAAAAAGGCAGTTGACGACCTTCGTGAATATTCTTCAACTTACGGCTTAAAAACACGTAAAAGAAAGGGGGATAAATAATGTATAGCAAAGCAGTTTTAAATTTATTTATCAATCCAATCAACGCTGGCAGAATTATGAAGCCAGACGGCATTGCAAGTTTGTCAAACGAGGACGAAACCGCAAATGTTGAATTTTCTTTGCGTATTGAAGATGACGTCATCACCGATTGCAATTTTAGGGCACAAGCAAATCCATATATAACCGCAATTTGCTCCACAATCACAAAAATGGTTAAAGGCAAAAATATTGATGAAGTTATGTTGGATTCAACAAGCGTTAAAAAGGCTTTGGGCGACGAAGAAGATATTGACATAACTTTCTGCATTGAATGCCTTGATTTGGCAATTCAAGATTATATTGAAAATCGTGAAAAAGAAAATAAACCAAAATCAACCCGTGGCAGGAAGAAAAAAGTGTTTGATGTTCCAGCAACTTTGACCGACAACCTCAAATTGTCAGACGAAGAAGTTGTGGAAGAAGCCGAAGAAGCAGTTGAACCAGAAGTTGAAACCGAACCAGAAACAAACAAAACAGAAAAGGAAGATAAGCAACCTCACATAACAAATTCGTTTGAGGGTAGCATTTTCAACAATCCAATTTTTGTAAATTTCTTCCCAAATATGAACAATAATAAATAATAAAAGTAGTTTAACAAAACATAAAGGCAAGTTTAAAACTTGTCTTTTTTGTTGACGCAACAAACTATATTTATTTTAAAAAAATTGGCATATTAAAATACAATATAAATACATCGCATCAACCTGACATTTTGGTGCCACAACTAACATCAAATCTTGCTATATTAAAATAAAAAACAATCACAAAAAATGTTTCTTACAATTTTCTACATAATTTTTAAAATTCTACAAAAAATATAGGTAGGAGGAGTGCAATGAAAGATTTATTGGTTGGAATGGGTATTGGCTTTATCGTTGGTGCAATCACTTGCAAATGCAACAAGCCAGTTGCGGACACTGTTCAAAAAGGTGTAGAAAAAGGCAAAGAGATAATCACAGACGTTGCCGATGAAATCAAAACTCAAACAAACAAAGCAAAACAACAGCAACAAAAACAAAATGATTAAAGGGCGGTGACGCTCTTTTTTGTTGGCATAATAAATTGACTTTTTGTTTAGACAACCGCACAAATTGTATTATAATAACATTTGATTATTTTATTTAACCGCAAATAAGGCGTTTAAATATAAAACTTATTTTAATTACACAAAAGGAAAATCATTTAATTTGCGTTTTACAAATGATTTACATTTTTTAAATTTTATGTTATCATAAAAGCATGAAAGCAATGGGTATTGATTTTGGTTTGAGGCGGATTGGTGTTGCATTTAGTGATGAAACAAAATTTTTGGCTTCCCCTTATGAGGTCTATACAAGGCAGAATGACGAGGCGGATTTGCAGCATTTTGTTGATTTGATAAACAAAAACAAAGTTGATGAAATTGTTGTTGGCTTGCCTATGAATATGGAGGGCAAAGAACAGCAAATTGCAGAACAAACCCGTGCATTTGTTGACCAGTTGCAGGCAAAAGTTGCTGCCAGTTTCAGTTTTGTTGATGAAAGGCTTTCTTCCGTTATGGCGGAGGATGTGTTAAAACAAACCGAGCGAGATTGGAAAAAACGCAAGCAAAAATTGGATGCCGTTGCTGCATCAATCATATTGCAAGATTATTTGGATAATAAACCAAGATTTTAAAAGGAGAATTTATGTTAGACGCAAAAAATGAAGTAAAAAGGACAAAAAGAGTGGTGGCAAAAAATCCAGTAGCTCAAATTTTGGATGAAAAAAATATGGATAACGTTGTTTTGTACGACGACCAAGAAAAACCTATCGAATTTGAACAAGTTGCGGTTATCCCTTTGGAAGAAAAGAATGCAATTTATGCAATTTTGATCCCAGTGACCCCAATGGTGGGCGTAAACGAGGGCGAAGGCGTGCTTTTTGAGATTGATGAGGATAATCAAGACCTTTTAGTTGTAAACGACGAAGAAACAATTGACAAAGTGCTTGAAATTTACCAAGCATTGATTGACGACGACAACGATAAGGGCAAAAAGTAATTTATTGCCACAAACATAAGGTTAAGTGAAAAAATTGTCAAAGAATGGTTGACAATTTTTTGTTTTTTTGATAGTATTCACTCGTTCAATGAAAAAGCACCTATCACGATTGCTTATCTGTTGCCCGCTGGGTTTTAAGGCAAAATGAATGATGGGGAAGAGACAAACAGGAGGTTTAATTTATTATGTCAGTTATTTCAATGAAACAATTATTAGAAGCAGGTTGCCATTTCGGTCATCAAACTCGCAAATGGAACCCTAAGATGAAGAAGTACATCTACACAAGCAGGAATGATATTCACATTCTTAACCTTGAAGATACTTCAAAACAAATTGATGAAGCATATGTTTTCATCAAAGAAAAAGTGCTTGCAGGCGCAAATGTTTTGTTTGTTGGCACAAAGAAACAAGCTAGCGAAACTGTTAAACAAGAAGCAGAACGCAGTGGTATGTTCTATGTAAACACACGTTGGTTGGGTGGCACACTTACAAACTTCACAACAATCCGCAAACGTATTGACCGTATGAACAAACTCAACAATATGGAAACTCTTGGAGATTTCGATTTGTTGCCTAAAAAAGAAGTTATCAAACTCAAAGCAGAGCGTGATAAACTTGCAGCAAACCTTAGCGGTATCAAAGATATGACATCTATTCCAGGTCTTATCATTTTGGTTGATCCACACATGGAACACATTGCTGTTAAGGAAGCAAAACGTCTTGGCATCCCAACAGTTGGTATCGTTGACACAAACAGCGACCCAGATGATGTAACAGTTTGCATCCCAGCAAATGACGACGCTATCGGTTCAGTAAAACTTATTTTGAGTGCTTTGACCGACGCTATTTTGGAAGCAAAAGGTGGCGAAATTTTGCACGACCTTAACGCTGCAGATGAAGATGTAAGCATGGAAGCTATGGTTACTGGCGCAGTTGTTAAAGATGAAGACAAACCACAAGGCAAACCAGCAAAAAAACGTGTTGCTAAAAAGACAGAAACAGAACAACCAGTTCAAGAATAATTAGAGGGGGATTTATGGTTCAAATTACAGCAAAAGATGTTGCAAATTTAAGAGATATTACAGGCGCAGGCATGATGGACTGCAAAAAAGCATTGACAGAAGCAGAAGGCAATGTAGACAAAGCAGTTGAAATTTTGCGTGAACGTGGCGTTGCAAAAGCAGCAAAAAAACAAGGTCGTATCGCAGCAGAAGGCTTCATTGAAAGTTATGTGCACGGCAATGGCAGTTTTGCTTCTCTTATCGAAATCAACACTGAAACAGACTTCGCAGCAAAGAACGAAGAATTGCGTGAATTTGCTCACAACCTTGCAATGCAAGTTGTTGCTTCACGTCCAATTTGTGTAAATATCGACGAAGTACCACAAGATTTAGTTGAAAAAGAAAAAGAAATTTATCGTGTTCAACTTATCAACGAAGGCAAACCAGCCGCTATTGTTGACAAGATTGTTGAAGGCAAAATCAACAAATATTACGAAGAAGTTGTTTTGATGGAACAAGTTTACATCAAAGACCCAGATGGCAAAAAGAAAGTTAAAGATGTTTTGACAGGTCTTGTTGCTAAGATTGGTGAAAAGATTACAATTCGCCGTTTCACACTTATGGTTATGGGCGAAGGTCTTGAAAAACGTAATGAAGATTTTGCGGCAGAAGTTGCAAAACAATCTCAAATGCAATAAAAATTGTAAATTTTAGCATTTTAAAAAAGCCGCAGATTTTATGCGGTTTTTTTGTGTCTTTCAACAGCCGGGGATTATAAGTAAAGCAAAATAAATCAGTTAATTTTACGCCTTGTTTATAAAACTATAAGGGAAACACTTGCTATTTTTTTTTGTTTCTTGTATTATATTTTCGGTTCTATTTATATTTTATATATAAAGCTAAATATATTTTTAAATTTGCAAGCCACATTTTGCGGCATTGATTTTAAGAAAATATTTTATTTTGTATGTAAATTGATTTGTTATTTTTTTATGAAATAGATTTAATTTTAAAATAAGGGAGAAATTATGAACGAAGACGTAGAAATGACCATGATGGACTACGAAGAAAAGTTGGATAAACAATTTAATCATTTTATTGACGAACTTATGCTCATCCGAGTTGGTAGGGCAAATCCAAAATTGATTGAGGGTATCAAAGTTGATTATTATGGCACCCGCACACCAATCAATCAGACCTCAAATATTATTGTGCAAGATGCACGTATGTTGGTTGTTTCCCCATGGGACGCAAGCACACTTAAAGCAATCAAAACAGGCATCGAAGCCGCAAATTTGGGTGTTTCAGTGAGCGATGATGGCAAGATTATCCGTGTCGGTTTCCCAATGCTTACAGAGGAACGCAGACGTGAATACAGCAAGGATGCAAAACGCTTGTTGGAGGAAACAAAAATTGCAATGAGAAATGCTCGTCGTGATTGTTTGGATGTCTTTAAAGATATGAAAAAGAACAGCGCAATCAGTGAAGACGACTTGGCAGGGCTTGAAAAAGATGTACAAAAAACTTTGGATTCTTACACTGAAAAATCTGATGTTGCTTGTGAGAGGAAAATTCAAGAAATAATGGAAGTGTAAATGAAAGTTGAAGAAATAAAAAACGACCCTCGAATGCCAAAACACATTGGTTTGATTATCGACGGAAACGGAAGATGGGCAAAACAGCGTGGCTGGGCAAGGACAATCGGGCATAAATACGGTTTTGAAAACCTCAAACATCAAATCGAATTTGTGCGAGATTTAGGGATAAAAAACTTGTCAATTTACTGCTTTTCATCCGAAAATTGGAACCGACCTAAACAAGAAGTCGATTATTTAATGGAACTGTTTGACCAAATGTTGGACAATTTTGAAAGGGACTATTTAAACAAAGATGTCCGCATAATTATTTCGGGCAATATGGATGACCTTCGATTGCCGGAAATTGTTCGCAACAAAGCCAAAAGTTTGATGGAAAGGACAAAGTCCAAAACAGGTTTTATCCTCAATCCATGCATAAATTATGGTGGCAAGCAAGAGATTTTGATGGCAGTAAATGCTTGCATTTTAGAAGGGTTGACCGAAGTTGATGAAAAGACCTTTGAACAATACTTGTATTCAGCAGAATTGTTGCCTTTGGATTTGGTTATAAGGACATCGGGCGAGCAGCGGGCAAGCAATTTCCAAATTTGGCAAGCAGCCTATGCAGAATGGTATTATCCAAAAAAGTTTTGGCCAGCGTTTACTGAAAACGATTTGATAAAGGCTTTGAAAAATTACATGGCAAGGGATCGCCGCTATGGTGCGATAAAGGAAGAAAAATGAAACAAAGAGCAATTACTAGTATATTTATAGTTTTGGCGTCAGTTTTGGCAATTTTAAGCAAATTTTTGCCAAGCGGTGTTGGCGACTACATTTTTGATATTTTTGTCATATTTATATGCTTTGTTGCAAGCAATGAAATGGCAAATATGCAAGCAAAACGTGACAAAAGTCCAAACCGATTGTTTGCAATGTTTTATATCGTTTTAAATTACATTATCCTTTTAATTTGCAACGGCAAGATTAACATCGGTTTTGTTGCTCTCATCCAAATCGGTGCAGTGCTTGTTTATGCATTTATCGTTTGCTTGTTTGAGTTCTTTACAAACGTCAAAGCAGGCTTTAAAGTTGCATTCAAAACAGGGCTTTACACTTTGCTTAACTGCGTTTATCCAACCTTGATGTTTGCAACTTTATTGCAAATCAACAGGATGGACGCATATGTGTCAATCACAAGATTTGCTGTTCCATTTATCGTGATGATTTTTGCAATAACAATGCTTACTGACACATTCGCTTATCTCATCGGTTCAGCATTTAAAGGCCCAAAATTGGCACCTTCAATCAGTCCAAACAAAACAATCAGCGGAGCAATAGGCGGTCTTGTTGGCGGCGTGCTTGGTGCAATGATGGTTTATGTTGTGTTGAGTTTTTATGCTGGTTGGCAACCAATCCTTACAACATTCAACTTGTCTTGGTGGCATTTCTTGTTGCTCGGCTTTGTTGGCTCTGCAATCGGTCAAGCAGGCGATTTGTTCGAAAGTTGGCTTAAACGTAGGGCAGCCGTAAAAGATAGCGGCACATTGTTGCCAGGTCATGGCGGCATTTTGGATAGAGTTGATGCAATGACTTTTGTATCAACATTCACTTACATCGTTTTGGTTTGCTTGCTGATTTAATTTTGCTTGATTTAAAAATTGTTTAAAATTAGCATTAAATTTGATATTAAATAGTATTTATATAAAACATTTAAAATAAAATAATATATGTTCAATTTTTTAAGCGTATCATCTGTTTTATCATACATTGGCTACATTTTGTTAGCCATTGTTGTTTTATTGCTCATGGTGCTTATTCATGAATTTGGGCATTACTGTGCCGGCAAGATTTTAAAGTTCGAAATTACGGAATTTAGCGTCGGATTTGGCCCCAAACTCTTGCAAAAGAAAAAGAAGAATGGCGAACTTTTCACTCTCAGACTGATTCCTCTTGGAGGCTATTGTGCTTTTGCTGGCGAAAATGAGGACGGGACAGACAATCCCAAAGCATTTAACAATCAGAAACCTTGGAAAAGGCTGATTGTCCTATTTTGTGGGGCGTTCTTCAACTTTTTAAGTGCAATTATATTTTCTTTTGTCGCTCTCATGGCGTGCGGTTATGAGCAATTACAAGTAAAACAAATTCAACCAACATCAATCAACTACACGTATTTGCAGCAAGATGACATTATTTATGGTGTTGGCGGCACAAAAATTGACTTTGTAACCGACGATATGTTTGATAGTTTAATCACCACTTATGTTGGAGAAAACTACAAAACATATTCTGGCGATGATTTGACTGCGGAATATAGTTTTGTTGAAAATGAAAAGACATATTACATGGTGCCAAGCGATCTTCCATTTTTAATCAAGCGTGATGGTCAAAAATTTGACCAAACAGGCAAGGTTAATGTAATCTATGACGCAGAGGGCAAATTGCAAGGTTGGTCACTTTACGCAACTTATAACGCTGAAGCAAACGACATCACAATCGGATATTACAAATATAATTTTGGCGAAGCATTGCTTTATTCGGTTCCTTTTACTTGCCGCTGGGCATGGAAAGTGCTTGTGATTTTTGGGCAGTTGCTGACTGGTAAATTGTCAATCACAGCCTTGGGCGGGCCAGTTACAACAATCAAAAGCATGGCAACAATGACGATGAGGAGTTTTAATTTCTTGTTCCTTTTGCTGCCTCTCATTGCAGTGAATTTGGCAGTGTTCAACTTGCTGCCGATACCTGCATTGGACGGCTTCCAAATGATTTTTGTGATTATTGAATGGATACGCAAAAAACCAGTTAAACGAGAAGTTGTAAACATGATAAACAACATCGGCTTGATAGTCTTGTTCGCCTTTGTTATAATCGTGGACGTGCTTCAATTTGTTCTATAAAGTGCTTAAAAATGGTGTTTTGACAAATATTGACACACCATTTTTTTTGTGCTAAAATTAAAAGGTAAATCAAAGGATAAATATGGATAAATTACAGGTTTTAGATACAATTTATGACGGACTTAAATTTAAAGATGCTGTGTATAGCGAAAAAAGCAATATTTGCACAGTGGAATTTTTGTATAATCCAGACTCTTTTAAGCCAACCGACGAACACAAAAAGAAAATTTATGAAACACTCAATTTGGAGATTGGTGATTTTGTAAAATATGACCTTAAACTTACATCTTGTCCATTGGATAAAAGGACAATTGCAAACTACACTTACACAACAATAACAAACAATTTCCCTGCGATGAACAAGGAATTTGGCTTTGATGATATAACAGTGGAAATCAACCACATGAAAGTATACATTTACCTCAAATTGGTGCCTTCTACTTACGAATACGCCACCGAACTTAACAGGGCAGATTTGATTGCTGAAAAGTTAAGTGAAAGTTTCTTTGCGGATTTTACGGTTGCGTTTGAAAAGAAGGAAAGTTCAACAAAATCTCAAAAAAGTTATATCGAAAACAACGCTGAACTCATGGAAAGTGTAAAAATAAATGAGGACAAAACAATATATCATTTGTCCGATGTGACAGATATTATTGGCAAAAATGACTATTCAACCGCAATGGATTACAGCAAAATAAAGACTGCTATGGAAAATGTTTCAATTTGTGGCGATGTTACAAACGTGCAACGCAAAACATATAAGCGCAAATTTACCCGCAATGGCGAAACACAAGAGATAGAAAAGGCTTTTTATAATGTCACAATCAAAAACGAAGGCAAATTTATGTATTGCTCAATCTTTCCAAAGCAAGCGGACGAAAGCAAAGGCGATTTGATAGAAGTTGGCATGAAAGTTTGTATGTACGGCTCGTTCCGTGAATTTAATGGCAAATTGAACTTTACAGCCAACACAATCGCAAGGTGTAATTACACTCGTGACGAAATCAAAGGGGCAATGAAGCAGGTTAATGATGAATACCACATTGTTTTCCCGCAAGAATATGTCGACTACGAGCAAAAAGGGCTATTTGACGAGGATGATAAAGTGTTTGAAGGCACATATGTCGTTTTTGACCTTGAAACAACCGGTCTTGAAGCAAACAAAGATGAAATCATTGAAATTGGCGCTTGCAAGATAGAAAATGGCAAAATATCTGAAACATTTTCAACTTTTGTAAAACCAAGCAAACACATTCCACGTGAAATCACTGAACTTACAGGCATAAATGATGCAATGGTGGCAAATGCTCCAACAATCAACTATGTCTTGCCAGATTTTTACAAATTTTGCTATGGCTCAACTATGGTCGGCCACAATGTTTCGTTTGATATCGGATTTATTTACAATGTTGCAAAAAAGATGTCTTACAATTTTGACAATCCGCTTATGGATACAATCGAAATGGCACGCAAAAAATTGCCGGGTCTCAAAAACTACAAACTTGGCACGGTTGTAGAAAAATTAAAAATAGTGTTGGACAATGCACATAGGGCAATCAACGACGCCACCGCAACAGCAAAAGTGTTTATAAAACTGATGTAGGGCATATATAGAATAAATAGCCAAACAAAGCTAAAAAGATATCAAAGTTTTAATTAAATCTTTGTTTTTATCAAATATTTATGAAAAAAACAATAAAATTGGGCAATAATACAACTATATTTTATATATAATTATATAAAAACACACAAAAACTATTGATTATTTAATTTTGATGTGTTATACTAAAAATGATTTCTAGGGGTGGCGGTGCCACCCCTGCTTGTTTGTAAAATGCTAAATTGCAAAACAAACGACATAATATTATTTAAAGGAGAATTATGAAAGTAAGTGATATTGTAAAAACTCATATTTCACCATTATTTACAGGGGACATTCGTCTTGTTGATGTTGAATATGAAAAACGCAACGACGGTATGCACTTGGTTGTCTATATCGACAAGCCAAACGGTGTTATGATTGAAGATTGCGTTGAAGTTAGCCGCATGATTGATCCAGTTTTGGACGAAATCAATCCAACAAATGATGAAAAATATTCACTTGATGTATCAAGTTATGGGTTGGACAAACCTTTGAAATTTGATTGGCAATTTAAAAAATACTTGGGTCAAAAAGTTGAAGTTAAATTGTATCGCAAAATTGGTGCGAAAAAAGAATTTGTGGCAGTTTTGGTTGACAGAAATAACAAATCAACTCAATTTGATATTGATGGCGAAGTTGAAACAATATCTAATGCAGACATAGCATATATCACACCATATATAGAGTTTTAAGGAGAACGAGAGAAAATGATTAACAAAGATTTTTTTGAAGCATTAAAAGATTTAGAGGCAGAAAAAGGTATAAATGAAGAAGTGTTTATTTCCGCTTTGGAGCAAGCCCTCACCGCAGCATACAAAAAGAACAGTGGCTTGGCAAAAAATGCACAAGTAAAATTGGTTCCAGAAAAAAACACAATCAAAATTTATTCATACCGCACAGTTGTTGCAACTGTTGAAGATCCAGAAAAAGAAATTTCAGTTGAAGAAGCAAAACAAATCAAACACAGTTACAAAGTTGGCGATTTGGTTATGCAAGAAGAAAGCACAAAGGACTTTAACCGTATCGCAGTGCAAACCGCAAAACAAGTTATCACTCAAAAGATAAAAGAAATTGAAAAACAATCAATTTATAAAGACATTGCGGAAAAAGAAGGCAAATTGATTGTTGCCAACGTTAAACGTTTGGATGGCGAAAATGTTTATCTTGAAATTGGCGGCACAACACTTGAAGGTTTGCTTACAAAACGTGATATGTTGCCAACCGACCATTTCAAAATTGGTGACCGCATAAAAGTTTACGTTCGTTACATCAAAGACGATTTCCGTGGCACAGTTGTTCAAGTGACACGTACACACGCAAATTTTGTAAAACTTTTGCTTGAAATGGAAGTTCCAGAACTCAGCAATGGCGAAGTTAGCATTGTTGCAATTGCAAGGGAAGCAGGTATGCGCACAAAAATTGCAGTTACAACCACTGTTCCAAATCTTGACCCAGTCGGTGCTTGCATCGGCAACAAGGGCGCACGTATAAACAGCGTTATCAACGAACTCAATGGCGAAAAGATTGACATCATCAATTACAGCGAAAACCCAGCAGATTACATTGTTGCAGCATTGAGCCCAGCAGAAGTTAGCGAAATCACAGTTGACACAGTCGCTGGCGTGGCAAACGTTCAAGTGCCAGAAAACAAATTGTCACTTGCAATCGGCAAGGGCGGTCACAATGTCCGTTTGGCTGCAAAACTTACCGGATACAAAATCGACGTTAAACCAGCCGCTGTTCAAGCCCAAGAAAAGAAAACAAATGACGTTGTTGAAACATCTGGGGCAAGCATCGTGCTTGATGACGATATTTTCAGCGATATTGACGATTAGGAGCAATTGTGCATACAAAATCTGAAAGAAGATGTGTTGTGTGCAGACAAGCAAAACTTCAAAGTGAAATGTTGAGGGTTGCACGTATAAACAACGAATTTATGATTGATTTTAATCATAAACTTGGTGGTAGAGGGGCATATGTTTGTAAGTGTAAGCAATGTCTGCAAACGGCAGTAAAAAAACACTTGTTTAATCGTGCGTTTAAAACAAACTTAAGCGATGAAATTTACAAGCAATTAGGTGAATATGAACAAAATTGTTAGTTATTTGGGCTTTGCAAAAAAGTCGGCAAGTTTGATTACCGGTCAAACTTCACTTAGGGTAAACAAAAAACCATTATATTTAATTTTGGTTTGCAATTCAGCAAGTGATAACTTAAAAAATCTTGCAAAAAACCTTGGCGTAAAACACAATTGTCCAGTTATTGAAACAAAAAATATGCTGGAAGAGTTGGCAAACGCAAAGGATATAAAAATTTTAGGGCTGACAAATCCAGAACTAAGCAAGGCAATAATAGAAAACAAAAAAGATTGTTAAAAGACTTTCTAATTTAAAAGATAAGGAGATTATTTAGATTGGCAGAAATCAACAAACCACAAGAATTTAATAAATCAATCAAACAACTTCAATCCATGGTTAAAGATAGGATGTTGGTTGGATTAAGCGAGAAGTTCTTTACTCTCAAACAAGAGATGTCTGGCGTTATGCGCTCAGTTAAAGATAAAGAAGCCGCTTTGATTTTAAAATCAACAGAAAAGAAGCCTGAACCGGTGGCGGAAGTTAAACCTGAACCAAAGGCTGAGCCAAAAGTTGAAGTTAAAGTTGAGCAAAAAGTTGAGAAAACCACTCAACCAGTTGTTTCTCAACCAAAATCCGATTATCAGCCAAGAACTGACTACCAATCAAAGCCAGATTACCAACCAAGGTCGGACTATCAACCAAGGTATGACAATCAAAGGCAAGATTTTAGAAGAAATAATCAACAAGGTCAAAATAATTTCCAACGCAATAATTACAATCAAAATGGTCAAAATTTCAACCCTAGATACAATGGAAACCGACCAAATAATTATAATAACAACTACAACAACGGTTACAATCGTCAAAATGGCGGCTTTAACCGTCCACAAAATGGGCAACAAGGCAACCGCCCATTCAACAATAATTTCCGTCCAAATCAACCGGGGCAAGGGTTTAATCGTCCATTTAACAATCGCCCAAATCCAAATTTCAAGCCAGGGCAAAAACCACCATTTAACGCAGATAACAAACGCCCAGCAATCAATTATGCTCAACCGGTTATCACACAGAGCCCAGCACGCAATTTTGCTGGCAAAAAGAAAGATAATTCCCACTTTGAAGAAAAACGTGGATACACAAAATACGATTTGCTTAAACGTGGCATGATTGACGATGGTATTGACGAAGATAGGTCAGTAACCCGCAAATTGCGTACTAAGAAAAAGGATATGGCAGTTGAAGTTGTTGAACGTCCAACTGGGCCAGCGGTGATTACAACTGACAACATTACAATCAAATTGTTGAGCGAAGTTTCTGGCAGACCAGTAAGCGAAATCATCAAAAAATTCATGATTTTAGGCATGATGGTTACAATCAACTCAACCGTTGATTTTGCCACAGCGGAACTTGTTATGGCAGATATGGGCGTTGAACTTCAACAGAAACTTGACAAGACTGGTGAAGAAAAATTGCTTGATTTGCAAAAGAATATCCGTTCTTACAGCGATGAAGAAGCAAGCGTAAGACCACCTATTGTAACTGTTATGGGTCACGTTGACCACGGCAAAACAAGTTTGTTGGACTACATCCGCAAAACAAAGGTTACTTTGGGCGAGGCAGGCGGCATCACACAAGCAATTGGTGCTTATCGTGTCAATGTAAACAACAAATATATCACATTTATTGACACCCCAGGTCACGAAGCATTCACAGCGATGCGTGCTCGTGGTGCATCAGTCACAGATATCGCTATTTTGATTGTTGCAGCGGATGACGGCATTATGCCACAAACCGTGGAGGCAATAAATCACATAAAATCTGCCAACATTCCAATGATTGTTGCAATCAACAAAATGGATAAGCCTCAGGCAGACCCTGACCGCATTATGCAACAACTTGCAGAACACAATGTTTTGCCAGAAGCATGGGGCGGCGATGCAATTATTTGCAAAATCTCTGCTCGCACTGGCGAAGGTATCGATAAATTGCTTGAAACAATCCTTTTGGTTGCTGATATGCAAGACCTTAAAGCAAATCCAGACATTCCGGCTTTGGGCACAATTTTGGAAGCAAAATTGGATAAAGGCCGTGGTGCAGTTGCATCTTTGATTGTCAGAGATGGTTCATTGCACGTAGGAGACACAATCGTTTCCGGCACATCAATTTGTAAAGTAAAAGCAATGATGGACGAAAATAATCGCACAGTTAAGGTTGCAACACCTTCAATGCCAGTAACAGTTTTGGGCTTTAACGAAGTGCCAATGGCTGGTGAAACTTTCACCGCAGTTGATGAAAAACTTTCAAAACAAATTGTTGAAGAACGTAAAGCAAAACAAAAGGAAGAACTTCTTAAAGGCAGCGGCGGCAACACCTTGGAAGATTTGTTGCAAAAGACAAGCGAAAAAGACGTTAAAATCCTCAATATTGTGCTTAAAACTGATGTTAATGGCTCGCTTGAAGCAATCAAGGCGTCTATCATGAAACTTGTGAATGATGAAGTTAAAATCAACATTCTTCACAGCGGCGTGGGCGCAGTAAGCGAAAGTGACTTGATTCTTGCCAATGCTTCAAATGCTATGGTGATTGCATTTAACGTGAGTCAAGACAGCAAGGTTAAAGCAACCGCAGAACGCATGAAAATCAAGATTTATTCATACAAGATTATTTACGAACTTTTGGATGAAATTGAAAGAGTAATCAAAGGCATGAAAGAGCCTAAATATGAAGAAGTTTACCTCGGCATGGCAGAAGTTAGAGCAGTGTTTAAATTGTCAAGTTCAGGCATTGTTGCTGGTTCGTTCGTCCGTGATGGTAAAATCGTTCGTGGCGAACACGCAAAAATTTATCGTGGCGATAACTTGCTTGCAACCACCGAAATCAAATCTTTAAAGATTGTCAAAGACGACGTCAAAGAGGCAGGCAAGGATAGGGAATGCGGTATCAAAACTAACTATGATGATGTTGCAGTTGGCGACAGAATTGAATGTTTTACATTAAAAAGGATTGAAGAATAATGAAAAATGTAAGGTTAGAGCGTATCAATGCAGAACTGAGGAATGTCATCGCTGATGTCATTGACAATCAGTTGCGTGACCCTCAAATAAATGCTATGATTTGTGTGCATAGCGTTGATATTACACCAGATTTAGCGTATGCTAGGGTGTATATCTCATCAATTGGTGAAACTCCTCAGCAAGAAGTTTTGGCACGCATAAAAGGTGCTGGCGGCTTTATCCGAGGCGCTGCGGCAAAGAAAATCAAACTTCGCATTATGCCTAGATTGGAGTTTTATTTGGACACAAGTGAAGAATATGGCAAAAAGATTGACGATATTTTGAGCCATATAACATATTCAACTGAGGAAAGTGATGAGTAATTCTGATTTGAAAGGGATTTTGCCAATAAACAAGCCCAAAGATTGGACAAGTTTTGATGTGGTGAACAAAATCAAACACATGCTTCCTAAAAAAACAAAAGTTGGACACCTTGGCACGCTTGACCCTATGGCAACAGGCGTGCTGTTGGTGACTGTCGGCAAGGCAACAAAGCTGTTTGACCTGATGCAGGAAAAAACAAAGTGTTATATCGCAACCTTCAAATTTGGCGTTGAAACAGATAGTTTGGACGCAACAGGCGAGGTTGTCAAAACAGACGATAAAGTTGTAACACTTGACCAAATTTATGGTGTTTTGCCAAAATTTCTTGGTAAAATAGACCAAGTTCCGCCAAAATTTAGTGCAAAATCTATTGGTGGCAAACGTGCTTACGATTTGGCAAGGGAAAATGTTGATTTTGAACTTAAACCAAACAAAGTTATTGTTGTGTATTTCAAAACCATAAGTTTTAGCAACAATATTTGGGAGGTTGAGATTTTGTGTGGCAGTGGGACATATATCCGTGCTTTATGTCGAGATATTGCCCATGCAATTGGCACAGTTGCCACAATGACCAGCCTTGTCAGAACCAAAATTGACAAATTTCAACTTGAACAATGTGTTGAACTTTCAAATCTGGATGCTTCAAATGTAACAGAAAATATTGTAAAAATCAAAGATGTTTTGAGTTTGCCAACAATCGAGTTGGACAGCCAAAACTATTTCAAAATTATGAATGGTCAAACGATAAACTTGAATATGAATGACGGAGTTTATCAGTTAATAGACGAAAATGACACTGTTGCATTGATTGAAATATGCAATTTTAATGCAAAAATGTCGATTTATTTGGCATAAATGGTTTGCAAAAATGTCAAAATATGCTAAACTATTATAGTTATTTATATGCTTAAAGCAAATTTAATATAAAAGGAATTTAATTTTATGATTACAGCAGGCGATATTAGAAAAGGTGTTATTTTCGATGATGGCACTTCAACCGACCCAAGAAAACCTAGTTTGTTTTTGGTTGTTGACTTTCAACACGTAAAACCAGGTAAGGGTGCAGCTTTTGTTAGAACAACTATCAAAAATGTTATAACAGGCAAAGTTTTGGAACGTACTTACAATCCAAGTGAAAAAATCAACGACATTTCTATCGAACGTAGGGAAATGGTTTACCTTTACAAGGAAGGCGATTTGTATTACTTTATGGACAATCAAACTTACGACCAAATCCCATTCAACTACGAAAGTGTTAAAGACATTCTCAACTTTGTTGTTGAAAACACAAATTGCAACGTTCAATTTTACAATGGAACACCTATCAATGTTGAACCACCTATCTTTGTTGAACTTACAGTTACAAAATGTGACCCAGCAGTTCGTGGTGATACAGTTAAAACAGGCGGCAAACCAGTAACTCTTGAAACTGGTTACACATTGCAAGTCCCTATGTTTGTCAATGAAGGCGACCGTATCCGTGTTGATACTCGTACTGGCGAATATATGGAAAGATTGTAAAATCAATTTAAAAATTTAATCTTAATTAGTCGAAAAAGTGATACCTTTGTGGTATTGCTTTTTTTTTGTTATTAAATCGGTCGGATTTTAATATTTTTCTTTATGTTAAAAAACTATTTGGATTGTGAAACATATTTACTCATAACAAAATATTTCAGTTTTGCGGATATAACAGAAATCCGCATGAGATTAAATCAAAAATTGATAGTATGCGTTAAAAATAAAAAGTTTTATCTTAAAAATCAAGACCAGCAATTTGTGATTGTAACAAAGGCAATGTTGGACAACTTTATGCGAAGAATAAGCGAAAACTCGCTTTATGCCTACAACGAAAGTTTAATTCAAGGCTACATAAGTTTGCCAAAGGGCATCCGTGTTGGCGTTTGTGGCAATTATGTTTTTGATGAAGATAAACTTGTGACCGTCAAAGATTTCCAGTCGGTAAATATCCGTATTCCGCATCAGGTTAAAAATTGCAGCCTTAATGCTTATCAATATTTGGTGGATGGCGACAACGTTGAAAATTGCTTGATTGTTTCACCTCCGGGTGCGGGCAAAACAACATTTTTGCGTGATTTTGTATTCCAACTTTGCGAGCACAATATTTCCAAAAACATATTGATTGTCGACGAAAGAAATGAAATTTGCTCTTGCGTTGATGGTGTGCCGGCTTTGTCCCTTGGCGGTTTTTGCGATATTATTGCCAATTGCAACAAGCATATTGCCTTTAAAAATGGCATACGAAGCATGAGCCCGAATATTATTGTGACAGACGAATTGGATTTGGAAAAAGACCTAGATATCATAAAAGAGGCTTTGAATAGCGGCATAAAACTGATTGCCACAATCCACGCAAAAGATATGAACGAATTGAGGCGAAAACCCAGTTTTGAGAGTGTGTTGGACGAAAAATATTTTTCAAGATATGTTGTCCTTGGCACAAGCGAAGGCCCTGGGACATTAAATGCCATATTCAATGACAAATTAAATTGCCTTTATTGCAGGTGAATATGAAAATCTTTTTGATAATAACCCTTATTGTTGTGATTATGCTGATCGCCGTTTCGGTCAGCGAACAATATAAGGATAGGTACGATTTTTACTTTAATTTAAAACTCTTCCTTACACAATTAAAATTAAACATTTCGTTTAGGGCGGATAAACTGGACAAATTTTTGCAACAAATCAAACCAAAAAAGAATTTCAAAATTTTCATTGCTGCTTATCAGGAATATTTAAAAACAACCAAATTGGATTTGTCTCAACTGAAAATTTTGGATGAGGACGAAAGGCAAGAGTTGCACGATATTGTCACAAACATAGGCAAGATGGACAAAACAAACGAGGTTAAACAAATAGAGGGATTTGTTTTAAGCATTGAGGAAAAGCAAAATCAAGCATTGCAAGCCAAAACAAAATTATGCCCGATGATAATCAAATTGTCCTTGTTGTTCGCCTTGGCTGTGGCAATTGTGTTGTGCTAAACGGCTGGAAAATATGTTTAAATAACAAAAGCGAGGGATTATGGAAATTATTTTTAAATTGGCTGGCATTGGCTTGATTACTTCCATCGTAAATCAAATTTTGAAGTATTGCGGAAAGGAAGAAATCGCCTCAATCACCACTTTGGCGGGTTTGATTATGAGCCTGCTTGTCGTGGTCAATTTGGTGCAGCAACTGTTCGACACTGTCAAAACTTTATTTGTGATATAGGTTAAATATGACACTGCTTTTAAAGATTGTTGCGGTGGCGTTTGTGACCATTTTGGCAAACATCTTGATCAAACAAACAAAGCCGGAAATAGCCTTGATTATTTCAATTGTGGGCGGGCTTTTAATCATAATAATGACCATTGATAGTTTCAAACAAGTGCTATCAAATTTTTTGCATATATTTCAATCCACCGGCATCAACAACAATCTTTTGACACCTTTGTTTAAGATAATTGCCATCGGATATATTGCCGAATTTGCTGCAAACATTTGTCAAGACGCTGGGGCAGCAAGCATTGCAGACAAAATCCTATTTTCTGCAAAACTTGTCATCTTGCTGGTTGCCTTGCCAATCATTACAACCGTTATTGACATGGTGGTGGGGTTGTTATGAGATATACAAGGGCAAAACATTTCAAAAAACGGCAGGATAAAGGACTATGTATAACCATCCTTTCAATGGTGGCAATAATCCTTTGTTGTGCGTTGATTATGCCTCAAAAGGCGTTTTGTGCGGATAGTTCGCTAACAACTATAAGCGAAGAACTTAACAATTCGGTTGTAAAGGAACTCGACCAGATAGATTTTAAGCCTTTCAACGACGCAATTGGCGAACTGCAAGACACAAATTCCAACATCTTTTCACTATCCAACGTGAAAGCGACGGTTTATAGCATAATTAGCGGCGAAAATGCAGTCAATTATTCTTCAATGCTCACCAGTTTGATAGGTTTGATTGGCGGTTCGCTGGTAAAATTTCTGCCGCTGCTTTCGGCAATTGTCGCAATCGGTGTTATCGGCAATATGCTGAGCGGATTTAAAAGCAAATTTAATGAAAAATCCAGTTCAAACCTCATTCAATTAGTGTGTTTTATGGCAGTTTGCGTGCTGATAATTGCCATGGTTAAAAATGTGATTGCCGGGGCAACTGGGGCGGTGACAAATATGTCCTCGCAAATGAATGCAATTTTTCCAATCCTGCTTACACTTATGATTGGTTTGGGTGCAAACGCAACTGCTTCCGTGTTTCAACCTGTCGTGGCGATAATGTCAACATACATAGCGGATTTTTTCACCTTTTTTATCCTGCCGCTCTTTATGCTAAGTTTTGTCTTTTCAATCATCGGAAACCTGACAGATAGCATCAAACTTGACAAATTCAACGCCTTTATATCTAGTTTTTTCAAATGGAGCGTCGGGCTGATTTTTACAATATTTTTTGCTGTTTTTGCTTTGCAAGGCATTTCTGCCGGCAAATTTGATAGTTTAAGCATCCGCACAACAAAATACACAATCAAAAGTTATGTTCCAGTTATGGGTGGCTATCTTGCTGACGGCATGGATTTGATTTTAGCAAGCACAGTTTTAATCAAAAACGCAGTGGGCTTTGTTGGTATCTTGATTGTGATAACCACAATAATTTCTCCACTTATTCAAATTGCCTTATTTAGTCTTATGTTAAAACTTGTTGCGGCAATCTTGCAAACAATGGGGGAAAAGAAAACCTCAAATTTCCTAACTTCAATTTCAAAGTCGATAACCATGCTGTCATCCGCAATAATAGCGGTCGGTTTTATGTATTTGTTGTCGGTCGGACTTGTTATGACAAGCGCAAATGTGGTGGTGTAAAATGAAAGCATATGTGATAAGTATTTTGGGCATTACAATGTGCGGCGTTTTGATTGAAATCATTTTGCCGTCAGGCAGCACAAGCAAATATGTCAAAAGCATTTATGCTGTGTTTGTCATTGCTGTGATATTAAATCCTGTAATTCAATTCTTTGCCAAAAACAAAGGCATGGATATAAAATATAACGACATAGAAATCAGCAACAAATTGATTGATTATATCAACACACAAAAGGTTGAATCCGTAAAATCCAGCATCATTTTGGAGTTGAATCAGCAAGGAGCAGAGAATGTCGACATAATATTAAATTTTGAGCAACAAAACAACCAAATAATCTATAAATCGTGCATTGTCGACTTGAAAAACTTAACATATACACCTTCGGACAAGCATATTAGTAAATATGAGTTGATAATTGATGTGATAAAACAACATACAAATTTAACTGACGAGGTGATAATTTTCAATGAGTGACAACGAAAAAAAATTCAAATTTAAATGGTTTGAAAAACTTAAAAATGTTAAGCACATTGAAATATATGTCTGCGTGTTGTTTGTTGTTGTTTTGATGCTGATATTCCTTTCGACATCACAAAGTTCAACTTCAAAATCCAAAAGTCAACAAACCACAAACAATCAATCTACCATAACCGGCTATATAAGCCAACTGGAAGATGATTTGGAAGAGGTTTTGTCCAACATCGGCGGGGTGTCTGATGTTAAGGTGTTGATTAGTTTGGATACGAAGCAATTTAGTGTTGACAAAAACGAAATCAGCATGGACACGTTCCCACCAATTAAAGGTATCATTATTACAGCCAAAGGGTTAAATGACACTGCAAGGCGACTCAAAGTGCTGCGTGCTGTTGAGGCAGTAATTGAAGTTACAAATGGTAACATAGAAATTTTATCAAGTGAATAGGAGGATTTATGAAAAAAGCGTTAACGAAAAAGAAAAAAATCATTATATTGTCAGTTATGGTTGCTTTGTTGCTTGTTACAGGTTATGTAAATGTGGCTTTGAACAGTTCTTTGTCCGGCAAGAGCCAAACAACAAGCACAACCAGTGCAAACTTTTATGCAACATATCGCACAGAAAGAGAGGCAACAAGAACACAAGAAATCCAATTTTATGACTCAATTTTGACAAGTGCAACATCAAGTGAATCCGCTAAAAAAGAAGCAGAAGCAAACAAATTGCAACTCATCGACCAAATGGAAAAAGAAATGGTCGCAGAAGGCATCATTCGTGGCAAAGGTTTTAGCGATGCAGTGATTTCATCATCAAATTCTAACATCAATGTGTTTGTTCAGGCGGCTGAACTCACAAAGGCAGAAGTTGCGCAAATTGCAAGCGTTGTAACCAGACAATTGGGCTGCGAACTTGACAAAGTTATCATTATACCGTCTGTATAATTGAGCAAAACGACCTGCGGCAAAATCACCAAAACAAAAATATGTTTTTT
The DNA here is from genome assembly GCA_002406115.1 of Christensenella sp. UBA4626. GTDB lineage: Bacteria > Bacillota > Clostridia > Christensenellales > UBA1242 > Onthoplasma. Next base: position 123,394 of record DHNC01000035.1, read on the forward strand.
AAAATGTTTGCTAATTATTTGCCATATGTGTTATACTAATCACAGAGGTTTTTATGGCACAAATTAAAAATATTAACGGTGAAAACGAAACATTGATAAACAAAAATATGGTTGTTTCAATCATCAGCCTTGCAACAAAAGAAATTGATGGCGTCATTGATCTTTATCAGCCAAAACGCTTTTTCTTCAAAAAGATTTTCGATTCCAACATCGGCAGGGGCGTAAGGGTTAAATATACAAAATTTGGCGTTGTTATTGATATCTATGTGGTGGTTGACACTGACGTTGAAGTGGGCGACATTGTTTATCGCATACAACAAAACGTTAAAAACAGCATAAATTCATTGCTGCCATTAAAGATTGTGTCAATAAATGTCCACATTATGGATGCTGAAAAAAATTCTCTCTAAACGAGAGAGTTTTTGTATTTAATTCACATAGGAGATTGTATGAAAAGAACAGAAATGCGTGAACTTGCATTTAAAACTATTTATTCAAGATTTTTCAATCCAGACGACGTCGACGTGTTGGAAAACGCTGATGCTGATGCGCTTGATTTCGTGCACAAGATTTTAAACAATTTTGCAAGCCATTATCAAGAAATTAACGACAAAATTTCCGCAAAACTCAAAGGATACACCATTGAAAGATTGTTCAAAGTTGACCTTGCTATTTTGGTTTTGGCTGTCATCGAGTTGGATTATATTAAAGAAACTCCAAAACAAGTTGAAATAAACGAATGTGTTGAATTGGCAAAGAAATATTCAACTGACAAAAGTCCAAAGTTTATCAATGGCGTTTTGGCAGATTTGTACAACTAACATGAAAGTATTTACAGTATCTCAAATAAATAAACTTATAAAAGACCTTATTGACAACGAAATCATTTTGGAGGATGTTACAGTCACCGGTGAGTTGTCAAGTTTTTCTATTACAAGAGGTATTGCTTATTTCACCTTAAAAGATAACGAAAATATGCTTTCTTGCTTGCAATTTGGGGCAAAACAGGATTATAAAATAGGCGATATGGTAGAATGCCGAGGGAATATAAAATACTATCCAAAAGGCGGCAAATTATCGCTAAATGTTATAAGAATGGAACTTTGCGGTCAGGGTGCACTGTATCAACAATTTATCGAATTGAAAGAGAAATTGAGCAAAGAAGGGTTGTTTGATGAAACTCATAAAATCCCTTTGCCGAGATTTGTCAATTCGATAGGCGTGGTTACAAGTGCAACAGGCGCAGTGTTGCAGGATATCAAGAATATCACTTCAAGACGCAATCCAAACCTTGATATTTATGTCTACGACGCACAGGTTCAAGGCAAATTTGCCGTAGAGCAAGTTATTCAAGGTATAACTTATTTTGACAATTATTCGGACGTCGATGTCATAATCGTTGCACGTGGTGGCGGAAGTATTGAAGATTTGGCACCATTTAATGATGAAAAGTTGGCAAGAATAGCATATATTTGTAACAAGCCGCTTATAAGTGCGGTGGGGCATGAAACTGATTTTAGTATTCTTGATTTTGTGGCCGATTTGCGTGCACCAACCCCAAGTGCGGCGGCCGAGTTGGTTACTTATGATAAAAACGATTTGATAAAATTTGTTAAAGACCATTTGCAAAAAATCGAAACAATGGTTGTAAATAAATATCAGACGCTTGAAAATAAAAATCAAATGTCGATTGTAAATATCGAAAAGCAGGTAAATTCACTTATAAATGAAGAAATTTTAAACTTAAATGATTTGCTAAATCGTTGCGATGTTGCGATTGATAAGTTGGTTGATAACACTATATATAGGGTAAATATGTCAATCAATACACTGGATAAACTCAACCCAGCAAAAATTATGGCAAAGGGTTATGCTTATGTAAGTAAGGATGACAAGCCGCTTGACGGTGGCAATATTGACGTTGATGATAAAGTTCAAATTGTTACTAATGATGTAAAATTGGATGCTTTAATCACAAAAAAGGAGAAAATATGTTAGAGCAAAACATAAAGAGATTGGAAGAAATTGCCGATAAACTTGAAAAAGGCACAACTTTGGACGAAAGCCTTAAATTGTATGAGGAAGGCTGCAAACTTGCAAAATCTTGCTTAAAAGATTTGGAAAAAGCCAAAGGTAAGATTATAATGATAAAGAAAGATTTTAACGAAAAGGAAGAAAATGATGGAGAACAAAACAAATAACGATAAACAATTTGTTGGCAACATTGCCGATATTAACGAAAATTTTGCCCAATGGTACACTGATGTTGTTTTAAAAACTGACATGGTTGACTACGGCCCAGTTAAAGGTACAATGGTCATTAAACCATATGGTTATGCAGTTTGGGAAAATATTCAAAATTATTATAATAAAGAATTTAAAAAGCAAGGCGTTAAAAATGCATACTTTCCAATGCTGATTCCTGAAAGCTTTTTGAAAAAAGAAGCGGAACACGTTGAGGGATTTGCACCAGAAGTTGCTGTTGTTACTTATGCCGGCGGCGAAGATTTGGCGGAAAAACTTATAATCCGTCCAACAAGTGAAACAATTATTTGTGATTGCTATTCAAAATGGATTAAATCATATCGTGATTTGCCAGTTAAAATGAACCAATGGTGCAATGTTGTGAGATGGGAAAAGACAACCCGACCATTCCTTCGTACAAGTGAATTTTTGTGGCAGGAAGGTCATACTGTTTACGCAACTCCGGTAGATGCAGAGCGTGACACTCAAACTATGCTTAAAGTTTATGCGGACGGATTGAAAAATCTTATGGCAATCCCAACGCTCACTGGCAGGAAAACTGAAAACGAAAAATTCGCAGGTGCAAAAGCCACTTACGGCATGGAAGCAATTATGCGTGATGGCAAATGTCTTCAAGCGGGCACCACCCACGATTTGGGGCAAAACTTTGCAAAAGCCAGCGGAATAAAATTCCTGAATTCAAAAGGTGAATGGGAATACGGATATTCTACAAGTTGGGGTATAAGCACACGTCTTATTGGTGCACTTGTAATGGTGCATGGCGATGAACGTGGCTTGCGTATGCCACCTAATGTTGCGCCAATTCAAACCATAATCATACCTATTGCCAGCAAAAAAGAGGGTGTGGTTGAAAAATGTACAGAAGTCTTGAATGAATTATTGTCGGCAGATTTGCGTGCTGAACTTGACAATACTAACAACACACCTGGCTGGAAATTTAATGAATATGAAATGAAAGGCGTGCCTCTTCGTTTGGAAATTGGTCCACGAGATATTGAAAATGGCGTTGCAACCGCAGTTCGCCGTGACACACACGAAAAAGTGCAATTGACTTTAAACAACATTGCTAGCGAAGTTAAAAAATTGTTAGCAGACATTCAACAAAATATATATAATCAGGCATTGCAAAATTTAAATAATGCCATTGTTGAAACTGATGATTTTGCGGAATTGGTCAAAGAAGTAAATAACAAAAAAGTTGCTTTGGCTTACCATTGCGGCAATCCTGAATGCGAAACAGCAATCAAGAATGAAACAACAATCAAAACTCGTGTTATTCATTCATACGACGATAAACATAAATGTATTTATTGCGGAAAACCTAGCAAATATCGTGTTTATTTTGGCAAACAATATTAAGATTTTATTTTAACCCACCTTGTGGTGGGTTTTTACAAAATAAGCAAAAACAAGATTATAGATTAAATTGTAAATGATTTTTGTAACAATTTTGGAGCAAAAATACAAAAAAGATGAGGAGACTTTATGATAAAATCACTTGACTTATCAATACAAGCATACGCCGAAACTAGACAACAACTTGAAAAATTAAAATTAAAACAAAACACAATGTCTACGGATGAATATAAAAAAGCACGTAACAAAATTTATAGACAACGATACAAACAACTAAAACAAATAGAAAAAGAATATCCTCTTGAAGAAGAAATTGAAAAGTTTTTAAAAGAAGCATAGTCTACAAAAATAACGCTTTTATAGTGTATTCTTGGTAGCCTATTCGTGGAATAATAATCGAATTATTGTACCTTTACAAGTCTACCAAATCAAAAAACACTGCAAAAGCAGTGCTTTAATTGGTAGCCTTAACGGGAATCGAACCCGTGTCCCAGCCTTGAGAGGGCCGTGTCCTAACCGCTAGACTATAAGGCCATATCGAATATAACTCTGCAAGTCTAGCACAATTTTTTGAAATTTTCAAGTAAATACATAAAGATTATTTAAAATTTATATAAGGCTTAACCAACGGTTAAAATTCAATTTCAGAGTTTAACCATTGGTTAATATATTTAGTATGAAGAATGATACATTAAGAAAGTCAATCATCAGGCAACGCTTGGTTGAAGAAATTGAAGCATCAAAACTGCCTTTAAGTAAAATTGCAAAGCAAATTGGTTGCACAACCAGTATGTTAAGTCAATATAAAAGCACAAACAAACTGCCTTCGCTTGTCATGCTTGCCAAAATTTGCGAAGTGATTGGCGCTGATGCAAATTATATCTTAGGGATTTCAGTCGAGTGAAAATTCGACTTCATTTTACGCACCGATGAAAAAAGAACGCTGGTTTAATTACAGACCTTTGTGCCTAGTTTTTATATTTTTAATGCTAGGCAGTGTTTTTGCCTTTTATGGTATAGTAAGGCATGACAATATTCTTTTGATTATTTTTAGTTTAATCAGTTTCTTGGTCTGTTTGGCAGTTTTGATTTTCTTTGCTGTCAGAAACAAGAATATCAAGTTTGTTCTCGTGCCAATTATTGCATTTTTTGTTGGTGTCGGTTCTTTTTTCATCGCAAAAACCAGTTTTGAAGTTAAAAATCTGGAACAACCCACAATCGTTACCGCACGCATATATTCCGTAAAGATTTTCAACAACTGTTACAAGGTGGAAGTTGACAATCTTTATTTTGACGGGATAAAAATGTCTGGCAAGGCTGAAATGTATGTTTATGATTATAGTTATCAATTTTCAGGGATAGAGGTTGGGGCAAACATCAAATTTAAACCTACATCCATTTCTGCAACCAAATTATGTGACGGAGAAATTCCGTCTGCGGCGTATTATAACAGAAATGTAAAATACAGAATAAACGCAAATATTTCCAGTTTCACGTTTGGCGAAACAAAACTTACTTTTGCCGAAAAGATAAAAGTCAAAATCAAACAAGTGCTTATGTTTGGGTTCAGCAACGAAAATGCAGAATTGATGTATTCTGGTATGTTTGGTGACAAGGCGGAACTGAACGAAACTTACAAAAACTCTTTCCAACTTTCTGGTGTGGCGCATTTGCTGGCGGTTTCTGGCTTGCACGTCGGCATCATTGTTGGGATTTTGAGTTTGTTTTGCAAGCTTTGCCACATAAAAAATTGGTATAAAGTTGTTTTGATTGGCAGCGTGCTTTTGTTCTATATGTACATCTGCAATTTTGCAACATCTGTTATAAGAGCCTCGATAATGTCTTTGGTTCTGCTTATGGCGCCACTTTTTAGGCGGAAATATGACACACTTTCCGCAATTGGCTTGGCGGGCATAATTTGCTTTATAATCGACCCATTTATGCCATTTGACATCGCAGCGATGATGAGTTTTTCTTGTGTTGTTGGCATCTGTTTGTTTAGTCCGTCAATATCCAAGGTGCTTGCAAGGACAAAAATGCCAAAATATATAAACCAAAGTTTGTCCATAAGTTTGTCAACCACCATTTATTTGATGTTTATTATGGCGTACTTTTTCAACAATATGAATTTGATATCAATCATAGCGAATGTCTTGTTGATACCACTATTTACAATCGCATTTTCTGCTTCGTTTGTGGTCGGCTTTTTGGGTATTATATTTCCTCCGCTTGGATACATTCTGTATCCACTTAACTATCTAATAGACTTTATCGCACTGGTGTCAAATGTGCTTGGCAACTTGCCTTTTGCAAATATCGTCACAACAAAAATCCAATGGATAATAATCGTGATTTATCTGACTATGCTTGTGATGATGTCACGCATCACAACCGCAAAACCCACACATAAAATTGTTGTTGTGCTCACATTTGTTGCAATTTTGCTGGCTATTATGCTATAATCAAACCAATGAAGTTTATTGAACTAAACAAAAGTTTAAAATCAGATTTGCGTCACCTTTATGTTTTGCAAGGTGATGATGCTTTTTTGCAAAATCAGGCAATAAATTTAATCAAGGCTGCAACTATCACCGATTTGGAAGAATTTAATTTTGTCAAAATGGACGGCAACAAACTCAATAAAAACGAATTTATTGCGCAGTTGGAAACTCTGCCAATTGTAAACGAATATAGGATGTTGGTGGTTGACACACCAGCAAATGATATTTGTGCCTATTTGCAAAAATATACGCTTGAAGATTTTCAGATTGTAGTGTTAAAAAATTGCAAGGCCAATTTTGGCACGACTGTTGATTGCGCCAAACTAGATCGGATTGATATCACAAAATATATCGGCAACTTTTTCACCAAACGTAACCTAAAAATTGAAGAGCAGGCAGTTGATTATATCATTGATGCAACTGACGGCAATATGTCAAAGATATTTAACGAGTTAAACAAAATTGCGGATTTCATGCAGGGCAGGGATTTGATAACCATGGATGTTGTTACAAATTTGGTTGCAAACAGCAGCGAATATGTGAGTTTTATGCTTACAAATGCGATAGACAAAAAATCATATGGTGAATATCAAAAAATCCTCAATTCAATGACAAAATCGCAAACTTCAAGTGAAATTTTTGCAATGCTGGGCAAATATTTCAGACGTATGCAATATATCGCCTTAAATAAGGACGATGCTGCACTTGCCTCAATTTTAAACATAAAACCATACGCAATAAAGATGTCAAGGCAAAATATTGCCAAAAATGGCACAAAATTTTATATCGGACTTTATCAAAAATATGTCGATTTGGATTATAAAATCAAATCTGGCAAAATCACCCCAGACAATGCTTTGTATAGTTTAATATTCTAGTGGAGTGTGAAATTATTTTAAAAGGATGTGCCAATATTCTAGGAAAATATGCAAATCAAAGTTAAAATTATCAAAAGCAAAAGAAAAACTATCTCTCTTTCGATTGATCGCAATGCAGGATTGATTGCACGTGTGCCAAATCAATATAGCAGGGCACAACTTGATGCTTTTATTAAGGAAAAATCTGATTGGATAATAAAACACATTCAACAAGCCAAAATGGAGCAAGAAAAATATAAGCCGTTTGAAATTGTGGATGGGGCAAAGATTGTGATTTTGTCAAAAGAGTATACAATCAATTTGTCGTCTAACAAGCGGTCAAAAGTGGTGGGCGACAGCATCATTTTAAGCCAAGAAAACAGCAGAGAACACCTCATAATACTTATCAAAAAAATGGTTAAAAATCATATGCTTTTGCGTGTAAAACAAATTGCAGAGGCATATAATTTTTCGTATAAAAATATAAATGTTGGCAGTGCAAAATCGGTGTGGGGGTCATGCAGTTACGACAACAATTTAAATTTTACTTACAAATTGGCATTTACACCATATTTTGTGATAGATTATATCATAGTACACGAATTGTGCCACACTCGTGTTAAAAATCATAGCAAAAAATTTTATCAAGAAATAAAAAAAATTATGCCAGAATATAAGTTGGCAGAGCAGTGGTTAAAGCAAAATAAAGGCATAATGCAATATTTGTAAAATACAAAAAAAAGTGAGCAAAAACTCACTTTTTTATCCTAAATTACGCTTGGGTTTTGTAAGCACTCAATCTAGCCTTTTTCCTGTTAGCTGTTGCTTTTTGCAAAATATCTTTTGAAACAGCAGAATCAATCAAAGAAAAAGTTTCGCTCAAAATTGCGCTAGCATTTGCATCGTTTGCGTCAACAGCAGCTTTATATTTTTTGATATATGTTGCGATTTTTGATTTATATGATTTGTTTTCGCTTGTTTGTCTGTTGATAACTTCAATACGCTTTTTTGCTGATTTAATATTAGCCATTTAAACCTCCAATTCAAAATTCAAGTCAAGTATATCAAATATAAGGGGTTTTGGCAAGTGGTTTTAACAAAATTTTACAAATTCATCACGAAATCCATTATATTCAAAAAACAATAAAAATATGCACACTAAAAAGCGGTTTTGCGTAACAAATAATATGTTAAATATATTAAAGCCCACTATTGCGGTGATTGACAGCGGAATTGGTGGCATAAGCGTTTTAAGTAGACTAATCGCCAAATATAAAGCGGGCAATTTTTTGTATTTTGCCGACAATCTTTTTATGCCATATGGCAACAAAACGGCAACGGGTTTAAAAAATAGGCTGGAAGCGGTCATAAATCAGTTGAATAAATTTTATATGCCTGATATAATTTTGATTGCGTGCAACACTGCGTCAAGTGTAATTGATGATAGCAAATTTCCAAATGTCAAAACAATCAAATTTAACAACAATGGCACATATTTAACAACAAAATTGACAAAGCGACAATTAAAAGGTTATAATGTGCTGGTTGATGCAAGTTTGGCATCTGTTATTGAAAGGAACATAAACAAACCAAGCAAATTGGCGCAAAAGATAAATCAACATTCAAGAATGAATAATTTAGCAAGTTACGATAGTATTATATTAGGTTGCACTCATTTTGAATTGGTTAAAAGTTTATTTGAAAAGTGTTGCAAAAACACAAAATTTTTATGCAATAGTGACAGTCTTATTGATAATATTGACTTTAAACCTAATCAGTCGTTTGCGACAATCAAAGTTATACTCTCAAAAAAAGATGAAAGATATTCTGACCTCATAACAGGTCTTATAAAGCAAAAAGTGGAGGAAGCATGTGTGGAATTTATGGATATATAGGGCAAAAAGACGCTTTTGACGTAGTTTTGGAGGGTCTTGGCTTGCTGCAATATCGAGGATACGATTCTTGCGGTATTGCCTATTTTGACAACGGCTTTAAAGTGACAAAAGCGGTTGGCACACTGGATAATCTTAAACACCCTGCAGTCAATTCCCGCTTGGCTTTCGGACACACAAGATGGGCAACAAATGGTCAAGTGAACGTTACAAATGCACATCCACACTATTCAGTCAATCACGAATATACTTTGGTTCACAATGGCATAATCAATAATGCGGAACAGTTAAAAAGCGAACTCGAAGCAAAAGGCATCAAATTTTATTCTCAAACTGACACAGAGGTTATCGCAAATCTAGTATACACCTTGCCAGGGGATATAGAAGAGAAACTTAAAGCCTGTGTCAAATTGCTGGATGGCAGTTATTCGCTTATTATAGGCGATAAAGATAAAAACCTTTATTTGTTAAAAAAGTTTAGCCCATTAAACTTTGTTAAAGCGGCGGACGGCATATATATTTCAAGCGATAAGTCTAGTTTGCCTTCTGGGGAACTATATACGCTTAAAGACGGCGACATAATCAAAATAAATGAAAACACAATCGAATTTATTCAAGGCAGGTTGGAATTTGTTAAGCACGAGAACGACATAAAGCAATTGAGCAAAGGCAAATATCCGCATTACATGATAAAAGAGATTATGGAAACGCCAAGAGCGTTAAAAAATACATACAATTCAATTTGTCAAACCGATTTTGCAAAGGTTTTTGAGCAGTATAAAAAAATCACCTTTATCGGTTGCGGAACAGCGTATCACTCTTGCTTGGTGGGCGAATATTTGTTCAAACAACTATCTAGGTTTGACACCGAACATTTCTTGGCTTCAAACTATCTTACAAACAAAAAGATAAGCAAAAAGCATTTGCATATCATTGTAAGTCAAAGCGGTGAAACGGCGGATTGCATAAAGGTGGCGGAACAAATTAAAAAACAAAAAGGCAAAATCCTTTTGATAACCAACGAAGAAAAAAGCAGCCTGGCAAATCTAGTGGACATTGTGATTTGCACACACGCCAACAAGGAAATTGCCGTTGCAAGCACAAAAACTTATTGCTGCCAACTGTTTGTGTTTGAATATATTTATCACAAATTAAAAGACAAAAATTACAATTTAAATATTGATGAATTTGCAACCAAAATTGAAAAATACATCAACAAAACTGATGTTTCTGATTTGGTGGACATTTACAAAACCGAAAACAAGATGATTATGATAGGCAAAAATTTTGATTATCTTGTTTTGAAAGAGGCAAGTTTAAAAATTCGTGAGATTGACTATTTTTATACCATTCCTATGTACGCAGGCGAACTGAAACACGGCACGCTTTCTTTGGTAGACGAAAATACAGACGTCATCGCACTTGACACTCAAAACAGCCAAGAAATTCAAACGGCGATAAGCGAAATTAAATCTCGAAAGGGCAGAGTGATAAATATGCAAAAATATTTGCCAAAAGACATCTTTCAATTGGATTATAAGGCAATTTACGCAATTATACCATTCCAGTTGTTGAGTTACAATCTGGCGCTAAAATTGGGTATAAATCCGGATATGCCAAAGAACCTTGCAAAAAGTGTGACAGTTGAATAAATTACACATACCAACGATATTTCCCGTTTAACAATTGGCTTTCAATCAGACCTAACAAATAGTCTTTGGGTCTGATTTTTTTTGTGTCCAAAAGTTTTCCGTCGCAAATCAATTCGTAAGTTATCTCGTCGCACTTAAAAATGTCTTGGTCTTTAATTTCAATCGTGCCTTCGCTTTCCGCAAACTCTTTCATAATTTCCGATTTATTGTTGCTGGATTTAATTATGGCGTAATTATGATTTTTTGCCGTGTCAAAATTCAACGTGCTGCCATACTTGCTTACATTTACAATCAGTTTTTCTTCGTTTGACAGAAGTTGTTCTGGCGTGTTTGTTGTCTTAAAATAGTCGTAAGCGATGTACCTTTCAAGATTAGTTGACGGGGCAACAATCCTATGGTTGTTTTGATATTCCAACAAATCATATTTTTCATAGACCACTTCATCTGGTTTTTCAAACTTGGCAGGCGTTTGATTTTGATAAAGTTTTTCAAAAATTTGTTTGTTTATCTCGGTCGGTTGAGCGGAACTGTGTAGGCGACTATCAACTGCTTCATCCTTTATGTTTGCAATCCAACTTAAAACCGTGTGCTGAGTGGTGTAGGAAATATTATACAAATCGGTGTTTGCCTTGCCGTTAAATGCAGTGCCGGTTTTGCTTGCAATGTCAATATTAAGTTCACCCAGCCTTTTTGCGGTGCCAGATTTTGCAGTTTCATTTAGGCAATTTGTTAAGAGAAAACAAGAAGCATCATCAACAACCTTTTCGCTATATTGTTGGTGAGAATAAATTACATTGCCAGCCTTATCCAAAATTTTGTCGATAAAACTTATTGGCTTAAACTCGCCATAATTTGAAATTGTCATATATGCGGACAAAAGTTGCTCCAAACACACACCGTTGCTTACCGCACCAAGGGCAAGAGATAAGTTTTTGTCCTTTTCCGAAACATTTATCCCTAAATCTGAGAGCGTGGAAATTGCTTTGTCTAACCCCACATATTCTAACGCCTTTACGGCAGGGATGTTTTGTGATTTTGCAATTGCGTCCCTTGCTGACATAAAACCAAGATATTGACCATCAGCGTTTTTAGGTTTAAAGCCGGCATAATCAATTGGCTCATCCAAAATTGGCGTAATAGGCGACAATATATTGTGTTGAAAACAAGGCAGATACACAGCCAATGGCTTTAATATTGAGGCAGGCTGCCTTCGCATATTGTGAAGATTATAATTGCTGTTTACAAAATATGCCAAAATTCTACCGTCGTTGCTGGCAACAATTGAAACGCTATCCAAACTTTGGTCGTAAGCGTTTTCAGCCGAAGATATAACGGATTTGTTGACATCAATCAATTCGGATTGTAAATCATCTTGTTTGTTGGTGATTATTTCATAATTTCGATTTATCAAATCTCTTTCGGTGATGTTAAGCAATTTGCAGGCTTCAAAAATTGCCTCACGTTCATAACTGAAATCAAAATCAGAACTATCTGACACGTTTATCGGGCTGTTTACCACTTGATTTAACTGTTCTTGACTTATATCTTTGCTTTCATACATCATTTTTGCCACCAAATTTCGCCTATTTATCGAGTCCTCATAGTTTGTTTTTGGTGAATATTTGGCAGGCGACTTTATCAAACCTGCCAGACAGCAAGCCTCGCTTAAACTAAGGTCTTTTGCGGATTTATCGAAATATATTTTGCTTGCATTTTCAATCCCATAAGCATTTTGCCCGAAATATATGGTGTTTAAATACATTTCCAAAATCTGATTTTTGTCAAACTTCTTTTCCATTTTTATGGCTAAAATTATTTCTTTAAGTTTTCGCTGATAGGTTTTTTCGTTGGAAAGTAGGGCATTTTTGATAAGTTGCTGACTGATTGTCGAAGCCCCTTGCGATTTAGACTTTGTTGTCAAATTTACAAAACCAGCTTTTATTATTCTTTTTGCGTCAAACCCGTTGTGGTTATAAAATCTTTTGTCCTCAACGTCGACAAACGCCTTTAAAACATAATCTGGCAAATCCTCAATCTTAACAATGGAGCGGTTAGAGTTGTATAGCGAGTTATCTTGCATATTTGAAGAATAAACTTTGATGCCGTTGTTTACACTTGTAAGTTGATCCACGTCCAACTTGTATTTGTTGTACATAACGCCAAAATAAATCAAAGCACTGCCAAAAAGGCAGACAATCACAATAGAAAAACAAAGCATAACTAATTTCAGTATATGTTTTTTCCCTTTTTGTTGTTTGATTTTGTTGCTTGAATTGTTCATCATCGTATTATTTGCATTTTGTAGAAAAATAATTTAATTTGTAATATTTTAGTTGAAAAAAATGCCGCTTTTTATTATAATGGTAGTTATGAAAGAATTAAACGGAAAATTTTACCATATAGAAACTTACGGTTGCCAGATGAATGTACACGAAAGTGAAAAAATTCGTGGCATTTTGTCCACTTTTGGTATGGCTGAAACCGATGATGTAAACAATGCAAGCATTGTTGTTTTTAACACCTGTTGCATACGAGAAGGGGCAGAGGATAAGGCATATAGCAATATCGCAGCGTTAAAGAAATGGAAGCAAGCCGACCCAAACCGCATCATTGTTGTTTGCGGTTGTATGCCTCAACAAAAAAACGGCAAATATGACCTTAAAAAGCGTCTTACATTCGTAGATGTAGTTATTGGCACTCACAATATAAATATGTTGGGTGAATACATCAAATCCGTGATAAACCAACGCAAAAGGATTGTTGAAATTGTAGATAAGCCAATCAACGGCATGGAAACGGACACTTGTATTCGTGATGACAAAATAAATGCATATGTAAACATCATTTATGGATGCGACAAATATTGCACTTATTGCATTGTCCCATATGTTCGTGGCAGGGAAACAAGCCGTCCTATGGCAGATATTTACAAAGAGGTTAAAGACCTTGTTCAAAAGCAAAATTACAAATACATCACACTTTTGGGTCAAAACGTAAACTCTTACGGCAAGGATTTAAACCCAAAAACAAATTTTGCAACCCTTTTGAACGAGTTATGTAAAATCGAAGGTGACTTCAAAATCAAATTTATGACCTCACATCCTATGGATTTTGACTTAGACTTGATAAAAGTGATGAAAGAGCAAGACAAAGTTGCAAAAGCCCTTCATTTGCCAGTTCAATCCGGCAGTAGCAAGGTGCTTAAACGCATGAATAGGCATTATGATATAAAGCATTATTACAAAATCATTCGCAAGGTCAAACATTCAATACCAAACATTGCTTTATCAACCGACATTATTGTTGGCTTCCCTGGGGAAACGGAAAAAGATTACAATCAAACTGTAAAATTGCTTAAAAAAGTGAAATACGACCAAGTTTTTGCCTTTATGTATTCACCAAGGACGGGCACACCTGCGGCAGTTTTTGAAGACCAAGTTGACGATAAAATTAAAAACAAACGTGTCAATGACTTGTTGAGTGTCGAAAAAATAATTCAAAAAGACCTTATGACAAAAACATTTAACAAAACCTACAACTGTCTGATTAGAACAATAAATGGCGTTGCAGTTGGCATAACCGACGGTGGACGTGAAATTTATCTTCCAAGTTACAAATACAACAACGAAAACTATTTTGCAAACGTAAAAGTGGAAGGAATACGTAATCATAAATTGTCTGGGGTGGTTGTAGATGATTGAAACTTATGTAAATAAAGAAATTTTTAATTCCAACAACAAAAAGTTATCTCCTGTTATCAAACAATTCCTCTCAATTAAGGAAAATAACGAAGATTGTATCATCTTTTATAGGTTGGGTGACTTTTACGAATTGTTTTTGGATGATGCTGTTATCGGCAGCAGAATTTTGGATTTAACCTTAACAGGCAAAGATTGTGGCGTGGGTGAGCGGGCACCAATGTGTGGCATTCCTTTCCATGCGTACGAATCGTATGCTCAGCGTTTGATTGAACGTGGCTATAAAGTTGCCATTTGCGAGCAAACCGACGAGATAAGGAATGGTTTGGTTCAACGTGAAATTGTGAGGATTATCACACCGGGCACAGTTGTTGAAAGTTCAATGTTGAATGAGCGTAAAAATTCCTATATAATGTGTATTTACGCAGATAAAAACGCTATATCTTATGCTTACAGTGATTTGTCAACAGGCGAAATCAAAGTGGCAGAATATGTTGGCGAAAATATAAGCGAATATATTAACGACCAAATTGTTAGAATTATGCCAAGTGAAATCATTTGCAATAAGCATATGATGGAGTTAAGCAAAGACTTGGTTTGTTTTTTGCGTGACGGGTATAGATTTAATGAGTATTTTGATTGGGCATTCAATCCATCCGATGCTGAAAAACAGATATTGGATCAATATGGATTGAAGTCTATCAAAGGCTTTGATATTGATTCCAAGCCTTGTATCGCCGCAATTGGTGCCTTGCTTGCATATTTCCATGAAACACAAAAAAGAGATTTAAAGCACTTAAATTTCCCTAAAAAAGTGTATGACCAAGAATATATGTATTTGGACACAAACACCAGACGTAACCTTGAAATTGAGCAAACTATGCGTGACGGCGACAAAAAAGGTACATTGCTTTGGGTTTTGGACAACACTTGCACAAATATCGGTTCCAGATTGTTGCGCAACTGGGTAAGGCAACCTTTGCAAAACAAGCAAACCATTGACAAACGTTTAAATATGGTTGAGGCGTTGGTTGGCGACACAGTTTTAAGGTCAAATTTAAAAACAACTTTAAGCAAGGTTCAGGATATTGAGCGTATTGTTGGCAAAGTTGGATATGGCAGTTTTTCGCCAAAAGACTGCGTAGCACTTAAAACCTCTTTATATCAAGTGCCGCTTATCAAAAAGGTGCTTTCAGTGAACAACAATCAGGATTTGTTGGATTTGTCCAATCAACTGGTTGACGTGCATGAAATTGCCGATATGATAAACGCAACCATTGTTGATGAACCACCGCTTTTGTTTAAGAACGGAAATTACATAAAACCAGGCTTTAATGCAAACCTTGACCACATCAAATCTTTGCGTGACCAGGCAACAAATTATATTGATGCAATGGAACAGCAAGAGCGTGAAGCAACTGGCATAAAAACGCTTAAAATAGGGCACAATCGTGTGTTTGGATATTATATCGAAGTTGGCAAGCAATATGCTGAACAAGTTCCTTTCAAATATGTCAGGAAGCAAACAACCGCAAATGGCGAAAGATATATAACTGAAGAACTTAAACAGTTTGAAGATGAAGTTTTCAACGCCCAAGCAAATGCTTTGAGTTTGGAAGAAAGCATTTTTGCGCAAGTCAAAGAGCAAATCTTAGCAAACGCACCAGTTTTGCAGCAAATTGCACGTGTTGTGGCTCAAATTGACTGCTTGTATTCTTTGGCAACTGTGGCAATAACAAATGACTATCACAAGCCAAACATCACCACAGGCAAAGAAATCAATATTGTGGCAGGACGTCATCCAGTTGTTGAAAAAATGCAGCGTGACAGTGATTTCATTTCAAATGACTGCAAATTGAACGAAAGCGACCAAAGGACAATGATTTTGACCGGCCCAAACATGGCTGGTAAATCAACATATATGCGTCAAGTGGCTTTGATAACTTACATGGCTCACATAGGCAGTTTTGTGCCTGCTAGGTCGGCAGATATTTGTTTGGTTGACCGCATTTTCACACGTATCGGGGCAAGTGATGACTTGTCTGTTGGTCAATCAACATTTATGGTTGAGATGATTGAAGTGGCAAATATTTTGCATTACGCAACAAACAATAGTTTGATTATCTTAGATGAGGTTGGACGTGGTACATCAACATTTGACGGGCTTTCAATCGCTTGGGCTGTTGTTGAATATCTTTCCAAACATCTGAATGCAAAAACTTTATTTGCAACTCATTATCACGAACTTATGCAACTTGAAGGCTTGTATGAAGGCGTCAAAAACTTCTGCATAGCAATCAAGGAAATTGGCGGACAACTTGTGTTTATGCGCAAAATTATGAGGGGCAGTGCAACCCGTAGTTATGGCGTGGAAGTCGCAAGTTTGGCAGGTCTTCCAAAGGAAATAATCACTCGTGCAAAAGAACTTATAAAAGAGTTTGAAAGCCAAAAAGTGAACAACGAGGTTCAAAAGGAAAGCGAAGTTTTGGACACTTTAAGAGCAATTGATCCAAACACCTTGACACCTTTGGTTGCGTTTGACACATTGGTTAGATTGATTGATATGGCAAAGTAACATTTGTGAGGTTATATGGCAATAAATATTCTTGATAGTATGATAATCAACCGAATTTCAGCAGGTGAAGTTGTTGAAAGTCCTTTTTCGATTGTTAAGGAATTGATTGACAACTCTCTTGACGCTGGCGCCGATAAGATTTATGTTGAAATAAAAAATGGCGGTATTGATTCTATCACAATCAAAGATAACGGCAAAGGCATCGATCGTGACGACTTGATTAAGGCATTTTTGCCACACGCAACAAGCAAAATCACAAATATAGAAGATTTGAATTCCATTTCAACACTTGGTTTTAGGGGAGAGGCTCTTGCCAGCATTTCCAATGTAACGCAAACAAAAATCGTTACAAAAACCCCTGAACAAGAAATTGCTTATCAAATGGAAGTAAATGGCGGCAATTTTGGTGAAATTTTGCCAACAGAAAGTTCGGTGGGCACAAAAATCCAAGTAAACAACTTGTTTTTCAACACACCAGCCAGAAGAAAATTTTTAAGAAAGCCAAAACAGGAAGAAAGTCAAATAACAAATATCATTGCTCGCTATATTTTGGCACATCCTAGCGTGGATTTCACTTATATAGTCGACGGCAAAACGGTTTATAAAACCACTGGTAAAACTTTGTTGGATGCAATATATTGTGTATATGGCGATGATATAACTCAAAATATAATACCAGTTGAAAAAGAATTGGGCAATATGAAGTTGTCTGGCTACGTTTCAAAAGTTGGTTTCAGCAAGCCG
This sequence comes from Christensenella sp. UBA4626, assembly GCA_002406115.1. Lineage (GTDB taxonomy): Bacteria > Bacillota > Clostridia > Christensenellales > UBA1242 > Onthoplasma. The sequence goes on from DHNC01000035.1 coordinate 140,934, forward strand.
AACACAACCTATCAAACTTTGATTGTGAACAATAGATATGTGGTGGACGAAATCGTTTCAAAGGCAAGTTATATGGCTTTTGAAGAGTATTTAATGACAAGGCAATTCCCAGTTTATATTTTGAATTTAACCATGCCAGCAATTGATGTGGATGTAAACGTGCATCCAAGCAAAATCAACATTAAATTTTCAAATCCAAGTCAGGTTTATGATTTGGTTTACACTGCAATCCGCTCGGCAATTTATTCCTCATTAAACAACAATCATTTAGAGCAAAGCACATCATCCAACATTGATGTTCAACAACCTTTAATCAAGGTTGATTTGGACAGCATGAAAGAGATTGAAATCGAGCCAACAGTCCAAAGCGTTAGCCCAACAGTAAATCTGAAGCAGTCCTCATTTACGCCATTTAGTTTGTTCGATTTGCCAAATGATGCATCGTCTTGCAGCAATAATTATGAGTATAAAATTGAAAAAACTGAGGCTGAGGAGCAAAACAACACAATTTTTGAAAATGAATTTAAACCAGCCCAACCAGCACAAGAAATCAAAGACAATGATTACAAAAATGTTGAAGATTTTGCCGATTTCAAAGTTATAGGGCAGTTGTTTAACGAATTTTTGGTTATTGAACGAAATGACAAAATGATTTTGCTTGATTTCCATGCCGGTCATGAAAGGTTGAATTACGACAAATTCACCAGCATGGTTGAAAAAAGGCAAGTGGTTGTTCAAGACTTGTTGGTTCCTTACGAGGTTAAATTGACCTCACAAGAGGTTGAATATTTGGTGTCTTTGCAGCCAAAATTGCAAGAATTAGGTTTTAGTTTAAACAAAATCAGCGATAATCAAATTGAGGTGATCTCAATCCCTATGCAACTTAAAGACATAAATTTGAAAGAGTTTGTAGATGACCTTTTGCATGATATGAAAAACTTAAAACCAACCATGAATTATGAAATACGTCACTATTTGATGCAAAAAGCCTGCAAAAGCAGCGTAAAATCCGGCATGATTTTGAATGAAATGGAGATTAAAGATTTGCTCAAAAATTTGGACGATAAAAACCCTGTTTTATTGTGTCCTCATGGCAGACCAGTTTTGACAGTGGTTTCTAGAACAGAAATTGAAAGATGGTTTAAACGTATAGTATGACAAAATTAGTGATAATCACCGGTTTAACCGGCAGTGGCAAGACAGGTTTGGCGGTTAAAATTGCCAAAAAATATAACGGGGAAATTATTTCTGCCGACAGTGTGCAGATTTACAAAAATTTGGATATTGGAAGTGCAAAGGTCACAAAAGAGGAGGCGGATAGCGTCCCTCATCACTTGATTGATATACGTGAATTTGACCAAACCTATAACGTTGGTGAATTTGTTCGAGATTGCGTCAATGCAATTGATGAAATTGTTGCAAAAGGCAAATTGCCGATAATTTGTGGTGGCACTGGCTTATACATCAAAGCATTGATGGAAGGCTACACTTTGGGCGACGCCGCAAATTTAGAATTCAGAAAAAAATATCAAGACCTGGCAGCAGAGAAGGGCAATATGTACGTTTGGGAAATCCTCAATTCAGTTGCCCCAGAAATGGCTAAAAATGTGCACGCAAACAACTTAAAGCGGGTGATAAGGTATCTTGAATTAGCAACCTCAAACACGGTTGCAGAAACAGAACCAAGCCCTCTTTCAAACTTTGAAATTTGTTGTGTTGGCATTGTCGATGATCGACAAGTGATTTATGATAAACTGGATAAGCGTGTTGACATAATGATAAGCCAAGGGTTGGAAGATGAGGTCAAATCGCTCGTCGACAGGGGTGCAAAGCGTGAAATGCAAGCCTTTAATAGCATTGATTACAAGGAGTGGTTCGACTATTTTGATGGCACAATTTCAAAAGAGAGGACTATCGAATTGATAAAGCAGCACAACCGCAATTATTGCAAACGACAACTCACATTTTTAAAAACGATAAAAAACATTAAATTGTTAAATAAACAAGATGCAGAAATAGAGATAGAGAGGTTCTTAAATGATTAGTTTATCCAAAAAAGCAATGGACATCGTAAACAAAGCAGAAGAGAAGTGTAAACCATTGTTTGAAAATATTGAAAAAATTGAATTTGAAAACCAGTTAAAAGTGCTTAACGCTTTTAGCCAAAACAATGTGCAAGCCTACCACTTTGCTGGCAGCAATGGCTATGGACACAACGATTTGGGCAGAGAAAAACTTTGCCAGGTTTTTGCTTCGATTTTTCACACTGAGGACGCTTTGGTTAGTCCGCTTATAACTTGCGGCACTGAGGCAATCACAAAATGTCTGTTTGGTCTTTTACGTCCAGGGCAAACCATGCTGTGTATTTCTGGCACGCCATATGACACTTTGCACGACATTATTTGGGGTGTGGAAGGCAAAAATGTTGGCTCTCTGAAAGATTACAATATTCGTTACACTCAAGTTGATTTAATAAACAACGATGAGTTTGATTTAAACGGCATAACAGAGGGCATAAAAAAATACAATCCTGACCTCATTTATATCCAAAGATCTCGTGGATACGAATTGAGGAATGCTTTGACAATAGAAAAAATCAAGCAAGCCATCATCGAAGTTAAAAAGAGCACAAATTCAACCATTTTGGTTGACAATTGCTATGGCGAATTTACCGAAACGCTTGAACCAACCGATGTTGGAGCAGATGTTGTTGTTGGCTCTCTCATCAAAAATTTAGGCGGTGGTATTGCACCTTGCGGGGGATATGTTGCTGGCAAGAAAGACCTTCTTGAACTTATTTCATATCAAATGACAAGCCCAGCGGTTGGATTTGACGCTGGCGGCTACGAATTGGGATATAAGGCATTTTTCCAAGGCATTTTCAATTCTCCTCATGTTGTTGCTCAAAGCGTTAAGTTGGTGCGTTTGGCAAGCATGACAATTGCTGATTTGGGATATAAAACCATCCCAAGCATCGACCAACCAATCAGCGACATCGTTTGCTGCATCGAGTTTAATAATCCAGATAAACTTATAAATTTTGTTAGAGGCATTCAGCAGAGTGGGGCAATAGATAGCAACTCATCACCAGTTCCAAGCGAAATGGAAGGTTATGCCGACAAAATTATCATGGCAAGTGCAAGTTTCAATCAAGGTAGCACAATTGAACTTAGTTGCGATGGGCCAATCAGACCACCATATGTTGGATATTTGCAAGGTTGCATAAACTATACTCATGGCAAAATTGGTTTGATAAATTCAATTCAATCAATTCTTTAAAATTTGTGTTTAAGCACGTGTCACAATGGCACGTGTTTTTTAATACAACAAACTTTTGAGAGGAATAATTCGGATTATTGTTACAGCAAAATAACATAACATAAATATGTCAATTTATTTGCAGCCTTTTTGGATAAATTTTAAAATCCAATTTTCAGATAAAGGATTGAAAAGAGGGAAAAAAATATCAAATGCAGGGGGGGGGGAAAATCATCCCAAGACTTGACGTGGCAACGCAACTGGAACGCACAAGTCTTAGCGAGCAGGAATATTTGGCAGTCAAAGAGCGAAACAAGATAGGGCAAATAAGTGCTTTGAAGAGAAGTTTGAAAGGTTAAAGCCCGTGTGGACATCCACAGGGCAGTGTACAATGTTATGTACATATCTTTGCGTAAAACAACACTTTTACGCAAAGATGAGGGCAAAATAGCAAAATATTGCGTGGATAACCCGGTTTTTGTCCACATTTTTATTTTTAATCATCATATTGTTATATTTTGCGACAAGATTTATTGTGGATACATTTTTTCACTTTGTAACTTCAAAATGGTTCCTTAAAAGATATTTTTGAATTTCCTTAAAAAATCAAATTTATTGATTACATAGTTGATTTTTATCTTAATTTAAAATTTGACGATTTTGCAGCAATTCGACATGTGTATCAATCCGCTTTTCGATTTTACATCTTAAATTTTAAATTTTTAGATGACCAATCCCTCATCTTTTTTGTTCCAAATCGCTCTGAGAGCATTTTAGCAAGGTGGCATATTTTCTATCCTTTTTGTATGATAAAAAATTAGTTGCTTTTTAACCAAATTTTGTTCGACCAATCAAAAATCTTGCATCTATACAAAATTGTATTTTTTGGCTTTAAAAAAATGATATTGGATTATAACGCAAACAAACTAAGATTGTCGAAAATGCTTGACACAATATCTTTGCGTAAAAAACTAAGCACCGGTTAAAGTGCTTAGTTGATAATTTATTAAATTTTAAAAATTATTTGTTTTTAACTTCAATCAAAGATTTGCCACCCATGTATGGACGCAACACTTCTGGTATGGTTATTGAGCCATCTGGTTGATAATGATTTTCGATAAACGCAATAATTGCTCTTGGGCTTGCAAGCGCTGTGTTGTTCAAAGTGTTGACAAGATATGTGCCGTCTTTGCCCTTTGCACGGATATTCAATCTACGTGCTTGTGCATCGCCGAGTGTTGAACAAGAACCAACTTCAAAATATTTTTGTTGACGTGGGCTCCATGCTTCGATATCGCAAGATTTAACTTTAAGGTCAGCTAAATCGCCTGTGCAGCATTCAAGTTGACGCACTGGAATTTCCAAATTTCTGAACACATCTACGGTATATTGCCACATTTTGTTGTACCAATCCATAGCCTCTTCTGCCTTACAAATCACAATCATTTCTTGCTTTTCAAACTGGTGAACCCTATAAATGCCACGTTCTTCAAGCCCATGCGCACCGCCCTCTTTTCTGAAACAAGGTGAATAAGACGTCATTCTTATTGGCAATTCCTCTTCTTTTATGATTTGGTCTTTAAATCTGCCTATCATGCTGTGTTCGCTTGTGCCAATCAAATATAGGTCCTCGCCCTCGATTTTGTACATCATAGCATCCATTTCTGCAAAACTCATAACGCCTGTTACAACGTCACTATGAATCATAAATGGTGGTATGCAGTACACAAAGCCTTTGTCAATCATATAATCTCTGCCATAAGCAATCATTGCTTCGTGCAATCTGGCAATATCGCCAAGCAAATAGTAAAAACCTGCGCCAGAAGTCCTGCCGGCACTTTCCTTATCCAATCCGCCAACTGCGTTTAAAATGTCCGCATTATAAGGTATCTCATAATCTGGAACTTTTGCTTCGCCAAATCTAGCAACTTCAACATTTTGGCTGTCGTCCTTACCAACCGGCACAGATGGGTCAACAATATTAGGAATCATCATCATATTTGCCTTAATTTTGTCGTTGTATTCCGCAACTTTTTGCTCGATTTCTGCAATGCGTTCGTTATTTTTTACAACAACTGCCTTGATTTCGTTGGCTTGGTCAATTTGCTTTTCACGCATCAATTTGCCGATTTGTTGTGACAAACTGTTCCTCTTTGCACGTAAATCATCGCCTTCTTGCTTCAAAATACGCACATCTTTATCCCATTC
>DHNC01000011.1 GCA_002406115.1 Christensenella sp. UBA4626
TTTTAAATAAACCAATTTGTTTTGCTCTCGCTTATAAAATTGTTTTTATGCGTACAAAAAAAATAGGGATTATACCCTATTTATCTTTGTTATATTTTGTGATGTTAAAATTTACCATTTTGTAACCCAAAGGTGATTTTAAATCCACCACTTTGTACGGGCAAGCGGCGTAACATTTGTTGCAGAAAATGCACTTTTTGTAATCAATTTGAGCGTACAGTTCGCCGTTTTTGTCATACTTCATAAGTATTGCGTTTGCAGGGCAAATTTTTGCACATCTGCCGCACCCTTTGCACTTGTCTGGGTCGATAATCACCCTTTGTTGATACTTATTGAAATAACGTTTTTGAGCGGTCAAATTTTTATGTATGTTGGAATAAATTGTTTGCTCGCCAAAATCAAAATCTTGAAGTTCAAGTTCTTTTATATCGCCAGAAACCAATTCAAAAGGTTTTTCAAAGTTAACTAGCCCACGTTTTGCGGCGGTTTTGATGATAGCATCTTCATATTCTTTGCCAACGATTTTGCAAATAACAGCATCCAAACTGAACATATTTTCAGCAACTGCCAAGCAAGACAACATCCTTTGGCTTGCGTTTGCTTCCAATGCCACAACCCCGTCAAATATGTTCAAAATGATTTTATCTTTCAACCTATCAATCAAGTCAATATTAAAATTGTAAAAATCCTCAACGGTTGTAAGCCTATTCAAAACCTGATTTTGCACGTCGCCCGGAATTAAGCCAAAAATGCCAGCAGAAACGCCAAGCAAACCGAGATTGTCGTCAACACGAAGTTTTCCAACATTGACAATCACATCCGCTTCCAGTGCCTGTTGCAAAATTATTGCCGATTTTGTTTTTACGCCATTTGGAATGTCAAGTTTAGCAACGGATAAATCGTGATTGAGTTGGCATTTTGTTGAATTTGCAACATCCAACATCCCAGTTTCAAAATAGATTTTATCCAAAGCATTTAAAGTGTATTGCTTTTGAGGTGCATCAGCCACCACGCATTTGGCGCCCAAATCTGACAAGATATTAACCAAGGCTTGAACCACTGCCGGATGAGTTGTAAGCGCTGCATCTGGACAAACTGGCAATCCGGCGTTGATTTTTATCAAAACTTTTGCGTTGTTTTTGAACAATTTGTTTGTTTCACACGCTGCAAATAATTCGTTCAAAGTTTTTTGAACATGGTTCACATTATAATTGTCGATATGTTTTATAGCAACCTGATTATTCATACAAAAATATTACATCTTTTTTATCTTAAAGTCAAACCAATATTACCCCTCAATTTCTTGCTTTTTTGCCGCAAATATAATAAAATAGCCATATGATAAAAATTTGGGGAAAGTTGCTTAGCAACGATAAGGTTATAAAATCTAAAACTATTGAAGTGGATGCAGAAAACACAAGTTTTTTTGATATGCTTAAAGACCTTTGTTTTAGTTTAAACATCCCCACCCCTGTTTTGCTTGATAAACATGTTTATGATTTCAATTTGTTCAATATGTGCACTTTTAAGCCGGATGATTTTGTTGAGCAAGTTGTATTTGATAAGTTTGTCCTTCAATATATTGCAAAGTAATTTAAAAAAATTCAAAATTTGCATATTAAATTTAAACAATTGCATATATTAAAAAAGACAAAATAAAACTTAAAAAAACTTGACAAAGCAATTTTTAAAGTGATATAATCGTCTAGTTGTAATGAGAGGATCATTACAATTTATGTTTTTTAGATAGGTTTTAAATTTTCCGCATCTAAAAATACTAATTTTTTTTATAGGAGAAGCATATGGATGAAAAAGTTTTTATGACAGCAGAAGGGCTTAAAAAGACCCAGGAAAGATTGGAATATTTGAAGACAACAAGGCGCCAAGAAGTTGCAAAAAAACTTGCTGAAGCACGCAGTTATGGCGATCTTAGCGAAAACAGTGAATATGACATCGCTCGTGAAGATCAAATCAACGTTGAAGCAGAAATTTTTGACTTGGAAACAAAATTGAAATCTGCCGTTGTTATCGACCCTAAAAAGGTTAATACAAGCAAGGTTGGCGTTGGCTGCACTGTTACTGCCACAAATTTAAAAACAAATCAAGTTGTTGAATACAAAATTGTTGGCGACACTGACAGCGATCCATTTAAAGGCATCATAAGCAACGTATCCCCTATCGGTGCTGGGCTTATGAATAAAAAAGTTGGCGATATTGCCCAAATCAAAACCCCAGGCGGTTTGATTTCTTACAAAATCACCAAAATCAAATTGTCTTAATATCAAAAGAATTGTCTTAATACAAAAGAATTGTCTTAATACAAAAGAATTGTCTTAATACAAAATCAACTTGTGTGTACCCTCGCATATGTTGAAAAAATGTCATCTCATCGGATGACATTTTTTATGCTTTTATTTTTTTGTTTGCATCAAATTTGTGTACTTTTTGGGCTAAACATTGCTTGGTTCTTGCTCTACAATAATCTCCTCTTGCTTTTTGTCTTTCAAACACAACGCAACAATCATAAATGCTGTTGTGACGATGTTTGCAGAAATCAAACTAAGCACAAGCAACGCAATTATCAAACCTTTTTTGCAATGTTGCTTGTTTGTCTTTACCAGCACAAGGATTGACAATACAAGTTCCGCAATTGCACTGATGATGCAATAGACGCCGATTGTCATCATAGTTGATTTTGTAAGGCTTATCATCAAATCCATTTGAGATGATGTAATTGTAACTGCCTCGCCATCAACTACCAAATCGTAAGTTAATGAACCGTCGGGATTTTCAGTTATTTGATACTCCCCTTCCTTACATTCAAAGACCTCTTCAATATAAAATTTTGGTGTAACGATTTTTTGTTCGGCGATAAAAACAATGCCAAACAGTGCAACTAATACGGCGCTAATGATGCCAAGGATTGCACCAGCCTTTAAAAATCCTGATTTTGTTTTTGGACATATTCCCTCCTATTTAGATTATGATAGCACCAAGCAAAAAATGCTGTCAACTAATTGTATGAAACAAAAGCAAACTTATATGATTTAACACAAAAAATTTGTGTTTTTTTGTTTGTTATGATATAATTATTATCATGTTGGAGTGTGTGAAAAACACAAATGCCTATTCGTCAATGAACTTGCATGAAAATTTAAGTCATGCATATCTTTTTTACTCTAACGACAAGGAATTTAACAATCAAGTTGCACTTACTTTTGCCCGCTCAATTTTATGTGACAAGCACAATTCTTGCGGCGTATGCAACGCTTGCTTACAATTTAAAAACCACTCACATCCTGACTTTTTTATGCTGGATGACAAAAGCATTAAAGTGGAAGATGTTTCAAGAATGTTGGACAAGATGTCCACCCTGCCAGTAAGTGGGAAGTACAAAGTTTTTGTGATTTTAAATGCCGAAAATGTCAACGAGCGAGCGCAAAACAAAATGCTTAAATCGTTGGAAGAGCCGAATAAGAGCAATATTTTTATCATGACAACCACAAAAATGGACAAAGTTTTGCCAACAATTTTGAGCCGATTGAACAAAATCAGAGTGCCAAATTTGAGCAATCAAGATAAATCTTTGATTATTGATGAATATAAGCAAAGGAATGTTGATTTAAATCAATTTAAAAACTTTGATACATTGTCGGAAATGCTGACATTCATCCAAGGCAAAACACTTGACACAATGCATTCAATAACAAAAATTTTTGACAATTTGAACTCTTCGGCGGATATTCCGCTGGTTGTAAACTCGATAGGCGACATCGACAAGGACATTTTCTTCCCTCTCATGCAAGAAATGTTTGTTTGTGCCTTGAAAGGAGGCAACAAATTTGACAAAAAAGACATTGCATCAATTGCTTTGAGGTTTAAACCAAATGTTTTGGTTAAATGCTTACCGCTCATTGACGACGCTTACAGAAAACTTAAATCGAATGTTAATTTTTATTACACTTTGGACAACCTTTTATTCAATATTTTAAAGGAGAAATATTATGCTGCTAACTGAAATTCAATTATTTAACAACCTAACAAACGTTTATATCAATTGCCTTAACGAAATCAAACCAAGGCAGCAAGTTGTTGTGTCAATCTCTGGTGTTTTGGAACTTGGCATTGCAAAGCGTGAGGTTGAAGCGGAAAATGCGACCGCTGAATTTGTTAGATTTGCAAACAAAGAAGACATACTTGCAAAGTGCGAAAATTGCAAATTGGCACGCAAAGCAATGACAGAGATAAAACAATTGGCGGAAAAACTTAAACTTAACATGAAAATCAGCCATGTTACATACAGTTTGGACAGGTCAAAACTTACTGTTTGCTACACCGCTAACGACAGAGTAGATTTTAGAGAGATGCTTAAAGTTTTGACAAATTCGTACAAAACAAAGATTGAAATGAAGCAAGTTGGCAATCGAGATGAAAGCAAAATCGTTGGTGCCCTTGGCATTTGCGGACGAGAAACCTGCTGCAAGGCATATTTGCATGATTTTGATAAAGTTTCCATAAAAATGGCAAAAAATCAAGGCATTGCTCTCAATCCAAACAGGATTAACGGGATGTGTGGCAGATTGTTGTGCTGCTTAAAATATGAAGACGAATTTTACGAAGAAATGCAAAAGAAAATGCCAAAAGTCGGCTTTAAAGTGACCACCCCAGACGGTATGGGCGTTGTAAGCGGCGTTGATATGCTTAAAGAAACAGTCACTGTTTCGTTCAAGAAAGATGAGGAAACAACTGAAAGCAAGACTTATGCGCTTGAAGATATAAAATTTAACGCAAAAGATAAAAACAAATAATATGAAGATTGAAAACTTAAAACTGGAACACTTTGAAAACGGCATATCAATAATTCAAAGTGACAATTACTACAAATTTACGCAAGATGCAATTTTGCTTGCAAATTTTTGCAATATAAAGCACAGTGACAATGTTTTGGAGCTTTGTGCAGGCAGCGGCGTCATCAGTTTTTATGCTTACTCTTTGTGCCCTTTTAACAAGTTGTATTTCAATGAAATTCAGCCTGAAATGTGTGAAATTATCAAAGAAAATATTGATTTTAATAACTTCAAACGCAAGAGCAAAATTTTTAATTGCAACTTGAAGGATTTAAAGTTGAGTGATTTTCCAAAAAATTTGGATGTTATCCTTTGCAATCCTCCCTATCAAAAATGTAACCCTAACAGCAAAATCAACGATAGGCCTGAAATTGCCTTGGCTAGACACGAAATCGCCGCAACGCTTGAAGATATTGTGAAAAAAGCGGCAGAATTGCTTAAAGACAAAGGTCGATTTTATATGGTTCATCTGGCTTCAAGGTCGGCAGAAATTGCTGGTTTATGCGCCAAATACAATATGCAAGTTAAGCAAATGAAATTTATTTTTACAAATGAAAAAGAGGCTTATTTGGTTTTGATTGAGGCCGTTAAGGGTGCAAAATCTGGGGTTAGAATAACCAAAGAAAATGTTTAGTTTTTGTATAAATTCATTTAAAGGAGTTATATGTTATATTTTGTTGCAACGCCAATAGGCAATTTGGATGATATATCCTATCGAGCCGTGGAAACACTCAAAAATTGTGATGTTATAGCGTGCGAAGATACAAGACATTCAAAAATTTTGCTTGATAGATACGATATCAAGGCAAAGACAATTGCCTATCACAAGTTTAACGAACAAAATAGTGCGGATGGCATCATTGATTTGTTAAATCAAGGCAAGAATGTTGCGGTTATAAGCGATGCCGGAATGCCAGTTATTAGTGACCCCGGCAATGTTTTGGCAAAAAAGTTGGTGGAACAAAATATAAAATTTACGGTCATCCCTGGGGCTAATGCTGGGTTGACTGCATTGATTTTATCTGGATTTGACTCAACTCACTTTGCATTTTTTGGATTTTTGAGTGAGAAAAACAAAGAATTGAAGCAACAATTGAGCAAGATTAAGGCGTTTGACGGCTCTGTTATTATATATTCTTCAAAATACAATTTGAATAAAGATTTAGGCAGTCTACACTCCGCCCTTGGGAATGTGAATGTTGCGATTGTAAGTGAAATCACAAAATTACACGAGAGCACCGAAATTGTATGTTTGCCTCACGTTGTGGAAGAGCCAAAAGGTGAATATGTTTTGATTGTGGAAAACAAAATTCCCGAACTTTCAAAGCCTGATGATGACGAAATTTTGAGCGAACTTAAAACTTTGCTTAAAAATCAGGATAAACAACAAGCCTTTAAGACGATTAAAGAAAAATATGGACTAACAAAATCGTACGTTTACAATTTGTATGAGAAAAATAAATAATTTTATATAACTACAAAAACCTGTTTGATGTTTGTTCTTTAATTTCTTATCCCTACGTTGCCTTATTTTTAGGCATAAAATAACAGGAATAAAGAGCAAGTTATCGTTATACAAGCTCAACAAACATCCAGCAACAGCCTTAACACAGCAAAAAAATGGACATTTCTGTCCATTTTTTTTCTAACCTATTCGTTAAAATTATTCAACGTCACCTGATTTTGCGTCAGTATCTTCAACTTTTTCAACTTCAGTTGTTTCTTCTTTAACTTCTGTTGTTTTAGTTTTTGGTTGTTTGTTTGATTTTGCCTTGTTAGAGCCACCTTTGCCCTTGCCTGTTAAAGCGAAGAACAAGATTACGCCAGCAAGAACAACCAATGACAATACGATGAGGACAACGCCAACAACTGTATCATTTTTCTTTTCTACGTCAGTTTTTGTTGTGACTTTGAATTTGATTTCTTTTTCACCAGTGTTTGTGTTGCTATCGGTTGCTTTGATAACCAATTTATATTCACCAGTTGAACTGATTGTATAAGTTTTTGAATAAGTGTCTGAACTGCTTGTTGACATTGTGCTGTCGCCATTTTTCAATTCAACAGTCAATGTATCCCAGTTCATGTTTTTGATAGCGCCTGTTTCATCTTTATCTGTCAAAGACAAGTTTGTGTTGTAAGTTTTTACAGTGTCGCCATTTGTGATAACAATTTCAAGTTTGCGTTCACGAGTTGATGTTGAAGTTTTAACCAAGTTGATTTTGTATTCGATGTTTGTTTTGCCATCGTAAATCAATTCTTGTGACAAATCTTCTTCGTGGTCAATTGTGATTACTGGTGGAACATTGTCACCAACTTTGATTGTTAATGATTTTGTGATTTTTGAATATTTTGTTGTTGCAGTGTATTCAACTTTATAATCACCAGTCAAAGTGCTGCTAGTTGTAAATTGCCATACGGTTGAGTTGTTTTCAGTTTTCTTTGTAACAGGTTGTTCGTCACCTTTAAATGTAACTTTAAGGGTAACTTTTGCTTTTTCTTCACCCTGAGATGCGCTCAAATCTGGAAGAGTAACCACACTGCCCTTTGGAGCATACGCATAATCACTTTCGTTGATTGTTTCGTTCCATTTAAGTTCTGGACGAGTTACGTTTACTGTGTAAGTTTGCTTTTCTGCTGTGAATGTTTCGGCGCCATCTTGGTAAGTTGCGGTGTAAGTGATTGTGTATTTACCTTCGTCGATGAATACGAAACTGTTGTCGTCATCGCCAGATTCCCACTTATTGCCGTTATCTTCAACAGTGTAAGAGATTGTTACGCCAGTTTTGTTTGTGATATCTTCTTTGCTTTCGCCCTTTGTCCACAATGTTGGGTCAAAGACTAATTTCATACCAGTTTCACCAACAATGTTGTTTGCGGTTGAGTTGTCTGCATCAAAATCGCCAGTGTAAGTGATTTTAAGTTCTGGTTCGCTTGCCAACTTAACTTCAAATGTCAAGTAAACATAAGTTGTGTTGCCAGCGTCGTCAGATGCACTGTAAATGACATGATATGTGCCAACTTCTGTTGTTTTAATCTTGCCACCATAGATGACTGACTTGCCGTTGATGTTGTTTTTGTAAACTTTGTTGGTTGGAGTTTTGTAATCCATACCGATTGTGCTGTTTTCTGGTGTGTTGATATAGTAAACAACGCTCATTCTCAATGATTTATCGTTATCTTCAAAAGCGATGTCTGGCAATGAAACCACGTCACCTTGTCTTACAACCAAATTGGTCATATCTTCGGCGCTGAACTTTTTGTCAGATTCTTCTGCTGCATAACCTTCAACTGTAAGGATTGAATTTGCAGGAGCATCAACATCGTTCATGTTTTTGATTTTAAGGGTTTTGCGAGTTACTGCAATGTTGCCGTCATCATCAATTGAGAATGCAACCAAATATGCATTTTCGCTGTTATTGTAGTCTTCAAGTTGAACTTCAAATGTGTTTTTGTTTGTTTGAGTTGCATATTTAAAGCCAGTGTAACCACTCATGGCATTTTTGAATTCATCTGTTTCAATCAAATGCTTGCTGCCATAAACGCTATCGCCACGTGCGGCACTTGCTGCTGCAAATGCATTTTGAAGGTCTTGCAAAAGATTTGATGAAGATGTTTCGTAATAATAGAAGACTGCTGTTTTCAAGCGTTTATCAGCGTTAGTTGTTGAATCGCCACGTTTTGTTTCTTTTGCGGTGATGTTTACGCTGAATTTGCCGTCACTTGCAACTGAATAATTTTCTTTAATATTGTTGATTTCAACAGTGTGTTCAACATCTGTAGTTGTTCCTCTTGTTGGAGTTCCTAAAATGTTGAATGTGTACATTGTTGTGTTTGAAACATACAAATAACTATCTTGTTTTGTGATGTCTTTTGTCAAAACATAATAGCCAAGTGTATATTCACCAGCCATATTTGATTTTTCTTCCTCTGTTGCGAGGTTGAATTCAAATTTAACTGCTTTATTGAATGTTCCGATATTTGCATTTTCGCCAGCGGCATTCATTTGACTTGCAAGTTCAGTGTCTGCTGCTGTGATTGTGTATTTAGCACCATCTTTAATCATAACGTTATCGAGATAGTAGATTGTGCTTGTACGAGTGCTTTGGATATAACGAACGAAGATGAAATCTTTGTAATCTGTTACAGCGTCTGTTGCGTAGATTGCTGGGAAATTAAGTTCGTTGTAGCCATATTGATTTTTAAGTTCGGTTGCAACTGATGTGTCAACGATTGGGTTGCCCTTTTTGTCAACTTTTGGATTGCCGTTTTCATCCAACTCGTAGTCGTAAGCCATAAATACTTCTGGCTTTGTGTTGTCTTTAACGCCGTCAATTGTAACTTTGATTGATTTTGTGTTTTTGTAAGCATCTTCGATTGTATATTCAACATACCAATCACCAAGCATTGCTGTTGTGTATGATGTTTGGTCGAAGAATTCTTTTGTCATGCTGAATTTGAAATCGTTGTTTGTTAAAGTTCTTGTGATGCTGCCATCTTTGTTGCTGATAACGATAGATTTAACATTGTGTTCAACATCGTCCTTTTCAGCGTTATTTACAACAACGTCTGGAAGAGTGATGTCTTTTTGACCCAATTCAACATTAGGCATTGTTGGGATGTTGATAGACAAATCAGCACTTGTTGGAGCAACATAGTCTTTTTCAACTTCAACGGTGAAAGATTTTTTAGGAGGATTGTTGCCGAAAGCATATGAATACTCTACTGTAAACTTGCCTTCAACAGAAGTGTACAAATAATATTTTCCGTCTTCATATTTGAAAACTGAATCAGTATCTTCGGTTGAAAGTTGTTTGCCATATGCGTCAAAAACTTTAAGTGTTACGCCAGTGTTGGAAACATAAGCACCTTCACTGTTTTTAACACTTGCAACTGGCAATTCAAGTTTGTTTGTGGCAGATTTTGCAACTTTTTCTGGCAACAAAGTTTTCAAACCTTTGTTTGCACCCTCTGCTTGTTGAGCAAAATCAAGAGTGTAACTAACATTTTCAACTGTTACGGAATAAGTGTCTGAATACAAAAGTTTTGAGCCTTCTTCCATAATGTAGACAATGTCGTATTTACCGTTGTTAAGCGCACTGATAGAGATATATTCATCACCAGCTGCCGCATCGTAACCTTCGTCACCCTCTTTTACAACTGTGTCGCCATCAACTTTGATTTTTGTGAAATAGCCTTCTTCGGTTGTTGCAGCCTCAGAAGAACCAACTTTGTAGTCATGTGCTGTAAAACTTGGGTCAATCACACGGATTGTGTATTTTGCGCTTGTTTGCCAAGTTGAATTTTCTTTAAGCAATGGCACACGCAATGATTGATTTTTTTCCGCATCAACGAATGTTGAACGTGGCATTTTAACTGCTTTTATAGCCATGTTGTAATCTGTGCTTGTTTTTTCAAGCGCATAGAAACTGCCCATTGTTGGCGCAATTGCAAACAAAAAACTTGCAACGGCGAAAGCCATAAAGCATAAGATAACTTTAAAATACTTCTTTAATGATTTCATTATGTTCTCCTATATAAGTAAGTCTAGAAAATTATATAAAATATGGAATATTTTGTCAAACGAAAATCTATGTGTTTTTCAAAGTTTGATGTAAATAGTTTAAGAGAAATTTTTTAAAATAAACGGAGAAAAAAAACTAGTTATGTCGAAATAACGAAATAACCAGTTTTGTGCCTCTTTTC
Organism: Christensenella sp. UBA4626; assembly: GCA_002406115.1. Taxonomy (GTDB): domain Bacteria; phylum Bacillota; class Clostridia; order Christensenellales; family UBA1242; genus Onthoplasma. The sequence goes on from DHNC01000011.1 coordinate 10,551, forward strand.
TTCAACTCGTTTGCTTAACTTTTTGTTAAATTTGTTAAGGAAAATATATATAAGTAAGGTTTATATTCTGGAAAGTTGCTCGGTTGCATATTCTTTTGTTATAAAATTGAACTCGTCGCTGCTTGCCAAAAAATATTGTTTTTCACGGTGTTTGTTGAGCATTGTTAAAAACTCACTATCCAAACTTTTGTACCTTTCAATCAAAATGCTGTTGAGTTTTTCAAAATCTATTGTTTTTGCATCCGATATTGCTTTTGCCGTGCTGATTGCCCACTCGTTTGGCTCTTCCCCATTTGGATTGTCAAAATTGCAAAGAATGTTCATATTTTCAGGAGAAACAGCCAACTTGCAAATGACTTTGATTTTTTCCAAAGTAGTGCGAGGCAACTCTTTGACCGCATTTGCGTCCATGTAGTAAAATTCGTAAAGCCTGTCAGTTTCCCCCATTATAGCCTTGGCGTGAAGCGGACGTTTTAAAACAACCCTATCGCCGTAAACGCCTCTTCCTCTCTTGTATTCCACAATCTCGTAAAAATTATTTATCAAAAAGTCCAGTTGTGGCCAGTTTTGTACGTTGACTTTTGTCATAGGCAACTCCTATGTCAACGCATCAACCAACAACACAATGTGCTTTTTGTTTGCCTTGTAAAGTGTTTCAAAATCCGATGGGGATTCCAATTCGCAGTCAAACTTGATGGCACATTCGATGGTTGCGCACAAATATTCCTTGGCTTTGATAAACGCATCAACAATTGTTTCACCTTCGGTCACGATGCCCAAATCTGGGATAGAAACAGTGAACCAACCTGTGTTTGAACCCTTTTCATCATCTCTATACATAATTACTGGATAAACTAAATCTTTCATATCTTCCCCTTTGCTCCAAATTGTGGCAAATTTTTGCAAACTTTATTGCACGCAAAAATATCCTCTAAAATGATTATAATACATAATAACATAAAAAATTTTTTAAGTAAAACAAATTTTGCCACATTTTTAATGAGCCTGTTAAAACGCTACACCGCTCTAAAATTTTGTTGTGGATAACAATAGAAAATTTTTTTCCTTTCATAAATGAGCTTGTTGTAGGCAGAAAAAAACCGCTGTGGTTAAGCGGTTATTGTGTCTTCTTCGGTTTTGATTGTATAGTTTAAATATTCGCCAGATTTTTCCATTTTCTTGGCTGTTTTTTGAACGGCGGATTTGAAGAGTGTCCTTCCGTTAGACTTTTTTGGGCTGAAAGTATGAGTGGGAGTGGCGGTTCTGCTTTGAAGTTTTTGAGTGATTTCAGCAAGTTTGGATTTGCATAATTTTTCGTAATCTTCTTTATATTCCTTTCTTGCATTCAGCATTATAATTTTGTTAATCATAATTGCGCCTCCTATATTTAATGACCATATATTATCACAAAATATTTAATTTGTAAATAGTTTTTGCAAAATTTTTTTAATATTTTTTAAATGCCTCAAATCGCCTATAATATAGTATTTTATCGGGGTTTTTGATTTAATTTTATTTTTTATTATTTTTATTTTTTATTGATTTAA
>DHNC01000038.1 GCA_002406115.1 Christensenella sp. UBA4626
CGCATATTTTTAACTATTTTCAATAAAAATTTAATAATTATAATATAAATTAACTTATTATTTAAGTATAAGGAAAATTTGATATTGACAATTTTGAGATTTGGTGGTAAAATTTTCTCATAAAATATGGAGAAGATTTATGACAAATCAATCATTAAATAGAGAGTTGAGTAATTTAAAAAAGTCCAAGCAAAAGATTGTTTCACTTGGCTTGGTGGATTTCTTGGGCGTCTGCCTTGTGGCAGGATTATCATTTATATCAATTGGATTTTTATATTTGAGTTTGCCTTTTATCACTATGCTTCCAATTTTAACACTCAGTTGCACTGAATACTTTAAAAACTTTAAAAAATACACAAAAGAACACAATATTTCATCTGCTGAATTAAGGGATTTGATTAAAAACAGTGAGTTTGGAGTTAAAAAGACCGCTTCTACTGATGCCGAAGTTGAAAAACCTACATTTAATTATAGTCAAATTGAGTCAAAGGAAGAGATTTTTGAAGAAGAATATAAAAAAGAATTTTCAAAAGAGCAAACAGATATTGAAAAAACCGACGATTATGTTTTATAAATATCAAATTTTGATTAAAATGGACCAATTTATATAAAAACTACTTGCAAATTTTAGCTAGCGAAAAAAAGGCAACGATTATGTTGTCTTTTTTTATCCATCAAACTATATTTGCACACTATGGAAAAAAGTTTATTATTTTCCTAAACAAAACTTGCTAAAAATCTTGTCAATTATCCTTTCGTTGTTGGTTGTGCCAGTTATCTCACCAAGATTTCTCCAAGATTGCTTCAATTCTTCACTTAAAATATCAAAAGTTGTGTTGTTGAAAAGTTTTAGACAGTTTTCCAGATTAGAAATAGCCTTTTTTATACACTCTATATGGCGTACATTGGTTAGATACAATCCATTATCTAGTGTTTTGTTTCCAATAGACATTTCAAAGATTTTTTCTTTCAATTGCCCCAAGTTTTCACCGGTTAGTGCACTGACACACAGATATTTTTCCTTATCTTTAGGCACAAATTTATCGCTTTTGTTGAAAATCCTTATATACGGTTTGTTTGTTTTTATCTCGTTTATATTGTCCTGATCGCTTACAAGCAAAACAATATCCGCAGATGATAAGGTGTCTTTTGCACGTTTTATGCCAATCTGCTCAACAACGTCATCGCTTTCATGAATACCTGCGGTGTCAAACAATTTAAAGATTAAGCCTTTGTATTCATACTCTGCCTCAACAATATCTCTTGTCGTTCCTGCAATATTTGTGACGATTGCTTTGCTTGAATTTGTTAGCGCATTAAGAATACTGGATTTGCCAACATTAGGCGCCCCAACTATTGCAACGCTAATGCCATTCTTTATCTTCAAACCGTTTTTGCTTTCAGATATCATATGCTGTAATTCATCTTTTAGACCGGACAACTTTGTCATCAAAGCATCTGATTCTTCAACAGTGTAGTCGTATTCAGGGTAATCAATTTTTGCCTCAATGTCAGCAAGTATTTCAGTTAAGATGTCTTGGTAGCCAACTATCTTGTCTTTCAACGAACCTTTCAAAAGATTGCTTGCTTGTTCAGCTTGCATTTCACTTTCGGCATTTATGATATCCATAATACCTTCCGCTTGATCTATGCTCATTTTTCCATTTATAAATGCCCGTTTGCTAAATTCACCAGGAGTGGCAAGTTGTGCACCAAATTTTATACATTCTTCAATAATCTTCTGCACTAAGTAATATCCACCGTGAGATTGAATTTCGCAGACATCTTCACCTGTATAACTATTAGGCGCAGAAAAATATACAACAAGCGCTGTATCAACTATATTATTGCAGTATATGTCTTTAAGATACATATATCTAGGTTTAAAATCCAATTTTTCCCTAATTATCTTTTGTAAAATTTCTTTTGATTTTTCACCACTGATTCTAATAACTGCCACACCACTGTTTCCTGCCGGTGTAGCCAAAGCAACTATTGTTTCCATATTTTTATTATATCATTTATTTTAAATTTTTTCAATAAATGTCAACTATTAAATTTTATTTTTAAAATTTAATTAAAATTTGCAAAAATATAAAAAAAGAGCAGTTATTTTGCTCTTTTTTATTGTGAATACAACAAACCAAATTTATGAATGATTGTGAAACAAATTTGGGTTATTGTTGAGTATTTAAATTGTTTGGTGTTAAATTATCTAAGGAATGTGTCGTAAATTCTGTCCAAATCATCTTGTGAATAATAATCAATATAAATACGACCTTTTTTCTCATTACCAATCACAGATACTTTTGTACCTAATTTCCTTTGCATATCTGCAACAAATTCTTGCAATTCGTTACCAATCGCTTTTTTAGATGCTTTTTTCTTTTTGCCGCCAAGCAACATATTTACTTCTTGTTCAAGATCTCTTACAGTCAATTTGTCTTTTGCTATCTTTTTTGCTAATAACAATTGTGTTGCATAATCCTCGACTGAAACAAGTATTTTTGCATGGCCGAATGATACTTTACCTTTTTCAACCAATTCCAATACTTCTGGGTACAAACTTAAAATTCTGACCGAATTTGCTATTGCGGAACGTGGTTTTCCTAAGCGTTCAGCAACTTTTTCTTGAGTCAAACCATATTCTTCCATAAGTTTTCTAATACCCTTGGCAATTTCGACTGGATTTAAATCTTCTCTTTGCAAGTTTTCAATAATAGATATTTCGCTGATTTGTTTATTTGTGTAATTTTTAACAATTGCATCTACGCTTGTTAATCCGCACAGTTTGCACGCTCTATATCTACGTTCACCAGCGATAATCATATAGCCATCATCCATTTTGTTTACGATGATTGGTTGAATTAAGCCATGTATTCTAATACTTTCTGCCAATTCATTTAAACTTTCTTTATCAAACGTCTTTCTTGGTTGATTTGGATTTGGATATACCTTATTTATATCTATTTTTTCGACATCACCTTGCCTCATTTCGTAATTTGAAACTGATTGTGTAGGTTGTTGTTTCTTAGGTTCTTCAACTTCTTCGTCATACACTTTAAGAAGGCTATCTAAACCTCTTCCTAATCCCATTTTCATAATTTTCCCTCCCATAAACTGTAATTATTTTATCAAAATATACCATGCGTGTCAAGAAATTTAAATATTTTTATTTAAATTGTTCCACGTGGAACAGTTTAATATTGTAAATAAATCTTTTATTAAAATCCTTTTTGTTCCACGTGGAACATTTTTTATTAAATAGTTGATTTTGAGCCTAAATATGTGATTTTTTAGTGTTTTTCTTACAATTTAATTTATTTTTTAATTTTATTGTTATACTATATAATTTATATTCAAATTTATTGAAATCATCCTAATGCAAATGGCTTTTTCTTTAAAAATATTAAATTTAATACCAGTTTAATTTATTTGTTGTTAAATTATTATCAGGTTAAAATAAATCATATTGTTAAGAAAAATACTTGGTGTTTTATTGTTATATTTTCAAACCGTCTGTCTTGATTATAGATTTAATCAACTAATAATATAATATCCATCATGCAATGTGTTATTAAAAAATTTAAAAGTATTTTTTATGTGTTTATAATTGTTTTAAGTATTTTGTGGGATGGTTCTATCGATTATACTCATCAAATAAACAGATTTTGTGATATTATATTTATTTATCATCCAAATTCTTTTATTGGTATCAATTATTTTATATAAAAAGGGGAGATAAGTATTCAGGTGTGGTGAATATATATAATTTATCTCAATATCTCTATAATAAAACATAAAATTCATTCCTTTACAATTTTTTAGGTTATCAAAGCCTTTTAATTTGATTGAAAAAGATTCATATTTAGTAGTTCAAGAATAGACCAAATTTTTTTCACTGGTTTTTATAAATTTAGTGTATTGTTAATTGTAACAACCTCAATTATTTAGTTGACACTCATAAATCAGAATTGTTATTCACAATAAAAAAATGTTCCATGTGGAACATTTTTGAATTTGATTAAAAAATTTATTGTTTTGACAAAAATTCATCACACAATGATTTGTAAGCCAAAGCCCCTTTGCTTTTTCCGTCATATAACATAATTGGTTTGCCATGGCTTGGACTTTCTGCTAAACGGATATTTCTTGGAATAGTCGTGGTGTAAACTTTTGTGTTAAAATATTTTTTTATTTCATCAGCGACCTGAGAAACAAGGTTGCTCCTATTGTCTTTCATAGTCAATAGCACTCCCTCAATATCAATTTCTGGATTAAGGTGCTTTTTGATAAGACGCACAGTATTCATAAGTTGTCCCAATCCTACAAGCGCAAAATATTCACACTGAATTGGTATTATGATTGAATTGGTAGCAGTTAGAGCATTTACCGTTAGTAAACCTAATGAAGGAGGGCAGTCAATGAAAATATAATCATAATTATCTTTAATTGAATCCAGCGCTTCTTTCAAAACTTTTTCTCTATTTTCTACATAAACCAAATCAACTTCAGCGCCTGAAAGATCTACAGTTGACGGAATAACGTCAAGAGTTTTAACTACAGACGGGTAAATTGCTTCTTTTATATTTATTTCACCCAACAAAACTTCATAAATTGAGTTTTTGCCTTTTTCAAGCTCAACACCCAGACTTGCACAAGCATTGCCTTGTGGATCCATGTCTATCAAAAGTACTCTTTTTTTCGCTGCTGCGACATACGCTGCAAGGTTGACACAAGTGGTTGTCTTGCCGACGCCACCTTTCTGATTTGTTACGGCTATAATTTTTCCCATATCTTCTCCTAAAATGATTTTAAAACTTTTATTGCAAAATAGCAAATATTTTATTTAAAATAGTTAAAAAAATCAATAAAAAACGCAAAATTTTGAAAAAAATCGCTATTTTTTATAAAAAATAAATATTTTTTGTAAAATTTGTTTCAAACTATTGCCAAATATTTTTTTTTGAGTTATAATTAAAAACGTCAAAAAAATGCGTTCATAGCTCAGCTGGATAGAGCGTTGGTCTACGGAACCAAAGGTCGGGGGTTCGAATCCCTCTGGACGCACCACAATCGAAAAAGCACAAGTTCAAGTTATTGAAACCTGTGCTTTTTTTAATAGAAAGCGATGGGAGGGATTCTCACCCGAGGGTTCGACACCTGTCTGTGCCAGACCGCAACAAGTTGCTCCCGGTGTTTAACGCTAAAATATGCCAAATGGTGGCATATTTCCAACGCTACACCCCCCTCTGGACGCACCAGCGTCGCAACTCGGCTATTAAGTCGGGTTGTTCTTTTTTTAGAACAACCACAAACCTTTTGCCGATTGCTCCTTATCCCCTTCAAAGGTGTGATGCCAACCTTTGTGGGGAACCCCATTAGTTTGGCACAAGTTGTTCAAACCTGTGCTTTTTTGTTTAGGTATGCGATTACCTTTGGGGCGCAAATCAAAAACCAGCTGGCAAATTTTTGAGGACTGTGTTGCAATTCTTCGGACAGCGTTTTAATGTCCACCCAAATTAAATCGTTCACTTCTTCTTTGTTTATAACAAAGTCACCCGAATATTCGCCAACCAACACATGGTCAAACTCATATTCATAAAGGTTGTCAGCAAATTTTGTCATATAGGTAAAAGAAAAAATCTCTTGCAAGTTTTCGGCAGATAAATCAGCGCCAATTTCCTCTTTTAGTCTTAAACTTGCATCCTTTTTTATATCATTGCTTCTTGGATGGCTGCAACAAGTGTTTGCCCACAAACCACCAGAGTGATACTTATCAAGGGCACGTTGCTGGATTAAAATTTTGTCGTTATTGTATAAGAAAACTGAAAAAGCCCTGTGCAAAATCGGCTTTTTGTGAGCCTCAGTTTTGCTGATTTTTCCAATCGGATTATCAAAAATGTCAACTGCAATCAAATTTTTCATACTTTAAATTTAAATTAGCACATATGCCGCTTAAAAACAAATAAATTGTCGATATTTTTTTCATTCGCTTTGACAACCTATGCGGTTTATGATAGTATGTAATTGAGTTATATTTTTTTACAAAGGAAAAGCCTATGATGACAATTGGCGGAACAGCACATATTATTATGCTTTTGGTTTCGATTTTGATCGTTGCGGCATTGATGTTGATAGTTTCACGTGTGAACTACAAAGCGCAATGTATCATGATTTATTCGGCAGTTTTTGTGTGCATGTTTGGAATAGCCTTTTTGCATTTGACACATTATGGCACAAGGTTTGATTTTGAAAATTTCTTCATCCAAATGTTCCAAGTGTGCAATTTCAATTTTATTTTATTGCCTTTGTGTTTGATAAAGAAGAACGAGTTGGGCAGACAATATCTATTTTACTTTTCAATGCCATGTGCCTTGTCAACTTTTGTGACATATGTGTCAAGCGTCGAAAATTCCATGTGGTATTCAATTGTTACATTAAATTTTTGGATTGATCATCTTCTTGTTGTTGCGGTGCCTTTGATGATGTTGGCAGCACGTTGGTTTAAGCCTCAAAAAAGGTATATTCCATGGGTTTGCCTTTGCATACTGGTGTATTTTGGAGTTTGCTTTTTGGCAAATTATGGTCTCAACGGTTGGCGAATCGACGGCCCGCACAACCACTCATACACAATGAACGCAGGCGGGATTATGATTTTGGTGCCATTGTTTAAACTGATACCAATCCCATTTGTATATTTGTTGCCGTTGTTGCCAGTTTGTGCCTTGCTGTTTTATATCGAAGCGTTAGTATTTTCGAAATATCAGGTTATTGATTTAACAAGTTTCAAGACAATCAAAGTGAAGGAACAAAAGGAGGAAAAATGTTCTACTTAATTTTATCAATTGTTTTTGCGGTGATTATTGGCTGCTTTTGTATGTTCAAATTTTGGATATTTAAGGACAAGCCAAAATTCAACACTGTGATGGACAAAATTTTAAAAATATTGGTTGTGATTTACGTCGTGATTATGTTGTTGTCCGTACTGTTGCCAGACGCATTTGCACTTTGTTATTCAGCAGAGGAGTTGGCAGCAGAGCCTGCACGTTATGGATATGCGATAATAAGGTGGTTCAGTATGGTTAGTTTTGTGACGCTGCCAATTGCAGTGTTTTACAAAAACCGAACAATCAGAAACATTGCCATTTTCTTTGGCGTTGCAATAACTTTTGCACAAATCTGCTTTTATCCACAATATCTTGCAGACTTCACTTCCACCGCTGGCAGAGGACTAAATTCAATCCCGGTCATCTCTCAAAACTTCAAAAACTTTTTAATAAATCCAACTTTCAGATCAATATGGTTTGGATTTGTGATTTGTTTGCAACTGATTATACCAATCATGCTTGCAATTCAAGAAAAACACATGTTTAATTTCAAGTCCGGCAAAGAATATCTAAATTTCTTTATTTGTTTGCCATTTGTAATAATCTCATGCGTGCCAATTTATGTTTTGCAACACTTGTTTGGACACTCAAATTTGATTTTCAAAGCATACGGCATTGTACATTTTGGCTGGTTGGCTTTTGTTATTGCTGAAATCTTTGTCTTGTACTTCATATTTAGGAAAAAGGATACAGAAACCAAAATGGTGTTGCTGTTTGTACTTTCCCTTTCACTTATTATGCAATATCTTCAAATGTTTTCAGCAATCTCAATCAACATCGCAAGATTGCCTTTCCAACTTTGCAATTTGGGCGCTTTCCTCATTTTGATTTCACTTATAACCAAAAACAAAAAGTTGTTCAATTTCACCATGATAATCAACGTGATTGGTGTTATCTTTGCACTTGCAAGTCCGGACGTTGACAATAAAGGCCTGTTCTATCTTTACAATATGCACTTCATTTTGGAGCATACAAATGTGCTTGTTATTCCAGTCTTGGCGTTGTCATATGGAATTTTCCCTCGTTTGGACAAAAAGGCACTTTGGGATTGTCTGCTTGGTTTTACAATCTACTTTGTTTGTGCATGGTTGCTTGGCACAATTTTCAATGCAATAGCGATTAAAACTGGCAACAATTTCTGGGCAGCAAATTATATGTTTATGTTTGACGTAAACAAAGCCGCAAAGTTGATACCATTCACAAAAGCGCTGTTCGATATCAAGTTTAACATCGGCAGGGCAGTAGTTTATCCGGTTATGCAACTCATTGTGTATTTGGTGTTTGTCGCAGTTTGCACTCTGTTGTTCTTTGTAATTCAACTTATCTATCTTATCAAAGACAAGATACAAAAAAACAGGCAAAAACCAAACGATGATTTGCCTGAAAATGAAAAGGCACAAAAAGTTTAAAAATCTTAAATTTTGCTATTGAAAAGATGAGAAATCTATGTTACACTTAGAGCAAACAGAGGAGAGAATATGACAACAGTTGAACAAATTGACGAGATTGAAAATCAAGTTTTGATTATGGAATGCAGAGGTGCAACTGCAAAAAGTATCTATGAATTGCAAGATATACTTGAAAAAATTGACCAATTGAGGACAGATATCAGGTTCAAACGCAAAGCATATAAAAACAAAAGATTGCACGACGAATTTTTCTGGGATTGTGAAAGTAGATTAAACAATTTGAAAGAAAGAGCCGGCAATTTGCTTTACGAATTGAAAGAAAGATTTTACCCCGTAGATTCACTTTTGTGGTAGTCTATCAAACTATTTATCCGCCGATTAAAAATATATTTGTAGTTTTAATTAAAGCCGCATATTTTTTGCGGTTTTTTTCAAAACATCAAGCGGCAGCAAGGCGTTTTTATCGCTTAAAGCAAGACAAATCGGTCAAAAATGACAGAGATAGGAATGCCATTGAAAGTTAAGCGGCAAATATCAAAATCAGAATTAAACTGATATTCTTTTTTGACGCTATCGTCATCCAAAATCAGCACTGGAATATTGTCTTTATGCTTAAAACTCAAAGTTAAGCCCATCAATTTAAAATCATAATCCTTTTTATTGTTGACAAAAGAAAGCATAAATTGGTCGAAAGAAAGACCATTTATTTTGCACATATTCGTCCTTTTAATTGATTTGCATTTTAAAAAAATCAAGCGAATTTAGGACTATTATATATGATTTTGAGATATCAGTCAACTATTTTGTACAAAATAATATGTTTTTGTACAAAATTATATAATATGCTCGCCAAAATATAGCAAAATACCTTTATAGACCGCATCCACAAATTTTTGTTGATAGTTTTCGCTGTTCAACAAACTTTCTTCTTCGGGGTTGGAAATAAAACCGCATTCAATCAAAACTGAGGTGTAATAACTGCAATTTAATATATAGTAATCCCCAACTTTGCTTTTGGAATTTGTGGCACCGCAATAGGTTTTTAGGCTGGATTGAATCAAATCTGCAACTGCCTGTCCGGATTTGTCGTCTTTGCGATAGTATGTGGAGGCGCCCTTGGCGGATTTGTCTTTAAAACTGTTCATGTGAATGCTTATCATCAAATTTGGATTTGCCTTTTTTATAATCTCAAATCTGGCTTTCATGTCACTCAATTTTTTGTTTTTTGCAAACTCGCTGTACAGTCCGTCATCGGTCTTTCTGGTCAGCACCACCCGATATCCAGCCTTGGTCAGTTTGTCTTTCAAAAGCAAGGTGTATTTCAAATTTATTTCTTTTTCTATTGTGCCATTCGCACCGATGCTTCCGCCGTCTCTGCCGCCGTGTCCTGCGTCAAGCACAATTGTTATGCCGTTAAATTTGCTTGCAGAATAGGCGATGATGCCTGAAAAGCAAAAAGATAGCGCAAGCATTAAAATCATTATAATTGCCAAAAATCTGTTTGTTTTTAGTTTTTGTTTTAATGTCAAAAAGAATGAAGGCTTTCCTTTTATTTGCATAATGTATTATATTTTCAAATTTTTGAGATATGTTTTTCATCCGGGCAAAGTTTTTAAAGCATCAACTTTTTTGCGGCATATTTTAATGAAAAAATCGTCACCCGCAAAGAAAATTTTGATTTAAACAACACAAAATGAGCCAATTGCAAAAGTGAGGATAAACAACAACTCGTTTTACATTTGCGCAAAAACATGATATAATAATTATATGAAATATAATCAAATTAAAGCCCTTAAAAAGGCAAAAAATATTTGTTTGATAGCCCACAACGAGCCAGACGCAGACGCCTTGTGCAGTATGTTTTTGCTTAAACATTTTTTGAACCAAAAATTTAATTTAAATGTGGATTGTTTTGCAGAATATTCGCACTTGCCAGATAGTTATAATTGCTTGCCGGATATCGGAAATTTAAATGCGGGCAAGGAAAAATATGACTTTGCCGTTATGATGGACTCGCCCAACGCCGACCGATTGGGGGAATTTAAGGATTTGTTTTTAAATGCTCCGACCAGGCTTGTCATCGACCACCACGCAACCAACGAGTTTGACCCAAAACAAAACATCGTAAAGGTTGTCAGTTCAACTTGCGAAATTGTGTTTGATATTTTAAAGGCTTATCATCACAAATTTTCAAAAGCGGATTATGGCTTGACATATGCTGGCATAATAACTGACACAAACAACCTCACAGTCGGGGAACGTTCAAGGCACACCTTTGACGTCGTTGGCGAATGTGTGGAAAATGTGGAATGCTATCCGATTTACGAAAACTTTATGCTAAACAACACTCAGCAAAATATGAATCTTTTGGCACAGGCAATCCAAAGCGCAGAGTACTTTGAAAATGGAAAAATTATTTTGGCGTCAATCACAAAAAAACAAGCCAAAGAGATGTCCGCAACACAGGATAGTTACACTGGCATTGTGAACCGCTTGTCAACAATCAACGGCGCACGTTTGGTTGCATTTATCTATCCAAAAGAGGATGGATATTACGTCAGCATGAGGGGCAGAGCGGGATATGACGTCGGCAAATTGGCAAAACAAAATGGCGGCGGAGGACACACTGGTGCGGCTGCATTCTTGTCCGATAAAAAACTGGAAAATATCAAAAAAGACGTTTTAAATCAGTTTGTTGAAATAGTAAAATCAACTCAAAAAGATAGTTCAAATTTCTTTTAAAGATTATCAAGATGTAATTTAATCCAAACAATATTTAACAAAAAACTAAAAAAAGCACTCCAAATTTCTAGTGCTTTTTTCTAACTTAATATAATAATTTTGCAACAACAAAATATGTTTTTAATAATTTTTCATCGCAACATCACGGATTTTTATGCTGCCGGACTCTGTCCCAACGCTCAAACTGTTTCCGTTTGCAGATGTGGTGTTGATATTAAAACTTTTTGTTCCGTTAAAGTCATGGTTTTTGTCGCCAAGTTCGCTGAGTTGCAAAAAGTTTACATTTGCATAACTATTAGGTGCATTTGTTGTCAAAACAAATTTTGCTTCGGTTGCAAATTCAACATAAATTCTGCCAATTGATGAAAACACAACATTTTCACCCACAACATCGTGCATATAAATTTCCGCACTGCCATTGCCATTCACTTCAACATTCACATTGTCCGCACCTTCGGCTTTGATTTTGCCGGATGAAGTTTTTGCTTGCAACAAGCGAGATGATTTGTTTGTTGCATAACTGTCGGCTGTTTCGTCAAATTTAACTGTGATATCGCCATATCTTGTTTCTGCAAACAAAGAACCCTTTGTGTTTTTAACAACAATATCACCATTGCCGGATGTGGATAATGATAAAGTATAACTAGCGTTGTCAACAGTGATGTCGCCGTCATGAGTGTTGATTGTTGAGGTCGCTTCAACATTTTTAACATAAACTTGTCCACCCGCAGTTAAATCAATTGAGGCGCCAGTTTTAATGTTGTCAATATTTACATTTGTGCTACTTGAATTTATTGCAATTTCGCCAACTTCACCAATATTTATGCTTCCACCAGCGGACTGTTTTTTAAATTCAAATTTTGAGCATGACTTTATATTTATCATTGCACGGTCATTTTTCTTAACCACAACATCACCAAGTTCGCTGCTTGTGGCATAAAGGTTGCCTTTGTTTGTGGATAAATCCAAATCGTTTTTGTTCAAATTTACTGCTTCGCCAAGTGTGAAATTGCCCTTGTTTAAAGAAACCGCAATTTTGCCATTTATTTTAGCATTTTCAATGTTGAAATTGCCGTTGTTTGTGTTGCAAGTCAAATTTGAAATGGTGTATTTTTCAGTATTCAAAACAGTGTTTGCATTGTTGTTGGACAATATCAAATTGGAGCCAAACCCCTCAGGAATAAACAAGGTGATTTTTGAATTATTTTTCACACACGCACCTTTTGGTTCGCTCACATCAAATTGCAAACTGCCAGCGGTCAAGTTGGCGTTGATTGAAACTGTGCTATATTTTTTCAAAACAAAGCCAAAGGAATTTGCATAAACTTTAACATAAATTTCGTTGCTGTCCACTTTTGTGGCAACAATTTCAACGTCGTAATTTCGGCTGTTTAAGCGGACTGTTTCCACGCTGTTGCTGTCCACTGAATAAGCGGTGGAAAAGTGATTTTCATTCAAACTTATGTAGCACAAGCCAAACAAACTGCTGCCTGGGATGAAAAATAGATACAAAACACCAATTGCCGCCAAGCCAACCAGTGATAAAATCACAATCAAAAAATACTTCCAAAATTTCTTCATAGAAAGATTGTATAATTAAAACGAGATTTTGTCAATAATTTTGTAAATTATTGTTTTGGCAAAGCGGATATGTGTAACTTTACATTTTAATACTTTCAAAAAACTAGCCTTGCCATAAATCCAACTTTTTTCGGTTATAAAATTTTTGTTTGCTTAAATTTAAATTCACATTTATTTCAACTTGATAAAATTTTTGCCAAATGTTAAAATGGTAACGAGGTATTTATGATTATAACGATTGAAGGCACTGACGGAAGCGGCAAAGCAACACAATCCAAATTATTGTTTGAACATTTGACAAAGTTAGGATACAAAACAAAGGTTATCAGTTTTCCAAATTACGATAGTCCGTCCAGCAGTTTGGTAAAAATGTATTTGGGCGGTCAGTTTGGCGACACTGCCGATTGTTTGGATGCTTATCAGGCAAGTGCCTTGTTTGCGGTTGACCGTTTGGCAACAATTAAACTCAGCAATTTGGAGCAGTATGATTATGTGATTTTGGACAGATATTCCACAAGCAATTTGATTCATCAGGCTTGCAAAATTGCGGATAAAACTGAAAGGGAAAATTGCCTTAACTGGCTTAACGATTTTGAGTTTAACAAACTTAAACTTCCAAAGCCGGATGTTGTTTTGTTTTTGGACGTACCGATAGATATAAGCCTATCTTTGGCACACAATCGCCAAGCATTGAAAAATGGACAAAAGCGTGACATTCACGAAAATAATGAGGAATATATGCGTCACGCCTACGATTGTGCAAAACAAGTTGCCGGCAAATATAACTGGCAAATCATTGATTGCAGCAAAAATGGGGAAATCTTGCCAATAAACTGCATCCATAAAAAAATATTGAAAGCATTGAATATTTAGTTTTACAAACCACACATTTTGTGCTAAAATTAAACCACAAAAAGGAAATATTATGTATACAAGAAGAGAACTTATTGATAAATGGATGAAATTTTACACATCAAAAGGTCACATTGCAATCCCAAGCGCAAGCGTAATACCGGAAAATGACCCAACCGTGCTTTTTACAACCGCTGGTATGCACCCACTTGTGCCATATTTGCTTGGCGAGCCTCATCCAAAGGGCAAACGTCTGTGCGATGTGCAAAAATGCATCAGAACCGGAGATATTGACGAAGTGGGAGATAATTCTCACTTGACATTTTTTGAAATGCTGGGCAATTGGAGTTTGGGCGATTATTTCAAACAAGAAATGGTTGGTTGGAGTTACGAATTTTTGACAAGCAAAGAATATCTCGGCTTGGATAAAAACAAATTAGCTGTCACAGTTTTTGCTGGCAACGATGTTGTGCCTCGTGACGAATTGACCGCTTCATTGTGGCAAAAAGCAGGCATTGCAAAGGAAAATATTTATTTCTTGCCAGACAACTGGTGGATTTTGGGCAGTGGGGTTGGCCCTTGCGGCTCGGATACGGAAATGTTTATCGACACGGGCAAGCCAAAATGCTCACCGGAATGTAATCCAAGTTGCGATTGCGGCAAATTTTTGGA
Source organism: Christensenella sp. UBA4626 (assembly GCA_002406115.1). Lineage (GTDB taxonomy): Bacteria > Bacillota > Clostridia > Christensenellales > UBA1242 > Onthoplasma. The sequence continues at coordinate 14,147 of DHNC01000038.1, forward strand.
AATTTGGAACGACGTGTTTATGGAATTTAAAGCGAATGCGGACAAATCCATTGAACCTCTCAAACAAAAAAATGTGGATACAGGTATGGGCTTGGAACGTTCACTTTGCGTACTTAACGGCGTAAAAAGCGTGTTTGACACTGAGATTTTCCAACCATCAATCCAACTTTTGGAAAAATTGAGCGGCAAAAGTTATGCTGATGAAAAATTAAAGCCATCTTTCAGGATTATTGCCGATCATTTGAGGACGTCAACAATAATGTTGGGCGACGAAAAAGGCATTGTGCCAAGCAATGTTGGACAAGGTTATGTTTTGCGTAGGCTAATCCGCCGAGCAATCCGACATATGAAAGAGTTAGGCATCGAATCAGGTCATCTTGGTGAGATTGCTGGATTGTATATCGACTATTTCAAACAAGATTATCCAGAACTTTTGCAAAATAAGGATAAGGTTGTTTCAGAACTCAACAAAGAAGAGGAAAAATTCTTAAAAACCCTTGAACTTGGCAACAAAGAATTTGAAAAAGTTGTTTCAGGCATTGAACGTAAAAATCAATTTATGGCAGGCAAACCGGATTTCAAACCAGAAACTCAAATTAACGGCAAATCCGCTTTCCGTTTGTATGATACTTTCGGCTTCCCAATCGAACTGACTGTGGAAATGGCAAAAGAGTGTGGGCTTAATGTCGACGTTGAAGGCTTTAATGCCGCTTTCCGTGAACATCAAGAGTTGGCTCGCACCACCAACGCCGGAGTTTTCAAAGGCGGTTTGGCAGATGACAGCGTTTGGACAACCCGTTTGCACACTGCTTGCCATTTGCTTTTGGCAGCATTGAGGCATAAATTTGGCACCAAAATTGAGCAAAAGGGCAGTAATATCACAAGCGAACGTCTGCGTTTTGACTTTAATTTTGACCGCAAATTGACAGACGAAGAGGTTAAAGAAATCGAAGATTATGTAAATAGTGCAATCAATCGTGCCATCCCTGTTGAAAGGTTGGAGATGCCTAAAAAGCAAGCGGTTGAACAAGGCGCTTACGGCATCCACAAAGCCCAAGATGATGAAGTTATTTCAGTTTATAAAATCGGAGATGTGGACTTCCAAATTTGCGGTGGCCCACACGCAAAAAACACAAGCGAATTGGTCAACTTTAAAATTGCAAAGCAAGAGGCTGTTTCTGCTGGTGTTCGCCGTATCAAGGCAACAATCAACAACAAATAATTAAAATAAAAAATAATAAAAATATAATTAAAA
>DHNC01000001.1 GCA_002406115.1 Christensenella sp. UBA4626
TTAATAAAAAATTATTGTTTTTTTAATATTTTATTGGAAATTTAAATTAAAAATATTTTTTTAATGAATAAATAAGCCAATTTATACTGTTAGTGTTCATAAATTAGGTTTGTAAATCAGAATAAACCAATTTACTTCACTAACGTTCATAAATTAGGTTTGTTGTAAATCAGAATAAACCAATTTACTTCACTAACGTTCATAAATTAGGTTTGTTGTATTTACAATCAAAAAAAATTATTTATCTATTTATTTTTTTAAAAAATTAAAAAATATTGCTAATTTATAAAAAAAACGGATATAAAATTAAATCCGTTTTTAAAAATTATTTTTTATTTAATTTTGGAAGCAATTTTTTGAGATACATTCCTGTATAACTTTTTTTGTTTTTTGCAACTTCTTCTGGTGTGCCAACAGCCACGATAGTGCCACCATTGTCGCCACCTTCCGGACCCATGTCGATGATATAATCGGCTGTTTTTATTATGTCCAAATTATGTTCAATAACAACCACTGTGTTGCCTTTACCAACAAGACGCAACAAAATGTCCACCAACTTTTTAACGTCATAAGAATGCAAGCCTGTTGTCGGTTCATCCAAAATGTAAACCGTATTTCCAGTATCTCGTTTGGTGAGCTCGCTTGCAAGTTTCAGTCGCTGTGCCTCGCCACCAGAAAGTGTTGTGCCATTTTGCCCAAGTTTAACGTATCCCAATCCAACATCAACCAAAGTTTGCAAAATTCGTTTGATTTGTGGGATTGCATCGAAAAATTCGTACGCCTCATCAATCGTCATTTCAAGCACATCATAAATGTTTTTGCCTTTGTAACGGCACTCTAAAATTTCTCGTGAATATCTTTTGCCGCCACACACTTCGCAAGGCACAAACACGTCCGCCATGAAATACATTTTTAAGCGTTTTACGCCGTCGCCCATGCAGGCTTCACATCTGCCACCCGGAATGTTAAAACTAAACTTTCCTGGGTCAAAGCCCTTTTCTTTTGCTGTTGTGGTTGAAGCAAAAAGTTCCCTAATTTTTGTAAACAATCCAGAATATGTTGCGGGGTTGCTTCGTGGGGTTCTGCCGATTGGTGATTGGTCAATTTGGATAACTTTATCAATGCCTTCATCGCCCAAAAGTGCAGTCAAATTCTTTTCTTGATCTCTGCGATTGAGTTTGTTGAAAATTGAACGGTAGAAAATGTCATTTACAAGTGTGGACTTGCCGCTTCCGCTGACACCTGTGACGCAAGTGAAAATGCCACGTGGGATTGCAACATCAAGGTTGTGAATGTTATGTTCGTTGCAGCCAATCAAACGGATAAAGCCTTTATCCGCCAATCTTCGCTCTTCCGGAACCTCAATTTTCATCTCGCCAGACAAAAATTTGCCAGTGATAGAACGTGGCTGGTCGATGAGGTCTTGAACCGAGCCGGTTGCCACAATTTCACCGCCATGAACGCCCGCTTTTGGGCCAATATCCACCAAATAATCGGCTTGGCGGATTGTGTCCTCATCGTGCTCAACAACAATCAAAGTGTTGCCCAAATCTCGCAGATTTTTGAGTGCATCAATGAGTTTGTCGTTATCTCTTTGGTGCAAGCCAATGCTTGGTTCGTCCAAAATATACAACACTCCGCTCAAACCGCTGCCGATTTGCGTTGCCAGCCTGATACGTTGAGATTCACCACCAGAAAGTGTGCCTGCCCTACGTGAAAGAGTGAGATATGTCAAGCCAACATTTATGAGGAAAGAAAGCCTTGCACTGATTTCGTTTACAATGCTTTGAGCAATCTTTTGCTCAGTTTGGGTGAGTTTTAAATTTGAAATAAAACTATACAATTTGATGATTGACATATCGCAAAGGTCAGCGATTGATTTGCCCTCAATTTTTATCGACAAAGCACTAGGATTAAGTCGTTTGCCAAGACATTCTGGACAAGTGTCCTCGCTCATAAGTTTGTAAATTTCTTCCTTTATCCACTCGCTTTGACTTTCTTGAAATCTCCTCATCAAGTCTGGCACAATGCCCATAAATTTTGCACCCGGCGTCCTTAAATATTGATTTAAATTTGGTGCAATTTCTTCTGCTGTGCCAGTTTCGCCATACATGAATATGCGTCTTGCTTCCAGCGGGATTTTGTAATAAGGTGTATCCAAGGTAAAATCATGTTCTTTTGCAAATTTTGCCAATGCTTTTTTGGTTATGCCAGTGGCGTCAATATTAAAGCCCATGATTGACAAAGCACCTTCATTGATTGACAATCTGTCATTTTTTACGATTGCATTTTCGCCAATTTTGATAACATATCCAAGTCCGGCACATTTAGGACAAGCACCCGCATGATTGTTAAAACTAAACAAACTTGGTTCAATATCTGGTATTGACACGCCGCAATCTACACAACTATACTTAACACTATACAATTTGTCCACACCGTTGGCGTTTACAATAACAAGCCCGTCCGCCATTTGCAGACATTTATTGATAGATTCGGTCAATCTTGATGCAATGCCGTCACGTTTAACCAAACGGTCGACCACAACATAAAGATTGTGCCTTTTGTTCTTTTCCAAAACAATGTTGTCATCCAAAGAGAAAACCGTCCCGTCAACCATAACACGGGCAAAACCGTCTTTTCTAAGTCCGTCCAAAACCTTTTCTTGGCTGCCTTTTTGAGAACGCACAATTGGTGCCATGATAAGCATCTTTGTTTCGTCCTCTGCCTCCAAAACTTTGTCCACAATTTGATCCAAAGTTTGCACAGTAATTGGCTTGCCACATTTTGGGCAATAAGGTTTGCCGATGCGAGCAAAAAGCAATCTTAAATAATCATAAATTTCGGTGATTGTGCCAACTGTGGAACGTGGATTGTTGTTTGTGCTTTTTTGGTCAATAGAAATTGCTGGACTGAGCCCGTCAATACTTTCAACATCCGGCTTGTTCATCTGCCCTAAAAACTGGCGTGCGTAACTGGAAAGACTTTCCATATATCTACGCTGCCCTTCGGCAAAAATTGTGTCAAAAGCCAAGGTTGACTTTCCGCAGCCGCTCACGCCACAAAAAACCACCAACTTGTTTTTTGGGATTGTCAAGTTGACATTTTTTAAATTATTTTCTTTTGCACCTTTGATGACAATATTTTCCAACATATCTCTTCCTCTTTATTGTAACCAAAATTAGTCTAAATATTTAGCCAAGCAATTTCTTTGTTTGCTATCTTTTAGGATAGCACATAAAAACAAAAATTTCAAGTCATCAAAAAAATTAAATTTAAAACCGAGAAAGAAAAAAGGATGGAACAAATTCCACCCTAATTTACTAATCTCTTCTCCTGCCTGGGATTGTGAGCACAAGCAACAACGAAGCAGCACCAACACCAATCATTGTGTATGTGCCAATTTTGTTTGTCATATTGATACCGACGCTTGAAATTGTGTACATATTGTTCACAACAGCCATCACTGTGCCTGAATCGGATGTGTCAACATCCTTTGAATCGCCAACATAAATTTTGCCGTCCTTAACCTTGTAAAAACCTGTAGTTTCAGTTTCGCCAACAACGTTTTTGTAACTTCCGTCAAATTTGAAACTGATTTCAATCTTTGTTCCGTCCTTTTCGTAACTGTAGTTGCCAAATGGCAAAACGAACATAGGATAGCCATAGCAGAACACAACAAGAGCGATTGCCAAAGTTAAAAATATTTTTCTAAATATATTCATATCCCCACCTCTTTAAAGTATTATAAGGCACGCCATACAAAAAGTCAAGAAAGAATGACATTTTTGACGATTTTGTACACTTTTTGTTTTTTGTATTATTAAATATATTTAATATGTTTTGAGTTTATGCTTTTTGCTTGACAATTTTTAGTGATGTTTTAAAATTTTATATATACAAGATTTTTAAAAGGGGAAATGAATGAAAAAACGCAGCGAAATTGATGAAAAATATAAATGGGACATTGGATGTTTTAAAACTCAGGAAGAAATTGACAAGGCTTTTAAGACATTTGAAAAATTAACTTTGGATAGCAAACAATATTACGGCAAACTGGGAGATAAGGAAGCATTTTTTAAATATTTGCTTACCAGTAAAAAAGAAACTATGTTGTTGAATAGTTTTTCACACTATCTTAGCAACACTTACAACATTGACAGCAGTGATGTCGAGATTATAAAACTCATTCAAAAATTTGAAACACTTTTAAAAAAGCACAATCAAGCCACCGCTTATGTTGCCCCACAACTTTCCAAATTGAGCGACAAATATTTGAAAGAACTTTTATCCGACCCTCGCATAAAGGGATATGAAAATTTGATAAAAGACGTTATCAGAAACAAGCCTCACACTTTGGATGAAAAATCCAACAACTTGCTGGCAAGTATTTCAAACAGTTTTAACAACAGTTCGTCAGTTTTTGATATCATAACTGACAGCGAAATGACTTTTAAGGACGCTTTGGACAGCAAAAACAAACCTCACAAACTTGACCAAGCAAGTTATTCGGTTATGTTGAGCGGCAAAGATAGAGAGTTGAGGAAAAATGCCTTTAAAAATTTCCTTGGCGGGTATGGGCAATTTAACAAAACCTTTGCTGAACTTTTTGTAAGTGACTTAAAATCTGACGACGACACACGCAAGTTGCACAATTTTGATAGCCTTTTGCAACAACAATTGTTTGACGAGCAAGTGCCTGAAAGTGTGTTCAGAAACAACATCGAATATGTAAGCAAAAATATATATTTGAACAAAAAATATATCAAGACACTTGCCAAAGATTTGAACCTAAAAGACATTGCGTATTACGATTTGTTTAAGGATGAAAAAATTGATGGCAAAGTTAGCGTTGAAATTGCAAAAGAGACAATTTTGAAAGCCTTGACGCCACTTGGAAAAGAATATTTGGGCATGGTTAAAACAAAATTGTCGGATAAATCAATCGACTATATGCCAAGCCAAAACAAAGCAACTGGTGGATATTGCTCAAATTGCTATGGCGCAAAAACCCTTATTTTGATGAACTGGCATGACGATTTTGACAGTATGTCCACCCTCATCCACGAGATGGGACATTGCATAAATGCCGAATATTTCAACAAAGCACAATCTATCAATGATGCGGAAATCTCAATTTTTGCAGCCGAAATTGCAAGCACTGTGAATGAAGTGCTTTTAAATCAATATATGCAAAAGCAGGCAAACAAAAAGCAAAAGAAATATTATTTGAATGAGTTTTTAAACACTGTCCGCAGCACAATTTTTAGGCAAACAATGTTTAGCGAGTTTGAACTTTTTGTGCATACAACAATTGAAAACGAGCAGCCTTTAACTTACAAGGAACTCAACGAAAAATATCTTGAATTAAACAAAAAATACTATGGCGGGGCGTGCAAATTGCCGAATGAAATCAAGTACGAATGGTCACGTATCCCTCACTTCTATCGTCCATATTATGTTTACAGTTATTCCACCGGAATGTTGACCGGCATCACAATTGCTCACCGATTGCTGACCGACCCAAGTTTTGCAGATAAATACATTGAATTTTTGAAAAATGGAACCAAACGTCCAGCCGTTGAAGTGCTTAAAGACATCGGGATAGATTTGACGCAAGAAAAACCTTTTGAAGACGCTTTTAAATTTATCAAATCGCAATTGGACGAATACATTTTGTTGGTTTAGTAAAATATTTAGAAAAGAATTGCAAAAACTAACTTGATTTGATATACTTGGAGAAATATATGTTAGACAAAAAATCCTTATCAGTTTTAAAAGCATTGAACAAACTCACTGATGGATCTGCCTATAAGGTTACAACCAGTGATGAGGTTATTTCGCTGCTAAGCCAAAAATCGCAGTACGATAGCGATGTAATAAAACAAATTATGGATTTTTTGGAAAAACAAGAGTATATCACGATTAAGTTTAGTGAAGAAAACACATATTGCTATTCTCTTTTGCCAAAAGCAAGGATAGTTTTGGAGCAAGACACAGGCAAGGTTAAACAAAAAAAATCCGCATTGAGTTTTGTCCATTATGCACTGATTGCAGTTTCGTCTTTTGTGGGCACAATGATTGCTTTGCTGATTTTCTTTTACTCTGTTTTTAAATAAAGGACATTGAATGCTGACTTTAAAAGAAAAATATGTTATGGAATATGTTTATCAAAAATGTCAAGGCAAAAAGTCTTGTCTTATTTCGCCACGAGAAATCATCTCTTTTGTGGCGGATAAATATGTGATTTATCCTGACGAACTTGAAAAAATCATGACAAATTTGAGTTATGATAACTACATCGAATTGTTCAAGTCGGACAAAAAAGGCAGCCCAGTTTTCTGCGTGTCACTTAAAATTAAAGGCGAAGGTTTCCATCGTGAACTTACAAACAACAAACGTAATTTATGGTATCAGATTGCCACAAAAGTTGGGTTGGCAGTTTTGGTCGGTGTGATTGGTCTGCTGTTTGCCCTAATAAAAATCAAATTTTAAAGATTTTTTATCGGCGTACAAAGGAGGAAGTATGACAGAAATTTGCATTCAAGTGGAAGAAACTTTTGAGCAAGCAAAAGCCATTTTAGCCAAATCCGGTTTTGAGTTTGGGGAGGCGTTCACAAATTTTGACACATATTATTCCACTTTGACCTCGGCAGAAGATGAGGAATATCAAACGCTTTTGAAAAACTCAATTGTTGTAAGGCATATTGTTGGCGACAATTGCGATGTGAAAAATGTTGTGTATAAAAACAAAACTCTTGATGCTCACGGCAATGTGATTGACGAAGTTAAAACAAAAGTTAAAGTTGACGATATTGAAAAAGCAAAACAAATTTTTAAAAACCTTGGCTTGAACTGTTGGTGTGATTATGCCGTCAATAACTTTGAAATGAAAAAAGGCGAACTTTCCGTCGACCTTCAATATGTTGAAAACTTGGGCACTTTTGTGGAAATTGAGGAATATCCTTCGATAAAAACCCTACCCGACACAAAAAAATTTGCTATTTTAAAAAACATCGTCAAAGATTTGGGATTTAAGATGATAGGCAATGATTATAGTTGCAAAAAGCCATACATGTTCCTTTTGAAAAACCACACAAATCGTACAGTAATTTGATAATCCTTGCTTGCGGACAAAATGTTTGCAGGCATTTTTTTAATATACTTGTTAAATTGTTTGTTTTGGTGTATCATAAATATATGGAATATAGAAAATTTGAACTTAAGTCGAAGTACCAACCAACGGGTGACCAACCGCAAGCGATTGAATCCTTGGTGGAAGGCATAAATGACGGATTGACAAGTCAGGTGCTTAAAGGTGTCACAGGTAGTGGCAAAACTTTTACAATGGCAAACATTATTGCGCAAACAAACCGCCCTACTTTGGTTTTGGCACACAACAAAACTTTGGCGGCACAACTATGCAACGAGTTTAGAGAGTTTTTTCCTAACAATCGTGTGGAATTTTTTGTAAGTTATTACGACTATTATCAGCCGGAAGCCTACATCGTTTCAAGCGACACGTATATTGAAAAAGACATGAGCGTGAACGACGAAATTGATAAATTACGTCACAGTGCCACAAGCAGTTTGTTTGAACGCAGCGACACCATTGTGGTTGCGTCCGTTTCTTGCATTTATGGTTTGGGTGCGCCAAAAGAATATTATGATTTGCACATTTCTTTGCGTGTTGGGGACAAAATGACCCGTGAGGAATTGATAAAAAGGCTTATCAATATCCAATATGAGCGCAATGACATAGATTTTCACCGAAGCACTTTCCGTGCGCATGGCGATATTGTGGATATTTTCCCAGCGGACAGCAGTGAGCGAGCGATAAAAGTTGAATTTTTTGATGATGAAATTGAGTCGATAAGTGAATTTGAAGTGGTTTCCGGTCATGTCATAAGCAAACTTAAACACGCCTTTATCTTCCCTGCCAGCCACTATGCGGTGGGAAGCGAAAAACTGCAAAAAGCACTTGAACAAATCCGAAAAGATGCCATCGAACGTGAAAAATATTTTGCTGACCAAGGCAAATACATTGAGGCGCAACGCATAAGGGAAAGGACAAATTATGATATTGAGATGATGCAAGAAATGGGATATTGCTCGGGCATCGAAAACTACTCCCGCTATTTTGACGGGCGTGAGCCGGGCGAGCCACCTTACACTTTGCTGGATTATTTCCCAAAAGACTTTTTGTTGTTTGTGGACGAAAGTCACATCACCTTGCCGCAAGTGCGTGGGATGTACAACGGCGACCGAGCACGCAAAACCAGCCTTGTTGAATACGGTTTCCGCCTGCCAAGTGCCTACGACAACCGCCCTCTCAATTTTGAGGAATTTAACCACAGAATTGGGCAAGCGATTTATGTTTCCGCCACGCCAAACCCTTACGAATTGGGTCTTTCTGGCAACACTGTGGAGCAAATCATACGTCCAACCTATTTGCTTGACCCAGAAATTGAAGTGCGTCCAAGCAACGGTCAAGTGGACAATTTGTATGACGAAATCAACAAAACGATTGCAAAAAAAGGCAAAGTTTTGGTGACAACCTTAACCAAAAAAATGGCGGAAGATTTGTGCACCTATTTTGGAGAAAACGGCATAAGGGTCAAGTATTTGCATAGCGATATTGACACTTTGGAACGTATAAAAATTATCAATGAACTGCGTGCGGACGAGTTTGACGTGCTGGTTGGTATAAATCTGTTGCGTGAAGGATTGGACTTGCCGGAAGTCACCCTTGTTGCCATACTCGACGCCGACAAAGAAGGATTTTTGCGAAGTGCCACCTCACTTATCCAGATTATCGGACGTGCCGCACGAAACAGTGAAAGCAGAGTTATTATGTACGCCGACAACATCACGGACAGTATGCGTATTGCAATTGACGAAACAAATTATAGGCGAGAAAAGCAACAAGCCTACAACATTGAACACAATGTTAAGCCGATGACAATTAAAAAGGCGATTGTTGACACACTTAAAAATAATATTGACGATGACAACAAAAAACTTTCGAAATCGGACATTGCAAAGCAGATAGAAAACCTCAAAGGTATGATGAACACGGCAGCCAGCCAATTGGATTTTGAAACGGCAATCAAGTTGCGTGAAGAAATTGCCAAGTTAAAACGCAAACTGAAATAACATTTTAATATGTTGCAATAAACCGATTTACTTTGCTACGCTTACAAATTTGGTTTGTTGCACAAAAAAAGACCAAAGTTTAACTTTGATCTTTTTTTGTTTTTTTGCCTAAACTTCAAGCTCAAAACTGAACACTATTTTTTTACAACTGTCAGTTTGAATACGCCCGCTGTCAATGTGACAGTGTAGGTGTAATTGTCATCTGACCAGCTTGCTGCGTTTGCACCAAATGCTGCTTTTGCGGCGTCTGCTGCGGTTGAGTAGTTTGCATCGGTGAAGGTCAAAATCCATTCTCCTGCGTAGATTTGGATGCTTGAACCTGTACCGGATTTAACCACGTGGTCAGAAACTGATTTAAGTGTTGCACCTGTGTTAAGTTTGATCTCTAATGGAGTTTTGATGATAGGTTGCAATGATGTCACGGTTGCGTTGATTGTGTAGACATTTCCGTCAACTGTGATTCTTGTATCGCTATCGCCAACTGCTGTTTCAACTTCATTAGTGCCATCAATGTAAGTATATTTAATACCCATCAATGAGTCAACGTTTGTGGAAAGTGCTGTTGTGTTAAGTGTTGCTTTCCAACTTACACCTTCACGCACGATGACAGAAGTGTACAACTCGCCAGATTTTTCAACAATACCATCGTATGCATTCGTCAATACTGCATTAGACCAACCGATTGTTGCACCAGTTGATGTAACGCTTGTTGCCAAAGTTGTCTTGTAAGCGGTGAAGAACTCGACATTGATTGATGTTGCGCCGGTGATTTTGTGAACTGCTTGAGCGGTTTGTTTGTAACTGATTGCCGCTGCTGATGGAGCACTGCCTTGCATTACGCCATCTTTGTAAACGCAAATCAATTCATACTTATTGCCGCTTGCTGCTGTTGGAGTTGCTGAAATCACAACGTAGCAATTTTCGCCAATTTCAACAGTGGTTGATGTGCCAGTGAATGAAATTGTCTGAATTGGTTTTTGTGTTGCTGCTGTATAGTCGCTTTCTGTTCTGAACTCTGCAAATGTATATGTTGCACTGCTGCCAGATGGTTTTGAAACGCTCAATGTTACAGAATATGTCTTTTCAAATGTTGCTTTGATTTCCACATTTGCTTCCACTGTGCCAGAAGTTACATTCCAACTTACAAATCTTGCGCCAGATTTTGCGGTAGCGCTAACTTTTGTTGAGCCAACTGTAAGAGTTGCATCAGCAACGCTATATTTTGTACCGTAATCCACTGTCAATGTGCTTGCGCTCACTGAGCCCCAATTTGCATTGTTGACTGTGATTGTTACAGTATATTGTCTTACTGTACGAGTGAAGTTTGCGGTCACTGTTGTGTTTGCGGTGATTGTTGCACTGCCGTTTGTCCAATCTTTGAACGCATATGTGTATTGTGCTGTTTCAGTTGCCGCTGTTGCAGTTACTGTTGTTCCGTTTACTGTCAAAACATTGCCGGACACTGACAATTTTGTGCCATAAGGAACTTTTGCAACTGTAGTTTTGTCAACCGAGCCATAGCCTGCTGGGCTTGCTGCGATTGTAACAGTGAATGTTTGGATTTCCCAATTTGCAGTGTAACTTCTGTCGCCTGTGCTGCCTTTTGCAATTGTAACTGTGGTTTGTTTTGTTGTTCCATTAGAACCAGTCCAACCGGTGAAGTTGTAACCAACTTTTGTTGGATTGTTAAGTGTGAAGTCTGCTGTTTCAATAGTGTAACTTGTTGGGTTATCAGTTGAAACTGAGCCGCCATCCAAGTTGTAACTGATTGTGTAGGTTATGATATTCCAACTTGCAGTTACTGTAATCACTCCATAACCATTTTCAGGGATTGTCAAGATGTTGCCGCTGATTGTTGCGTTAGCACCGCTAACAGTCCATCCGCCAAATGAATAACCAGTTCTTGTTGGTTGATTTAATGTTATGGTTTGCGCAGTTGATTTAACTTGATAACTGCCAGTGTTTGCTGTGCCGACCGAGCCGCCATCGTATTCGTAATTGATATTGTAAGAAGCAGTACCAATTTCAAATTTAATGCTTGCGCTGCCGGTCAAGTTGTTTTTACCTGTCACTGTAACTGTTGCAGTACCAACGTAAATGTTGTTGCTGTAACTTACTGTGTAGTTTGCTGTATCGATAACCACTGAATCAATTTTAACTGTAACGGTTGGCTTGATTTCGCTGCCTGTGAAGTCGTATGAAGATTGTGGCAAACTCAACATGCTGCTAGAAACAGTCTTTGCAACGATTTTCCAACTTGCGGTCTTGTTGGTTGTTGTCTTGTCTGTGTCGTTCCATGTGTAATTTGCTGCATCTTTCAATTTGAATTCAACAGTGTATGTGCCAACATTTGTTGCACTTTGTGTGCCTGATGCGATTTCTGCATTTGCAGGGACAGTGATACCATGTGCTTGACTTGCACCATTGTATGTTTTGTCTGCTGCATTTGTAGGCAATGTTACTGTTGCTTTGTTTACTTTAAGAACAATGCTGCCAGTGATTGTTGCATAGTTGCTTGCACTGATTTGGAAGTATACAGTCTTGCTGTCTGCCACATTTGTTACTGATGGGCAAGAAGTCAAGTTGTATGTTCCTGCTGTTGTGCCAAACTTAACTGTTGCGCCTGATGAAGGTGCGGAAACAGTCACTGAACCAGTGTGTGCCTTGCCGTCGTATGTGCCGGTGTAGCCTGTTGCAGTGTATTTGATTGTAGCACTTGTAATCTTCCAACTTGCACTGCCTGTTGAGCCTGCGTAGTTGCCTTTACCAGTGATTGTGATGGTGTAGTCGCCAACATTTGTTGCACTTGTTGTGCCACTAACTGTATAGTCTGTATCTTTAGTCAATGTCTTGCTGCCATCTTTAACTGTGATTGTAGGTGTTTTTGCGTTTCCGTCATAGGTGTAACTTGTTGCTGACAATGTAACAGCGAATGTAACTTTCTTAGCACTGATTGTCAATGTGCCGTTTGCTGTTGTGATGGTGTAGTTTGCGCTCACATCGGTTGTGCCGCTCAAAACTTTAACTCCGCTCAAAACGTTTGCAACGCTGCCAACATTTGTGATTGAGCCAGTAACGGTGTAACTGATTGTTTGACTTGTTGCCAAACTGCCAGATGTAATTTTTGCTGTGTTTGCTGTCAATGCTGTGCCGTCGTAAACTTTGCTTGCGCTGTCTGCGGTGACAGTGATTGAACGCTTATCGATAGACCAGTCGACTGTTACGTCAGCGGTTGTTCCGTCGCTCCATTTGTGGTTGCCGTCAAGAGTGAATACTGCTGAGTGATTACCAGCTTTAACCATTTGAGTTGCGCCACTCTTCAATGAATAACCTTTGTTTGTTTCAAAAGTTACACCTGTTTGCGCACTGCCAGTGTATGTCAAACCAGTTTTTGCTGTTGGTTTAGCAACTCCAAGCCTATTTATCGTCAAAGTTCCGGCTGTGTAGCTAATTGTATAGTTACTTGTTGTTTCTGTTCCGCTTGCACTTGTCTTGATTACTGCTGCACTTGGTGTAATCGTTCCACTTGTTGTTACGTTTGCTGTGCTTGCGGTAAGTGTTATGCCTGTGAGTACTTGATTATTAACCAAGCCTGTGACTGTAACTTGACTTGTTCCTGTTGCTATGCTTGAACCATATGTTATGGTTTGTGCTTTAGCTGTGATTGTTAAGGATGCTTTATTGATCTTCCATGTTATTGTCTTTTTAGCATATGTACCATCACTCCATGCATAGTTGGATGTTGGCTCTGCATATGCTGTGTAACTGTTACCATCAGTATTCGCACCTGTTGCTTTAATTGTACCTGTAAGTGTTACATTTGTGCCTGTTACACCTGTTTGTTCAACACCTGTGTAGGTCTTGTTTGTTGCTGTGTAACTTGCTGTTTTTGCACGTTCAATTGTTACATTTACAGTTTTGTCTTTTGGTGCTGTGTAGTTTGAACTTGATGGCTTAAATGCCACAGCGATTGTTCC
>DHNC01000021.1 GCA_002406115.1 Christensenella sp. UBA4626
AAAAATTATTTAAAAATGTTAAAAAAATACGTAAAAATCATTATTTTTTAAAAAAATATTAAAAATTAAATTGGCAAAAATTAAAATGTAAATTTTTTTTTTACATATATTTAAACATTTGAATATTGCTTTGTTCCAATGCCTCAAACAATTCTTGAGCCAGTTGAGAAATTGTTTTTATTGTTGTGTTTATAAATTTTACGTGATTAGCGTCGGATGATAAATCAAACAACTCGTCCGTCAATTCAATTGTCTTTATCAACTTTTTTGCAAATTCAAACAAATTAAACTCGTTCACGATTGCCGCTTTGGTTGCAGTAATTTTAAAAACGCTGTTTATATTGCCGATAAGCCTTTCCAATTCGTCCTTTGCTTTTTTTAGCACAGCACAAACTCGTTTATTTACGTTTTTATGCAAGCCAAAACAATAACTTTTGCATTCGTCAAGATGAACAAAAATTGCATTTGCAAGTTCAGTCTGCGTTCGGACAGGTGTGTGAGTGGAGTATTGTTCGGATAAAATTTTATATTGCTCATCATCCAAAATTTTAAAGTCGTTATAGATCATATGTAATGTATGCTTAAAAAAATCCAATAATCACAATTCGCTAATTAAAAAATAAATTTGCAAAAAAATCTTAAAATTATCAAAAAATACCTAAAAAAATACAATTTTTTGCAATTTTTTTTAATTTTTTAAAAATTTTTTAATTATTTTAATCCTTATTTTTAAAAATTTAATTTATATTTTTGCGGCAAATTTCTCCGCTTGATATTTATTATAAATAATTAAAAAATATTTGATAAAAATTTTGTAATGTGATAAACTAATTTTGACAAAAAAAGACATAAAGGGGTTGGTGTCTAAATGAAGAAAAGAAATTTACTGGTTTGTTTCATAATCGCAATGTTCTCCATTTTTGCATTCGGTTGTGAACACAAGGTGGCAGTTGAAAATATTTATTTTAACGCTCCATCAAACGATGGTGTTGTTCTTGTTGTGGGGGAAACTTACACTCCACAAGTTTATTTTAGTCCGCTATATCCAACAAACGCAGGATACAGGGTGATTTCTGGTGATAGTGACATAGTTGCTTCCCGTAACAACAAAATCACAGCACTTACAACTGGCAAAACTTTTATAACCGTAGTTTCTGAAGAAAACGAATTGATTCAAGATGTTATGAAAGTTCAAGTTATTGCATCAAGGTCAAAATTGCCAACTCCAACAATTTCTTACTCTGCGGAAAAACAAGCGTTTACAATTTCATCCTCAGCACAAGACGGTTTTGTGAATGGCTACCTGCTTAACATCAATGGCGAAAGCATAAATATCGGCAATGTTTTGGAATATTCAATCGCTGATTACAACAAACACCTTCAAACTTCAACCTCAACCTCAGGTGTTTCGGCTTACGATAGAGATTTGACAGTTAAAGTTAAAGCAGTGGTTTCTGCCTACACAAGCATTTATGAGGATTCAAACTTTTCTTCTTCAATAAAAATCAATCAAGCAAGTGCGCCAAAATCCATTTCTGTTTCTGGCGGCAAACTCAATATTGAAAAATCCAAAGCAACAAATTATCAGATTTATATCAACTCAGTTTTGGTTGGCTCAACTGATAAAAAACAATTCGATTTGTCAGTCGTGGATAAAAATCTTGTCTCTTCCAATGTGGAAGTTGGCGTTGTTGCCGTTTGCGAGGCTGGCAATGGCTTTGCATCATACAATTCAGCAAAATTGACCCAAACTGTCAAGTGTGTGGAAAATGTCAACTTGAATATGTTGGATAGTTTGATTTCTTGGCAAAACATTGATGGCGTAAATCAATTTGTTTTGTATTTGAATGACAGCAAAACCCCATTGGCGGTGACTTCAAACAGTTATTTTGATTTGAGGACTTTGCAAAACTTTGAAAGTTTGTTTGCCTCTGCAACACAAGAATATCAATTGTCTGTTGTGCCAAAACTTAGCGCTGACAGCAAAAATCTGATTATTTCAAGCGAACAAAAATCGGTTGTAAAATTTAACCGATTGGCTGCCCCTCAACTTAAATGTGAGGAAAATTGTGTGGCATGGCAGCCGGTGGCTTATGCGGATAAATATTTGGTGCAAGTTCAAGACGCTTCTGGCGAATTGCTTTTGGATGTTGTAACTGAAAATCGTTCGATAGACTTTTCTTCAAACAAATATTTGTCAGGCGTAAACTACACTGTGACAGTTTCTGCCTGCTGCGTGGACAATCAGAACACACACTATATGTCCTCAACTTCAAGCGAATTGCAAGTTGAAAAAGTTGCATCAGCACAAGCCGAAATTGAAAATAGCATTTTAAACATTCAAACTATTGTGGACCACGAATATTCAGTGGAAATTTACGACGAAACTGGCGTAATTTACTCTCATATTTACACAGCAGTTTCAAACCTTTTGCAAGTGAAATTGCTTGAACTTGGCATTGATTATAAAGCTGGAAAACAAACAATTTATGTTCAACATCTTGGCAACAACACAAACACAATCGACAGCGAAAAAATCCAGTTGGAAATAGTGCAATTGCAAGCCATTGATGATATATCAGTGGTGGATAGCGTTGTGACGGCAGTTTTGGGTGAAGTGAACACCGAAAATAATGCGACATTGAGTTTTGAAATTTGCGATAGCGACACAGTGGTTAAAACAGTTGGCGATAAGCAAGATTTGACCGCTTTGGATTTGGCTACTGGCGATTATCAGATAAAACTTTACGTACTTGGCGATGGCGTCAACACTTTGTCAGTCTGTCAAAATGGGCAATTGAAAGTTTGTGCCACATATGACTTTAAAGTTTTGAAAGTTCCAACAATCACAACGCAACACGAAAACCCACAATTTGACATTGAAGAAATCGTCGGGGCACAAGGCTACAAAATTGACGTTGATGGAATAATCGAAATCACAACCGAATTGACTTTTGCTTTTGACCTTTTGTCTGGGGAAAGCAAACAAATCACAATCCAAGCGATAGGTGACGGTATGGTTACAATAAATTCACCAGTCAGTGAGGAAAAGACTTTTGAAAGATTGCAAACTCCAAATTTGACATTTGACAACACTACCAACACTTTAATAACCGATTATGCTGGCCAAAATTATACACTTTCGTTAAACAATGTGGACGTAACCGCAAGTTACACATTCGGTGAAACCGTTACAGGGCTTATGGGCGGCGAAAATGTGTTTGAAATGATTTTGCTTGCTCAGGATGATGCGGACATAGTTTATATAAACTCTTTGCCAAAGGATTTGGTTATCTCAAAATGTGAAAATATGACCGAATTAAAAATGGTTGGCAACAAATTGGTTGTGACTCCAGCCAACTTTTCGGAAAATCATTATTTGAAAATCAGTTTCTTGACCGATGAAAGCGAAATTGTGGTTGATGAATACAACTATTTCGAAAAATCTCCAAACCTTAACCTAATAAGGACTTCAACTGGCTACGAAATAAGCATTTTGGATGAGTTGTTTAACCCAGTTTTGGCAGAATTTGCAAACGGTTTTAGGGTGAAATTGAGATACGTTGCAAAACACTTGGACGACGGCGACTTATATGCAACATCTGAATACACTTCTGAATATTTTGTAAACTATGCACCAACGGCACAATTTGATATGGCTGAACGTGACGGGCAAAAAATTTGTGTTTCTGTTTCGCTTGGTTATAGTTATATAGATTATGCTTTAATAATAAATGATACATATATATTAAATTTGAATAGCGAAAGCGAATTGAACAGCGAAGATCAAACTTTGAAATTTGATGTGTCATATATTTATGGCAATGTTCCAGCCGAAATTTTGCAAGATGTGAACAAATTGACAGTGGTTACACTCAACAACAAATCCACTTCAGAGCAACTTTTGTTGAGCACGATTGGCTCCAGCATTCTTATTTCAAGGGCGGACACAGCCGAACTCAGTTCAACCAAAAATAATCTTTCTCAATCCGAAACAAATTCAAGGAAAATTTTGCTTTCTGCCGCTTCAACAGATTTTGACAGACAGGCAGTTGTAAAAGTTTACAATGACAGCGACGATCAATCTAAATATAGTGTATTTACCATTGATGCCACCCCAACAGCAAGTTCCGCAATCAAATATAGTTTTGATTTGGACGATTATGGCTTGGATCTAGTTGGCGTTAAAAAGATTGTGGCATACATCAAAACAAACGCCACAAAAACAATCACAGACGAAACAATCCAAACCATTTATATGTTTGACTCAGCGATGTCCAACGAATTGGTTTATCAGATTGTGGATAACGCAGCCGTCACAACCGACGGGGCAAAATTGTATGTGTCCTTGCCTGAGAATGTTGACGGCGTGGATGTGTTCATGCAAACTGAAGCAGGATTGCAAAAATTGAACACAAATTTGATTGTGGATAACTACAATTTTGGCTTAAATCAAGGCAGTTTGAAAATTGTGGTTAAAGCAATTTCAACCGTGTCGGGCAACTTTACAAACAGCCAATATTCACTTCCAATTGAACTTACAAAATTGTCCGCCCCAGTCATCACAATTGAAAATGGCATAATTGTGATAAAATTGGACGAACAGGCGGCAGGTTTGTTTGCAACAACCAACTTTGACGAAACAATGGGCGCAGAAAACTTGGATGGATGTGTTATCCGATATGTTGCAGACGGCTTGGACGGCGTGAAGTATATTCATAGAAACCAAACTGGCGTAGATGTGGATGGTTTGTATATCAAAATTGAGCCAAGCGTGATGTTGCAATATGGCGTCACCGCCTTGACAAAAGAAAGTTTCAGTTTTGACGTCATTGCAAAAGTTACAACTGGCGAATTGTATTTGGATTCCAACAAAACAAATGCAGATTTCTATGGATTATTTGCTCCAAAGCAAGTTAAATTGTCAGCGGCGGATGAAAACGAAAATCCTGTGCAAACCTTGTCTTGGACGGACACTGGATTGAACAAATTATCCAACGGAACCGATTGTTTGTTAGGATATATTTTCAAAATCCAAGATGAACAAGGCAACAGTTATTTCAGCAACACAAATTTAGTGTACAATGTGTTGGATAGTTCAACAAATAAATATGTTGCAACCCGTTATGCGGACATTATAACCACAACAAGCGTAACTTTCCCATGCGGATATATTGACCAAGAAAATCAAGTTCAAATGTTCAAACCGGGCAAATATTTTGTGTCGGTTAAATCAATGCCAAAAAGCAGCATTGCTTGGTACAATTTGTGTTGTTCAAAATATAGCGACGAAGTGCAAATCACCTTGCTTGACAGCCCAGTTTTGGCGTTGGATCAAGGCGTTGTGCGTTGGAACTCAATCTCCGGGGCAACCGAATATGTGATGATTGTTGAAGACTTGGCAGACGCAAGCGTAAAACAAACCGTCGTTTTGACAAAAAACAGTTACGAGTTTGAAAATTTTGACGCTTTCAACAGCAATTATAATTTGACAATCAAAGCAATCTCAAACAAAGAAAATGTTGTGTCAAGCGTGTTCAGCAAAGAGTTTGTGGTTCACCGTTTGGCATCTTATCAAGAATTGGTTGTTAAAAACGGCATTATTCAACTTGTTGCAAGCCAATATTTCACCCAAGCCGAACTCACTTTCCGAAACACAACAACTGGCGTGGAAGAAGTTTTGATGTTTGACAATCCAGTTTATGCAGACAGTATGCAAGGCTTGATTAGTTCTGGCGA
Source organism: Christensenella sp. UBA4626 (assembly GCA_002406115.1). Classification (GTDB taxonomy): domain Bacteria; phylum Bacillota; class Clostridia; order Christensenellales; family UBA1242; genus Onthoplasma. The sequence continues at coordinate 5,740 of DHNC01000021.1, forward strand.
CGAAACATGGACAAGCACAAATGCTGACCTTGCAAACCAAACAAAGACATTTATTATCACAATTGACGAAAGTTATTTGTTAAAACTTAGCAAAGGCAGTTACACATTGAGTGTGAAATTGCTTGGCAATAGTTTGGAAAGTTTTGGGATTGTAAATTCAACCAGCAAGCAAGAAAATTCAATCGCAAAATTTGTTAAACTTGCTTTTGATGAAGAAAATCCAAATGCTGTTGACAAATCTTGGATAAGAGTGGACGAAAGAGGCGTGTTTACATTTGCTTGTCCAGAAGAATACTCTTTGGGCGGCATAAATTATCAATTCAATCAAAAAGTTGACGGCGAAAATTATTCATTCTATCAAAATGCAATGATTTACAAATTGACCGTGGAAATCAACAACAATCCATACGAACTATTTGCAATTGACTATTATAACTACATTGCAAACAAGGCTATGTTAGAGGGCTATTACACCGAATTTGAAAACAATAATAGCATTTTTGCGGTTGTAAAATATCCATATCTTAGCTCTTCTGGCTCAACCGAATATTTATACTTTAATGTTTACAAAGAAAATAAAATCAATTTAAATTTGGACGAATTTTATTATTTCCAAACAGTGTTATCAACAAAGGATGACCAAATTGAATTTTCAAGCAAATTAAACACTGCCGAAACACAAGGATACTACAAAGCAACTTTGTTGAATGGCGGAACATTCAGCATAAAATTGTATCTCTTGGGTGGCGATGTGACTGATGTTTTGGTGGAAGGTGCAACCGAAAAGCAAGCATTCTTATCTTCAGATATCTATTCCTCAAAAACTTTCATTCGTTACACAGAAAACAACTTAAAATCTTACATCAAATACGATTACATCCCTGACGGCGAGCAGGAAAATGCAATAACTTATACATATTCTGGCGACTTGATTTTCCAAAACAAACTCAAACGTGATGAAGAGGACAATGTTTTGGATTATCCAGTTTATCAGTTGGAAATCAGCCCAATCATCTATTATGACGGCACCGCCACTGAAACAAAACCTTACATTTACTACCTTTATCACGACGAGGCAAGCAAAGAGCAGGTGGCGCAAAACAATCCGGTTACAGATTACACTGAAATCAAATTTTTGCCAGTGGAATATTTGGAAAACAATAGGGAATATTTGAAATTTGAATTTTCAAAATACTTCCGCCCAGGCAACTATTCAATCAAAATCAGAACTTTGGCAGGCATAGGCACAGAAAATTTGGATTCGAAATATTTGTTAAATGCAAAACTTCCAAGCCAAAGTTATCCATTTAAACGTGTTTCCAACACAAGCATTACAATTTCAAACGGCAAATTGCAGTTTGATTTGGCATATGTTTTGAACGATAGAGTAAAAACATATATCACGGACTACGAATTGGTGCTTACCAGATACGAAAACGAGCAACCAACAGAATATAGTTACAAAATCAACCAAAATTCAGAGGGCGTAACAATTTCAAACAATGTTTTGACATACGTGCTTCCAACAACTGTCCAAGCATATTCAACTTCAAATTTGGCGGGCGAACCTGTTGAGGTTCAATTGCAAAACGGCATCAAACTTGGCGTTAAAGTTAGGGCTATGCAGAGTGACGATAAAGACACCGGCACATTGAATGCAACCTTTGTTCAATCGGCAGGTCAAGATGTTGTCACAATGGTTCAAAAATCACAAGGCATAAAGAATGTTCAAATCCGAAATGGTGCAATATATTGGCAAGTGAACGACACCGAAAATTACAACGGCACCACCTTGCGTATAGAACTTGCGGACGGCAGAGTTGTGGAAGAAAATCTTTCAAAATCCTCCACAAATCAAACAAATTTGGAAGGTCAAACCTATTTCTACTATAATATCAGCGACACCGAATATAACGTGGTGGGCGGCATCGGCACTTGCAGGATAACCGAAGGCGTTTACACATTAAAATTGCTTACAAAAGGCGGATACGACAGCACAAACAGCATCCAAATTTTAAACAGCAATTACACCGAAAGTGTTGAAATGCACAGGCTCAAAAAACTGGCAGACAATGTTATCGTTTCGGAAGACGGCGTTTTGACTTGGTCATCAGACGAAGCGGAACACGTTTCAAGTTATATCGTAAGTTTGTCGGGTGCAAATTCTTACACATTCACAACCGACGCAACACAAATCGACTTTGCAACTCAAGCAGATGACAACGGCAATATGGTGGCGGTTGGCAAATATACAATCACAATCAAAGCAGTTGGCAGCGATTACATCACATCCATGCCGTCAAATCAGATTGCTGGCTTTGCAAAACTTGCAACTCCAACCGGGCTTACTGAAACTGACGATTACATCAGTTGGGAAGCAATTGAAAATGCAGAAGGTTACAAAATAGTATTCAGTTGGGGCGACAATCAAACCGACGAACAAACCGTTTTGTCAAGCGAAGAGTTAAAATGCGTGGCTCCAAACGCAATGCAAGGCAACTACACAATCACTCTTCAAGCAATTGGCGTTGGCACCGGCAAGGCGTTCAATGGCGGAATATTCACATTCCACGGCAGCAATGCTCGTCCAGAACCAGTTGGCGAAATCTCATTCAACGCAGACGATTTGAGTTTGTACATCCCAGTTGGCGATGATTTCAAAACGAACGATGTTATCAGGATTTCTTACAACATCAGGCTTTATGAATACACACCAGAAGGCAGCGTTTTAACTGATACAATCACCAGCCAAATCATCGAAATCACCAGCGGGGACGCTAATTTCAGACGTGTGATTGATGGTCAAATTTATTATGTTTACCCAATGTCAACAGTTGGCAAATACACAAGTTTGTCAGTCAGCGTTGTGCGTAAAGGCAGTTTGATGTCGGTGGCAACACCTTATGAGGATATCGACTTCAACTATTACGCTTACGGCGACGGCAGCGAAAGCACACCTTATGGCATTGCAAACGCAACACACCTTTTGAACCTCGCATATAGGGCAGATAAAAACTTTGAATTTGTTCAAGCAATCGACTTGTCCGGCGTGGACAAACTGGCACAAATCAAGCAAAAAGGTGCCATCATTGCCGACAAATTCACCGGCAGTTTGGATGCAAAAGGCTTTACATTGTTTGGCTTGACAAACTTGCAAGTGGAAAATAATCAAATTTCATCCTATCAAGGCTTTGCATTGTTCAAAACTTTGGATGGTGCGATTGTTAAAAATTTAAATATTGCAGAAACTGACAATAATGCAACAAAATTCGTCAATACGTTTGCACAATCACAATCAAATGTGCTAAAATTATCCTTGATAGCAATGGACGCAAACAATTCTCAATTGGTCAACGTCTTGTTGTCAAAAGCAACGTTTGTGATAAATGGTGATTACAACCTTACAAACAATGCTTATATTGGCGGTTTGGTTGCCTCAGCAAATGGAACAACATTTGCTGGCTGCACTGTCAACTTAACTGTTCAGTTTGATGCAGGTTTTGTAACAACATCAGCAAAAGTGTACATTGGTGGTGTTGTTGCATATGCAACAAATGGCAGCGTTGGCAATAGCGAGGACGGCAAAACAACCACCACAAGTTTAACAGTCACACAGGCACGTTCAAATTGTAGGTTCAACTCAATTGGCGGCGTTGCAGGTTACTACGTTTCCACAAACGGGAATGCAAGCATATCTGATGTGACTTCAACCATGGTGCAAACCACAAATATCTATGTTTCAAATTATGGCGGCATTGTTGGCCATGCATTGAATGTGGATATCAGCGGATGCACAGTTTCCGGCAGTTTCCGTCACACCGCACTTGGCGAAACAAACACAGGTGCAGTTGTGGGTCAAATTCAAGCCGGCAGCGTGGATAATTGCACAATAACTTTAACTTTCGACATTGCAATTTCCACAACAAGATCATTGTATATTGGCTTTGTTGCAGGTTATGTAAGTTCCAACAACGACATTATGGCAACAATCCAAAATTGCAAAATCAATCAAGCATTTACAAACAAAACCACATTTGCATCCTTAACTTTGGAGCAAATGGGTATATATGGTTCTTCCAGCCAAGCAAATTTCACCCCAACAGGGTGTACGCAAATAGATAATTAAGGGGTATTATGAATTATAACGATCAAATTTTAGACAATAAAGCATTCAAATTTGCAAAACAGTTGATTTACAACCTTGCAATATCTATTTGCATAATTTTGGCTGTTTGCTTGGTGTTCGTGTATGGCTTCCATTACAGGCCATATAATGTTGTTTCACCAAGTATGACACCTGAAATTGGAGTTGGCGATATGGTTATCGT
>DHNC01000005.1 GCA_002406115.1 Christensenella sp. UBA4626
AATTAAAAAAAATTTAAAATTTTGTGAATAATTAAAATAATACCACACATATTAAGAATGTAAGGCAACACCTTACACATAAGAGAGATAGTCTTATGCTCCAAAAAAAGCACAATAGTTTGAACGCAATAAAGTTGGCATTAGCCAACTCCAACGTTCTTAGAAGATTTGTGTTTTCGAGCGTAAATCAACATCTCTCTTTTTCATTTTAAAATTTTTTAGATTTCCCTACCAATCAAATAATCAATCGTGATGTTAAAAAAATCCGCAATCGAAATAAGAGAGGATAGGGTGGGCTCACGTTTGCCTTGCTCCCACAAAGAGATTATTCCTTTGCTTACACCAATTTTGGCAGCAAGTTCCACTTGTCCGATATTTTTTTCTTGCCTTAATTCTTTCAATCTTTCACCAAATTTGATTTCTTTCATACAATATTTTTCTCACAAAAGTAAGAAAAATACTTGACTTCTTACAACTGTAAGAATATAATTGGTTTAGTAAACAAATGATTAGGAGTAAATTATGAAAGAATGTAAATGTCCAAATTGTGGTGCAGGGATAACAATTGATGAAGTGAAGGAAACAAATAAATGTCAATATTGCAACACAACATTCGAAACAGATAAGGCTATGACGTCTGGAACTACAAACAATAATAATGCTCAAGTTATAAATTATTATTACAATTCATCTGTTGATAACAAAAACAACAATAATTTAAAAGTTGCTCCTCCAAGACCAAAATTAAATGGTTTTTTGGCTTTTATACTTTTTTGTTTTTATATTTTCCCCGGAATAATTTATGTTATATCTGTAAGTAATGCTCAAAAAGCATGGGATGATAAATATACATATTAAAAGTTGGTGTGATATTTATGTTAGAAGTAGAAGCTAATGGACAAAAACCTAAAAAAAAGATTTCAAAAGTATGGAATGTTTTATTATGTATAGGGCTGCTAATTTTAATTGTGATTGTACTTTTTAGTTTGTTTTTTAATGATCAAAAGATTTTAAAATACAATACAGAAAAATATCTTAAAGAGTATGTTTCGTATCCTGATACATTTGAATTAAAAACAATATATTATAATAAATGTGAAAATAAAGATGAAGACGATTTGGAATTATGGAAGATGACTGGCTATTTTGAAGCTGAGAGTAAGGTTGGATTAGAAGTAAAAAGTAATTATATTGTATATATAAAATTCAACAAAGTTAACAAGAAATGTATGAAATATAGTGTAATTATTGATAATGTTAAATATTGTTGATTAAATTAAAATAAACCGAGTTATTTCGCTAATGCTTATAAATATGTTTTGATTTTGATACAAAAAAATCCACAGAAATGTGGATTTTTTGTTGTGCGATATTGAACTGTGAGCAACACAAGGTTCGGCTTAACGCTTACTGAATTGTGGAGCTTTACGTGCTTTGTGCAAACCGTATTTTTTACGTTCTTTCTTACGAGCGTCACGTGTTACGAAGCCTGCTTTTTTAAGTTCAGCACGAAGTTCTGGACGATATTCCATCAAAGCACGTGTGATGCCGTGACGAAGAGCGCCTGCTTGACCAGCTTTGCCGCCGCCGTAGATGTTTGCAGTGATGTCAACGTTGCCTTCGGTTTCTGTCAACACCAAAGGTTGCTTAACGATTGTGATAAGAGTGTCAAGGTCGAAGTAATCTTTCAATTCTTCGCCATTAACTTTGATTGAGCCTGTGCCAGTTGTCAAGCGAACACGAGCAACTGAGCATTTTCTGCGGCCTGTGCCCAAAAATTCTTGTGCTTTTGCCTTTGCTTTTGCTGGGGCTTTTTTAACTGTTTTTGTTGCTTTAACTTCTTTTTCAGCAGTGTCTGCAACTTTTTTTGTTCTTGTTACTCTAACTTTCTTTTCTACAACTTCTTCTGCCATTAGTTTTTACCTCCGTTCCAGATTTCAGGTTTTTGTGCTTGATTTACGTGTTCAGCACCTTTGTAGATATGGCAGTGTGTTGCCATAGTGCGACCCAAACTATTTTTTGGAAGCATACCTTTGATTGCTCTCATCAAAGCAACGTCGCTTTGTTCTGCCATCATTTTCTTGTATTGAATCAATTTCAAACCAGATTGATAGCCAGAGTAACGTTTAAAGTATTTTTGTTCTTCCTTTTTGCCTGTTAAAACGAGTTTGTCGCTGTTTATAATAATAACATTGTCACCGCAGTCAACATTTGGTGTGAAGGTTGCTTTGTGTTTGCCACGAAGAAGACTTGCTGCTTCTGCTGCAACACGGCCAAGAACTTTGCCTTCTGCATCAATGATGTACCATTTCTTTTCAACGGTGGCTTTGTTTGCCATAATTGTACGCATTGTATTCTCCTTATAAAAATAAAATTCCATTTTGATAAACCAAGTTTTGGCTTGGTGTTTGTGACCTTATTTCGCGTTCAGGTCAATGTTAAGGCAACCTCTCCCGTGTGGCAGGAAAAATCGCACCTAACGTGCAATACTTAATTATTATATAAGAACCAAAACAAATTGTCAATATTTTTGACAAAATATTTTTGACAAGTTGGCAACTCAAAACATTGTCCTTCTATTGCATATTTGATTGATTTATGATACAATAATCATATATTTAAAGGGCTTGCGGCTTAAAAAACAGTCGGGCAATGGCATTTTGATATCAACAAACATTTAGGAGGGGCTATGGATAGAACAGAAAAATTGTCTGAAAAACTTTATAAAGATATTGTCAAACACGGCGACAAAAGCCTTGAAAAATTTTTGAAAAAAGGTGCTGACCCAGAACTTGTTTTAAAACATTGGTCTTACAGTTATGACAATATTGACCCTAACATAATTTTGGAACTTTTGGGCAAAATTGCATATTTAAATCAAGGCGAAAAATATTTTGAAAAGGCAACAGGGATATTTTTGCAACACAGGACAGTGGATGATGTTGTGGAATTTTCAAAAAGATATCCAAGCACCTTAAAAGTGGCAATGGACGAATACGAAAATGCCATTGTTTACAACCGAGATATGATTTTGATGAGGAAATATTCGGACATCATCAAAAAGGGCATCGAGGCTGGAGTAAAGATAGGCACGGACAGTTTGGCAACCTTGATTTACGTTTGCGGGATGATACCTTCTGGCGACGAAAATTATCGTGACCGAGCCGAGTTGATGGAAAACTCTTATTCTTTGTGCGAAGCCATATGCAAAACCGGCACAGAAGTTGCAACTGAAACTGATAAAGTTGGCGTTTTGAAACAATTGACCTCACCAGTGGTGGAAAATGACGACACTTGCATCGAATATATTTATGATATATGCAAGTTGCTTATGGATAAAGGTGCGGATTTGCACGGGGATGCAGACAAAGTCAACAATGTTTTTGATGATTCGATTTGTAGAAAGGATTTTTCCAACAAATTGAGGAATAAGTTGGAGGATTATTACCAAACTGTTTACCTTAAAATGGGTGAAGAAAAACAGCAAAAGCAAAAATTAGAACAAAAAGGTTCTGCTTTGGTGGAGCAAATAATTTCTCAAAAAGACCAGAAGTTGACAAACGATTAAAAAGACTATTAAAATTTGTTTTGTTGATATTTTAAAATAAAAAAACACTGTAAGGAATTTATGGTGTTTTTTCTTTGAGATTGATAAAAACCAGTTAAATTTTGTTTGTTTTTGTTGTGTTGGTTTGCTATAATTAAGGTGTTTGCGGCAGTCTGATACATCTTGCGGCAAACTTGTATTACAACTATACTTAAAAGGAAAAGAACATGGATTTAACAAAACAATTGGCATACGAATTTAATTTGAAAGAAGTGTATGCCGAAAACATCATCAACCTTATTGATGAAGGCAACACAATCCCATTCATCGCTCGTTATCGTAAAGAGGCGCACGGTGCGTGTGATGACCAAGTTTTGCGTGATTTTGCCGATAGGCTCAACTATTTACGCAACTTGAACAAAGAAAAAGAAAAAGTTGAAAAGGTGATAAAAGAGCAAGAAAAGTGGACAGACGAAATCGCTTTGGCACTTGAAAATGCACTTACTCTCACCGAAGTGGAAGATATATATAGACCTTATAAACCAAAACGTAAAACAAGGGCAACCATGGCTATTGCAAAAGGGCTTGAACCACTTGCTGATGCAATCCAAGCACAAGATTTGACTTGCCCAGTTGAAGAAATTGCAAAAGATTATGTAAGCGAAGAAAAGGGCGTTAAAAACGTTGAAGAAGCCATTGCAGGCGCAAAAGATATCATTGCTGAACGCATAAGTGATGATGCCGCTTTGCGTAAAACCTTGCGTGAAATTATTGCCAAAAAGGCGCAAATCAAAGCCGTTTGGGATGAAGAAAAGGACACAAATAAAACATATGAAAATTATAAGGACTTTTCTGGCGAAGTGGCAAAACTTCCAAGCCACCGTATTTTGGCGCTTAACCGTGGCGAAAAGGAAGATTGTTTGAAAGTTGACATTGAAATCAACCCAAAACTTACAATCACTGAAATTGAAAAAGCATACAAAAAAGAGAATGAATACACCGACCAAATCATGCTTGACACAATTGAAGATAGTTACGATAGGTTGTTGTTCCCATCTCTTGAAAACGAGTGCCGCCGTGCTTTGACCGACAGGGCAAACGAGCAAGCAATCAAAATGTTTGAAGTGAATTTGAAGCCATTGTTGCTTCAAGCACCTCTTAAAAACAACGTTATCATGGGCTATGACCCTGGATATTACAACGGCTGCAAAATTGCAGTTATTGACACAAAAGGTGACGTGCTTGACACAGCAGTTGTTCACCCAACCCCTCCACAAAACAAAGTGGAAGAAGCAAAGAAAAAATTGACTGAAATGATTGTCCGCAATAAGGTTGACATCATCGCAATCGGCAACGGCACAGCAAGCAAGGAAAGCGAAATTTTGGTGGCGGATTTGATAAAAACCTGCCCACGCAAAGTTAGTTATGCAATGGTTAATGAGGCTGGTGCGTCAGTTTACAGTGCGTCTAAACTTGCAGCAAAAGAGTTCCCAGATTACGACGTAAATTTGCGTAGTGCAGTTTCAATTGCCCGCAGATTGCAAGACCCTCTTGCAGAACTTATCAAAATTGACGTTAAATCTATCGGCGTGGGGCAATATCAACATGATATGCCTCAAAATCGCTTGACCGAAGTGCTTTCAAATACGGTTGAAGACTGTGTAAACAGCGTTGGTGTCGACTTGAACACCGCATCTGTTAGCCTGCTCAGTTATGTTTCTGGCATTTCTGGCTCTCTTGCTGAAAATATTGTGGATTATCGCAGCCAAGTTAAACATATCAACGACCGCAGCGAACTTATGAATGTTAAAAAGATGGGTCCAAAAGCCTACGAACAATGTGCAGGTTTCTTGCGTATCACTGACGGCGACAATATTTTGGACAACACTGCCGTTCACCCAGAAAGTTATGATGCAGTTAAAAAATTGCTTGCATTGTTCAACTTGACTGACGAACAAATCAAAACTGGCGGGCTTACATTGTTGCCAAGTTTGATTGACAAAAAAGGCGAACAATCAGTTGCTGATGCAATAGGTGTTGGCGTGCCTACTTTGCAAGATATTGTTAAAGAATTGTTAAAACCAGGTCGTGATATTCGTGAAGATATGCCGTTGCCAGAGTTACGCAGCGATATCCTTTCAATGGAGGATTTGAAGCCAGATATGGTGCTTGACGGCGTTGTACGTAACGTTATCGACTTTGGCGCCTTTGTGGATATTGGCGTGCATCAAGATGGTTTGGTTCACATTTCACAAATCAGCAACGCTTATATCAGCCACCCAAGCGAAGTGCTTAAAGTTGGTCAAAAAGTTAAGGTTAAAGTTTTGTCTGTCGATTTGCAAAAGAAACGTATCTCACTTACAATGAAAGGCATTGAATAAACTTAAATTGTTATAATATACATAAAAAAAGCCACCAAATTGGTGGTTTTTTTACATTTGATGTTCAAACGCTTCAAATATTGCTGCCATAATAGCGTTACATTTGCCTTCTTGCGTTGTTTCCGCATCAATAGCTGCTTGCAAACCGGCTTGGTTGCTACCGATAACATACGCACGGAAGGTGAGGGTGATGTTTGTTGATTGATAAGCGTTGCCCATTTTTTCGTGCAATTTAAGTTTGCCTTCTGGAATAACTGTTATTGTGTTTGGTTCGGCTGGATTTGCCACTGCTTCAAGTGGAGTTGGAAGCATTAAATATCTAAAATCTGCGTCGTAAGCGGTGTTGGTGTAGCGGTTGTCTTGCCAAGTGTTGTCGCCATAAATGCCAATAAGTGGATTTGATAAATCATAATTTTGAATTTCTTCACCTGTGGCGATGTCGGTTGCTTTAACTCTATAAACCACGGCAAGGTAAACCGGAACGTTTGAGGAGTTTGTAACTGTCAAGGCTGTGTTTGGAAGGATTTCACCCGGAATATAATAACTGGTTGTGTTCAAAATTGTGCTAGAACCACTTGTGCCGTCCGTGCCGCCTGCACGCATTTCAATTTTTAAGTTTGCCATTTGAACAAGACCTGAAATTTTGGAACTTGTTGTGCTGTAATATGCGTAAACCCCGCCAAATATACAAGTCAACAGCAGCAGTATGGCGAGAATGATAATGGTCAATGTCTGCCCAGATAATTTCTTTTTTGTCACTTTTTACCCCTAAATAAATGATTTTTGAAATTCTTTTAACCAACAAACTATCTAAATTTTTTAAATAATTTGTTTAAGACAACTTTTTGTCCTTAAAATAATCTTAAATTGTGTGGTTTTAAAACTAAATTTAAAAACCCAAAAACATCGTTTTGCACGATATTTTATTTTATTGTAGAGAAAATTATTGTTAATGTCAAATATAAATGTAAAAAAATGACGAAAAATTAAAAAATAGGGTCTATTTAGGCAATATTATCCAACATATATCGTTTGATAATTTTTATAAACTGGCAGCAACTTGGCGGATATTCTTTAAACCAATAATTGTTCAGTTTTTGCCTCAAAATAGTTTCCCATTTAATAGAAATAAGATTGCGGATGTCACGCTCAATAGTACAATTGTTCTTGTTGTACTTTTCAGCAAGGTCTGGATATATATCCCGTGAAAAACTCCGAGCCGGGTGTTCTTCATTTATCAATTTATACATTATATCGCTTAAATAATAGAAAGCGATATATTTTGTTTCGATGCCCAGATGTGAAAGGCGTTTGTTGAAATAGTAGTTTTTTAAAACGTACTTAAAGTATGAGTCTTGTTTGTTACACATAATTTTCTCCGTTTGTTTTATAGAAAAAACTAAGTTAAATCCGTGCCGAATTAACTAAAAAAAGATATATTTAATTGCTCAAAAAATTGAACTGTTGACGCTAGACTATCACATTAAAAATATTATGTCAACGAATTTTGTACAAAAAACAAATAATTTTGTACAAAAATATTCAAAATTAAGTTTTTTGTTTAAAATCAAGGCTTTTTGCCTTAAAAATAACGGCTTTATAAAAATTGGCTCATATGTAAAAATAAGTTGTCATAAATTAGGATATGAGCAAAATTTGGATTGTGATGATAATTTCCAGTTTGGTTATGTTGTGCGTTGTGTCACCTGGACAAGTTGTTGGCACCATGATGGAAGCCAGCAAAATGGGCGTGACGATGTGTATCGAATTTATCGGCATATATGCGGTTTGGATGGGGCTGATGCAGGTTATGGACGATTGTAAATTGAGCCATAAGTTATCCAAAATTTTGAGTAGACCGATAAGACACATCTTTGGAAGGACGGACGAGGAAACTGAAAAAAATATTTGTTTAAATATTGCCTCTAATATAATAGGTATAGGAAGTGCCGCCACCCCGTACGGAATAAAAGCCATGCGAGGCATGGATAAGGGCGACAAAAAAGCAACAAGAGCAATGATAATGTTGGTGGTTATCAATTCCACAGGTATTCAACTTTTGCCAACCACGGTTATTGGCATGAGGGCAATGGCGGGCAGCGTTAGCCCAAGTTGCATTTTGTGGCCGACAATTGTTTCCACTTTTGTGCCAACCATTTTGGGCATTTTGCTGGTTGCAAGTTTTTATAGAAGGCGGAAGGCAAATGGCTGATTTATTTATCCCTGTTTTGATATGTTGTGTTATGCTTTATGCTTTGATAAAAGGTGTTGACGCATATTCAAGTTTTGTTGCTGGGGCAAAAGGGGCTTTGCCGCTTATGGCAAGTTTGATGCCGTTTATCATCGCAATGTTTGTTGCGGTGGAACTGTTTAGGCACAGCGGTTTAAGCAGTATTTTATGCAATTTTTTAGCTCCAGTTTTTCGCTTTTTGGGCATTCCAGTTGAGATATGCGAGTTGACACTCATCCGACCGTTCAGTTCAAATGCTGCATATGTTTTGCTGCGAGATATTTTTGCAAGATATGGCGTGGATAGTTATATTGGCAAATGCGCAAGCGTTGTTATGGGCAGCAGCGACACAATTTTTTATGTAAGTTCTATTTACTTTGCATCCACAAAAGTTAAAAAGACTGGGCTTACAATCCCTATCGCTTTGGTCTGCAACCTTGCGTGTGCGATTATTGCCTGCTTCTGTTGTAGATTTATTTAAATACCATATGTTGTGTAATTATATGATAATGTTTGATTTATCCCTTGCAATTTGTGCAGGATTGTGATACAATAGCGTTCGCATGAAACAATATTGGGATGTTATCTTGGATGCTTTGATAGACACGGCAAAAATTTTGCCGCTCCTTTTTGTTGTCTATTATTTGATAGAGTTGTTTGAGTTTAAACGTTCCACAAAATTTAGCGAAAACAAATTTTTAAAAGGTAAATGCAGCCCAATCTTTGGTGCTTTGCTTGGCAGTGTGCCTCAATGCGGATTTTCAATCGTTTCGACTGACTTGTTTACAAAAGGCTCAATCTCAATTGGTGCCTTGATTGCGGTGTACATTGCAACAAGTGACGAGGCTGTGCCACTTATTTTGGCAAACCCAACAAAAATTGTTTGGCTGTTGCTTTTGCTGGGGATTAAAATTTTGTATGCGATTATTATAGGTTATTTGTCAATCGGATTATATAACTTATTGTTCAAAAAGCATAGACCAGTTCACACGGAAGAAGAGCATAGCGATGACCATTTGGCGGAACACGGCTGCTGCCACCATGATATGGAAACAAAATCCTTTGACTGGGTTCACCCATTGCTGCATTGCTTGAAAATCGGTGCTTTTATTTTGATTATCAACATTTTGTTTGGATTTATCACAAACATTTGGGTTGGGCAGGAAAGATTGCAAGCATTCCTAAGTGCAAACAAATTCTGGCAACCTTTGCTGGCTGTTGTCATCGGCTTGATACCTAACTGTGCGTCAAGTGTGGCTCTCACTCAATTTTTCCTTGAAGGAGGCCTAGCATTTGGTGCGCTTGTGGCAGGTTTGTGTGTAAATGCTGGTTTGGGTTTGGTTGTGCTTTTAAAACAAAACAAAAACTGGCAAGAAAATTTGTTTATCATTTTGATGCTTGTGTTGTCAGGCTTGGCAATAGGCTATGGTTTGATCTTTATTTAAAACAAGGCAAATATTATGCCTTGTTTTTTTGTGAATACCACAAAGCGGATTTATGAGCGTCAGCAAAATAAATTGATATTGCATCAACATTCAGTTTGTTATGGCGGGGAAAGTTCCGCATTTTTGTTGCAAAAATATCTTTTGTTTGCATATTTCACGCTTATAAGCGGATACTAACAATGGAGGAATTATGGAAAAAAGTGATTTGCAACTTTTAAATCGAGTTTTTCAAGATGCGCAAGTTGGGATGCTTTCGATTGATAAAGTTTTGAAAAAGTTGGAAGACGAAAAATTGAAGGCTTTGTTTAAAAAGCAGTTTGATATGTATCAAAAGTTTGGCGAAAAATGCAACGTTTTGGCAGTGAGTGAGGACGAGGAAATCAAAGAAAATGGCTTTTTTAAAAAACTTAAACAGACAACTATGATATATTTTTCTTTGTGGGCAGACAAAACACCTCGCCACATTGTGGAAATGATGATAACAGGCACAGTTATGGGCATAATTGACGCCATTAAAGCGGAAAAAGATTTTAAAACAAAAAATGAGGAAATAAAAAATCTTGTTGTTGAATTTAAGCAAATGCAGGAAGATTTTTACGAAAAATTGAAGAAACAACTTGCAAAAGTTTAAAATCGTTTTAAAAGGGGAAATATATGGACGAACAAGTTAATGCTTACATCGAATATATCGGCAATATGAGGCAGCTAACAAAGCCAAATATGCCAAAATTTGATTTGTCAGCATATACTGAAAATGAATACGTAAAAGAGATTAGGTCGCTTGAAAAAGAGTTTGAGAACACCGATTCTGTCGACCTAACAATTGCGTTTTTAAAGGGAGAATAATGGAAATAAACCGTGGCGACATCTTCTATGCTGATTTAAGTCCTGTTGTGGGAAGTGAACAGGGTGGAGTGCGTCCGGTTTTGGTTGTCCAAAATGATGTGGGCAACAAGTATAGCCCGACAGTGATAATTGCGGCAATCACCAGTCAGTTGAGCAAGGCAAAACTGCCAACACATATTGAACTAAATCACAACAAATTTAATTTGCCAAAAGATAGCGTGGTTTTGCTGGAGCAAATTAGGACATTGGATAAACGTAGGCTAAAAGAAAAGTTATGCAGCATTGATGTTTTGACAATGCAACGCATTGATGTGGCTTTGCTGGTTTCGCTTGGGATAACCGCATAAATTTTAATGATTTGATAAAAAAAATCGGCAGATGCCGAATTTTTTTGTGTTCTAAACTAGATGGAAAGAAGGTTAAATAATGCGTCCCATAAGTTCATCCATCGAAACATTTAAATAGTTGGCAATTTTAAGCAAATTGTTGGCATTTGGCTTAACTTGCTTGTTAAACCATCTGACTTTAAAACTGTTGCTTAGGTCGCAATCTTTAAACAAACGATATTTTGTGACGCCTTTTTGTTTTAGCACCTTTTTGATTTGGTCAGAAAACTTGTTCAAACTTTTTGTGTGATATTCTGAGTCGTCGTCAGTGCGTCCCATAAGATAGTCAACGCTAACGCCAAAATAATCCGCCAACTTTAACAAATTGTCAAAATTGGGCATTGACCTCATGTTCACCCAGTCGTAAATTATGGACAAGTTTACATTTAGTGATTTGGCAATCTCACTAAACTTAACATTTTTCGGGTCTAACAATTCATTAAATCTATTCATACTTTTAATATGGTCGCTTTTCCATAAAAAAAATTAAAATTTTGGAAAACGCACCCTAAATTTGTTGACGAACATTTTTCGTAATTGTAATATACTATTATTGTACAAAAACGTTTTTGTACAAATATTGGGGCAATAAAGTTTGCAATCAAGTTAAATATAGGCAGAAGGAGGGAAATTTAAAGTTTTTATTTTGTACAGAATGCTCACAACATGACGATTAAAAAATGTTTTTGTACAAAAATACTTTACTTTTAAAATTTGGTATGATACACTTACGATATATGACAAGGGAAGAGTTAAACGAATTAAGTATTTTTGCATTACGTGAATTTGCACGTAGGGCTGGTGTTTACGCACCCACAAGCAAAAAGAAAAACGAATTGATAAATGAAATTATTGAAATTAGCGAGGGCAAAAAACAGCCTTATATCGCAAAGACAAAGCAGGGTAGGCCTCCAAAAAATTATGGCTATCCTTTTGCGGAATCTTTTGTTACAAGCATCCCTCAAACCTATCCATCTTCATACTTGAGGCAGGAATCTAAATTCACCTATAACGACGATATTCAAATGGTGAATGGTTATTTGGAACTTACAAATAATTCTGCGCTTGTTTGGTCTTATCAAAACAACCGATTGGTTTGCTTGCAGTTGGCTCGTGGCTTGGTTCAAGAATATAATTTGAGAACTGGGGACTTGCTTATGGTGGAAGTTGGCGGCGAAAATCACAACATTGCTGAATCAATTTTAAACATCAACAATGTGCCGGCAAAAAGTTTTAACAAAATCCGCAAAGATTTCAGCCAAATCCAACACAAAATGCCTGACCAAATTTTGGGCTTTTCAAATCCAGATTATCAAAATTTGGATATAAAATTGGGCGAAAGTGTTTATCTTTACGGCTCAAACAATATGGACAATTCGCTGACAGCTGCTGAAATGTTGGTGGCTTGCAATGCGGATAGAAAATTGTATGTAAACACTTCTATTGTGGATAAAAATAGGTGCGTGCTTTCCAATCTTGAAGGGGTTGAAAAGTTTGTGACCGATTTTGCTGACCCAATTGACGACGCTAGGCGTGCTGTATTGTTGGCAACTGAAAGGGCAAAACGTATTATGGAAAAGGGCGAGTCTTGCGTGCTTGCAATTGACGATGTTCAAGCCGTGCGTGGGGTTGATGTGGACGATTTGCACGTCACAAAAAACCTTATGTCTTTAAGCAAAAATGGCGACAATGCTGGCAGCGTAACTTTGCTTGCGATTATGCCTTCAAGCCGCAGCATGGATTTGTTTGAAAAACTTGCCGACAAACGCTTTAAAGTGCTCGACCATAAGTTGTTTATCATTGAATAAATTGTGGAAAAACCAATTTATTTTCATTGAAAAAATGGAATAAAAAAATTTGTTTTAACAACTTTAAAAAGTCGCCTCAATTTTAACTAAAAAACATATAAAAAAAGTAACAAAAAAACGTACTAAAAGCAGTACGTTTTTTGTTGCAATTAACTGCAAACCAAAGTTATGTGCGTCAGCGGAATAATTTGGCTTATTTTAACTTTGGTATTTATAAACCACATTTTAAGTATTTTTATTAAAATTAAATTTCAGTTTCGCACATAGGATTTGTGGAATATTCATTTATGATTTCAATATATTTATCGCACCTAGAATTTAACCTATCAACCATAAGCGTAAACAAGTTGGAATAATCGTTAAAATCAATCGCCTTATTCATCGCTTCAATATATCTTTCCTTATGTTTTGCCTTGATTGTTATGGTTGGGTAGCCGTTTCGGGTTAAAATATAGTTCAAAAGTATTCGAGATGTCCTTCCGTTGCAGTCCCTAAATGGGTGGATTTGAATATATCTAGTTTTAAAGAACATTGCTTTCAAAACCGGGTGAACCTCGCCGTATTTTTCGTCCGGATGGTCAATTAGGGTTATCAGATTTTGCAACATATCTTCAACATAGTCGCTGTCGGTAGGTGTCCAATTTGCGGTTTCAAGTTTGACGTTGGAGTGCAACCAATCGCCGTTGTAGTAAAAGGTCTTTCGTGGGCTGCCGTAGCCGATGATATAGTCGTTGTCAAATTCAGTGTCCTCATACATCTTTTTATGAATGGAGGAAATGAAATCAATGGAAAGTTCGTTCTTTTGCATCTCTTCAAAATCGTTGGCTTCTTTGGCGTCTTTATAATGTCTGGCTGCCCTTAAAGCGTAAGCCAATGTGCCTAAATGTTTAGGATAAGGGCAAACAAATACATTGTCTTTTGACATGATAACAAGAGATGAATTTTTGTAATTATTTCTATGCTGCTGCATAAAGGCTTCCTTTGCGTCATGCTCCAACGGAACATCGGCACAAAATGACGGTTCCGCCACCAAGATTTTGCAACTTTCATCATAGATTGATTTTGGATAAACACAATGATTGTTTTCAATAAATTCGCTTTGTTTGACAAAATCCAAATCAATTTTGCAGTTGAGTTCTCGTATAACATTTTCGCAAACGTGGCGGTTTGCTTTGATATATTGAACCTTTTCTTCAATCACCTTGATTGCAGTTTTAAACAAAAGTGTTTTGCCAAATTTTATACACTCCTCATAAGCTTTGTTTTGTTGTGCAATAAGGTTGTCACGCTCCTCGCAATATTTGGAATAATCAAACATATGCCACCTCTTAAATGAAGTATAGTATAAAATTTGCCACTTTTCAATACCAAAATCGAAATTTGTTGCCAAATTGGCTTAAATTTTATTTGCCAAAGCCGAGCAATATAATTATAATAATTGACATTTTAAGGCAAAAGAATTATCATTTACAAAAGAGGTTATATGATAGATTTAGATAGTATTGTTCCATCAAATTTTATTGAGGATGAAATTTTAGAGGATTTAAAAGCGGGCAGAAGCAAAGAAGTTATCACTCGTTGCCCACCAGAACCAAGCGGCTATTGGCACATCGGTCACTGCAAAGCATGGATGATTGACTTTGAAACTGCAATCAAATTTGGCGGCTACACATATCTCCGCATGGACGACACAAACCCAAGCCGTGAGCAGGGTGAATTTGCCGATAGTTATTTGGAAGATTTGAAATGGCTGGGCTACACTCCAAAGGCCATGATTTTTGCGTCCGAAGCATATTTTGACAAGATTTATGAAATAGCGGAAAAGATGATTATGAAAGGCTATGCCTATGTTGACGAGTTGAGCCAAGAAGAGCAACTTGCAATGAAAGGCACGCTCACCGAACCAGGCAAAAATAGTCCATTCCGTGACCGTCCAGCAGAAGAAAGTTTGCGTCTATTCCGTGAAATGAAAGCGGGCAAATATCCAGACGGAAGCCTCACTTTGCGTGCAAAAATTGATATGAGCCACCCAAATATTTTGATGCGTGACCCTATCATGTACAAAATTTCTCGAGAGCATCACTACAAAACTGGCGACAAATGGTGTATTTATCCAATTTACGACTTTGCGCACCCTATGGAAGACGCTTTGGAAGGCGTTACTTACAGTTTGTGCGACATCACTTTCCGTGTGCACCGTGAACTTTATGACTGGTTTATCGCTCATGGTTGGGACAAACCTTATCCACCAAAACAACGTGAATTTTCCACACTTAATTTGGAAAATGTGTTGCTTGGCAAACGTTATCTTAAAGCACTTGTCAACTCTGGCAAGGTTTTGGGTTGGGATGACCCTAGATACCTTACAATCGTTGGCATGAAAAGACGTGGCTACACAGCGGAAGGTGTTAAAAACTTTATCCGCAGTTGCGGCGTGGTTGCAAGCGAAAGCACAATTCCATTCAGTTCGCTTGAACACTATATCCGTGACGATTTAAACAAAGTTGCAACTAGGGCAATGGTGGTGCTGGACCCACTTAAAGTGGTTATCACAAACTGGGACGAGGGCAAAACTGAGGAAATTGAAATTCAAAACAACCCAGCCGACGAAACCGCAGGCAGCCACAAAGGCACATTTGGCAAAGTTGTGTATATTGAAAAGGAAGATTTTGCTTTAAATCCACCTCCAAAATATAATCGTCTTGTTGTGGGGGGCATGGTGCGTTTGAAAGGCGCATATATCATCAAATGTAACGAAGTCGTATATAAGGATAACGGCGAGATTGATTATTTGAAATGCGAATACATCCCGGGCACAAAAAGCGGACAAGACAACAGCGGCATGAAAGTTAAAGGCACAATCCATTTTGTGGCAGAAAATAATGGCTTTGAATGCACAATCCGCAACTTCAAAAACCTTACAAAGGCGGAATATTTGTGGCCGGGCAAGGCTTTGGCACAAGGCGTTTCTATTGACGAAATTTTGGAGCCAAATTCTTTAACCGAGTCAACCGCTATTGCAGAAAATTATTTAAAAACTGCCAAACCTTACGATAAATTCCAATTTATGCGCAAGGGCTACTACACTTTGGACAAAGACACCACTCCAGACAACTACATTTTCAATTCAACAATCTCTCTCAAGGATAGTTTTAATAAATAAAAATCAATAAACAATAATATGTTTTGATTAAAAAAATAAAAAAAGCAGACCGTTTTAGGTCTGTTTTTTTTGATAATTTGAAGAGGATTTTAGTGAAATAAACAAATTTAAGTTGCAAAATGACTAAATTTGAGATGATTAAATAATTTTTAAATTTAAAATTGATAAAGCAGAGGATTTAGATTGTAAAATCGAGCTTATGTTTTTTTAAATTTGTTTTTAAAGTTAATTGCAACCTCTTTTAAATCGTTGGGCAAAAAACCTAAGCCAATTTTTTCAAATTTTTTTGGCAAACCATAATATGCTTCAGCAATTGAGCCAGCAATGCAAGCCATGGTGTCAGCGTCTCCACCCATAGATATTGCTGTTTTGATGGCGTCTTCAAAACTGTTTGAAATTAAAAAAGCAAATATAGATTGAGGCACGGAATTTTGGCAACTTTCATCGTGCTTATATGTTTTTATCAAATCTTTATAATCAAAATTTAAATCATAATAATCTCGTTCAACAAAATATCTAATTTGACCTTTTGAATATCCGTTCAAAGCCCACCAAATGCAGCAAGCCACAGCTTCCGCTCCTTTAATTCCTTCTGGATGATTGTGTGTAACTTCTGTTACAATCTTGGTCAATTTTTTAACTTGCTCTATATCCTTTGCAAAATATGGCACAGCACTTATTCTCATTGCACTTCCATTGCCAAAAGAATTGTATGGTTCATTGTGTGTTGACTTAAGCCAATAATTGAATTTAGAACCATAGCCCACATATGGATATTTGTTTCCAAAATCCTTAAGATTTTTTATTGTTAATTCCTTTAAATTGCCAAAATCAGCGTTTGCTTGCAGAAGAGCGTTTGCAATGGCAATCGTCATAACAGTATCGTCTGTAAAATGGCATGTTTCTTTGTAATCTTGGTAGGTTTGAGTTGGTTTTAAATAATTGTTACTTTTAACAAGCAATTTAAATTTCTTTGTTTTAATAGGATTAAATTCAAATCGTGAGCCAGCAATGTCGCCAATTATGCCACCAAGCAAAGTTGGATAATTGCATTTTGAATTTAAAAGCTTTTGTTTGATTAAAGAATACTTATCATTTAGCATAAGATTTAATAACGTAAATTTGAATAGATAGAGTAGTGGTGGGGATTTGATTATATTACCTATTGCATCTGTCAGGGCTTCAAAATCTTTATAATAATTTTTTTTAATGAACAATAAGTTGCCTTGTCCCATGTCGAGTTTTTTCCAATCATCAAGCTCGGGAATAATCCATCCTGTTTGTTTTATTGCATCGGCAAAAGGTTTAAAATATGTGGAATCAACGATTTTAACCAGTTCTTCATCCCCGCAAAATCGATTTATGTAATAAAATTTTAAATCATCCGCTTTGTGAACGATAGTAAGTTCGCCACCATCGCCCATGGCACCGCTATATGCATATGTAAATGCGGCAATATTTTCGTATTTTATTTGATAAACATTGTCTATTGTTACATTTTCTATTATTGGATTGTGATCATTAAATATTATATTCATGATTGTCCCTCGTGTTAATAGGCTATTCTGTCAACAAAGTATGGTTTAAAACTTATTTTGCTCCTATTGTCAGTGAAAGTTGGGTCGTTGTATGCAATTTGCAAATCAACAAGATTTTGATTATCATTTCTCATCACAAGTTCATATCTTTTTATTTCATCAGCTGGGATTATAAACAAATTTAAAACGCGTTTTGATTTGTCATTAAGAATTAAATACCAATTTTCTCTTAAAACAGTGTATGATGGATTTGCCCAAAACACATGCGAAGTTTCATTTTCGGATGAAAAAGTGCAATTAGCACTAATATTAAAGCCTTTTTCAAAAAAGAGCCTTTTTGCAATGCTTTTGGTCATGGAAGAGATATTGGACTTGTAAGTGTTTGTTTGTATTGTTGTAGGGAATGTAGAGTTTGAACTGGTTGATTTGTTGTAAGAAGTTGATAAATCTTCACCATAAGTTTTATTCATAGTAGATGTTATTGGCAAATCTTCACTGTACGACTGATTTTCTCTGTTGAAAATAAAACCAATCGATTTGTCTTTAATAACCCTCTTTAAAAAAATGTTGATGGCTATGGACATATTCAAGCCCTCTTCTCTTAAAATTCTGTCTGCCAAATTGTAGCTGTTTTCATCTAAATAAATTTCAAATTTCATAATTTGCTCCTTTAAACAGTTTCATATTAGCACGGAAAACAATGTTTGTCAATAAGATTTTATATGTTTTTTAAAGATTTTATATGTTTTGCTATGATTTGATTTGTTTTTTTGTGAAATAATGTTAAAACTTAATTACTTTCAAACGATAAATAACAAAATAACAAAGCAATAGAATAATGCCTTTGTTTAACTCTACAAAAGAAATTTTAAACAAATACAAAAACGTAAAGGGTAGAATATTCAACATATCCTACAACCAGATTGATGAACATACTAGGGAAATTAAAAAAGAAACCGGAATCAGTTTCTCAACTAAGTTCATGCGTTACACGTTCATAACTAGATGTGGTGAACAAAGTATACCAGAATTTATCATCCAATCATGGGTAGGACACAAGATTGGTAGTAAAGTCACAAAGCAGGTTTATACAAAATTTAATGCTGAGGACAATAGTAAGTATATAGATATACTTAACGACTCAAAATTCTACTCAAATTCTACTCACAAATAAAAATGACCTGATACACCACCGCTAAATGTTGTTATCAGGTCAATCCAAAAACACTAGATAATGTGTTTTTTGGTGCCGGTGGTCGGGGTCGAACCGACACGGACGGTGAGGTCCCCAGGATTTTAAGTCCTGTGCGTCTGCCATTTCGCCACACCGGCATGAGTTTACGAATGCAGGTTGGCGAAGGATTTTTCGCGAACCGGCAAGGTGTGAAAGTATGTATTAAGATAAAATTTTAAGACCTGAGTTTCAGCACAGGACTAGGGTTCCCGCCACAACTTGCTTGTGGAAGGGATTAAGACTTTGGTAAGTTACATAATTAAATTGCTTTAAATTTTAACCGATTTGATTTTAACACAATAAATTAGTTTTGACAAGAGATTTTTGTTATTTTGCGTGGTTTTTTGGATTTGAGACCAAACATTTTTGTTGTGAGGGTAATTTGTTTGGTAAAATTGCGGTGTTGTGATAAACTAATAACATGGAAAAATTTGTTGTTATTGATGGAAATAGTTTGGTAAATCGTGCGTTTTATGGGTTGCCGATGCTCAAAAGTATTTCTGGCAAGCCGTGCAATGCGGTTTATGGATTTGTAAATATTATGCTGAACCTTGTCACAAAAGAGAAGCCAAAATATTTGGTTTGTGTTTTTGATGCGGGCAAGCACACTTTCAGGCATGATATGTATGCGGATTATAAGGGCAAGCGTGACCATATGCCGGAAGACCTTGCCGAGCAGATGCCGATGCTTAAAGAGATGTTAAATGCGATGAAAATCAAGACAATTGAAATTCCGGAAATTGAAGCGGATGACATTGTTGGCTCGATAAGCAGAAAGTTTGATGCCGAATTTATACTTTTGTCTGGCGATAAGGATTTATTGCAATTGATAAACGACAACACCTCGGTTTGGCTGACGCAAAAGGGCGTATCTCAGGTCAACAAAGTGGATGAGGCGATTTTGAAAGAGCAATTTGGGCTAAAACCATACCAAATTATCGAACTCAAATCAATAATGGGCGATAGTTCGGACAACATCCCTGGCGTGGCAGGAATTGGGCAAAAAGGTGCAATGGATTTGCTTGAAAAATTTGACAATTTGGACAATATTTACAAAAACATTGACCAAGTTGCGCCAAGATATCAGACCAAGTTGTTGGAACACAAGGATATGGCATATTTATCTCATCAACTTGCCACAATCAAACTCGATGTTGATATTCCTTTTGATTTGGCTGACTGCGAAATTAAATTGCCGTTTAATGATGATGTATATTTTTTGATGAAAGAATTGGATTTTAAATCCATGCTAAACCGCAAAGAATTGTTTGCGTATGCACCAAAAGTTGAACAAAAAATTCAGGAACAAGACAAGTGCGACGTGCCTTTGATTGAAATCGAAGATGAACAACAATTTGAAAAGATGATGGCAGAAATTGAAGCAAATGTGGCGGTGTCGTCCGACAATTTTGCAATATATTTGGCAACACAATCAAACGAATATTGCATATACAAAACAAGCGACATATTCAACAAAAAGCGCAAAGTTTTGGCGGATTTGTTTGTTGGTGAAAAGCAAAAAATATGCTTTGACGCAAAGGCTTTGATGCACGAATTGGACGAATTTGATATTTCAATTTGCAACTATTTTGACGTGTCGGTGGCGGCATATATTGCAAACGAAATGGATGCGGAAATCAAATATGAGGACACATTAAAACTTAACAATATTTCCTCATCTGCCAAGGCTTATCCGCTGTTTAGACTTAAAGAAATTTACATGACAAAACTTATCAAAAACAAGCAACTCAAATTGTATGGGAACATGGAATTGCCGCTTGTTAAAGTGTTGTTTGAAATGGAAAAAGCCGGCGTCAAAATTGATGTTGAGGCAATTAAAGAGCTGAGCGCAAATTACCATGTAGAGTTGGATGCCTTGACCGACGAAATTTATGCTTTGGCGGGTGAAAAATTTAATATCAACAGCCCAAAACAACTTATGTCAATTTTGTTTGAAAAACTTGCCATTGAATATAAGGGCAAAAAATCCACTTCAATTGAGGTTTTGAACGACATCAAGGACAAGCACCCAATTGTTGAAAAATTGATAAGATATCGAAAGATAAATAAACTCATTTCCACATATCTTGACGGAATGTTGGAATATGTTTCAAACGACGGCAAAATCCACACGACATATATGCAACGCACAACCTCTACTGGCAGACTTAGCAGCCGTGAACCAAACCTTCAAAATCTTCCAATCAGGGATGACGAAGGTCGCCAATTGAGGAAGATGTTTACAAGTTCTTTTGAAAACGGCACAATTATAAGTGCGGATTACAACCAAATTGAGTTGCGTTTGATTGCAAATTTCAGCGGGGATGAAAATATGATTGCGGATTATTTGTCCGGCAAAGATATCCACACCGCCACCGCAAGCAAGATTTTCGGCGTGCCAGAAACTGAGGTTACACCAAACATGAGAAGAGTGGCAAAATCTGTCAACTTTGGCATAATTTACGGCATAAGTGCGTTTGGTTTGAGCCAAAATATCGGCACAACTCCAAAAGAGGCGGGTGCGTTTATAAACAAATATTTGGAGATTTATCCAAAAGTTAAAATTTATGGCGACGAGCAAATCGCTTTGGCAAGGGAAAACGGCTTTGTAAGCACAATTATGGGCAGAGTAAGGCATATCCCCGATATCAATTCCAACAACCACACCGTGCGTGGCTTTGCCGAACGTACAGCAAAAAATATGCCATTGCAAGGCAGCGCAAGCGATATTATCAAAATCGCCATGATAAATGTGTTTAAAAGATTTCAAGAGGAAAATCTAAAAAGCAAATTGACCGTCCAAATTCATGACGAACTGATTGTGGATTGCTTCCCTGGGGAAAGCGATAAGGTTAAATCAATTTTGAAGCAGGAAATGGAAAATGTCGTTTCCTTGCAGGTACCATTGATTGCAAGCATCAGCGAGGGCAAAACCTTGTTTGACGCAAAATAAGGGTTGTTAAAAAAAATATCTTTGGTTCCGAACAAAAATTTAATTTTTGAATGTTTAACAAATGAGTTTTATTAACTTATAGATATGACTTTTTTAATAGTGAACATATTGCTTAAAAAAAATAAAACATTTTGTTCTTGATCAATATTTTGTTGAAAAAACAATAAAAAAACCAAAATACGCTTTGGATTTTTAAAAATTTGTTTTAAAATGGTTTTGATGACAAACGATCAAAAAATGAATCAATATATGCAACGGAATGTTAAACTCTTCCCAACTTTTCTGGCACTAACTTGGGATGTCTTGTTTGTGTGGACAATTTCAACAATGTTTTTCACCACTCAAAAAGGCTTGTCATATTCTCAAGTTGTGTTGCTGGATTCGGTGCTTATGTTGATGGGCTGTGTTTTATGCATCCCGCTGACAAGGCTGTTTAGGAAGGTCAATTCGGTCAGAGCATCGCAAATTGGTTCGCTTGGATATGCGGTATACTTGTTGCTTTGCATATTTGGCACAAACTTTGCAACTTTTATCTTGGCACAATACTTTATGGCGTCTGCCTACATTATATGCGGCATAAAGGGCAATGGGATACTCACCAAAAGTTTAAATTTGTTGAACAAGGACAGCGATTACGACCGCATTTACGGCAAAGGCATGAGCATTTTGTACACAACTGAGGCTATCGGTGCGGTGCTGATTACATATGTGTATAACTGGCAACCTTATGCGGCGTATTGGATTTCTTTTGGCGTGGTTGTGTTTGTGTTCTTTTACGGATTTTTGTTTGTTACGCCAGAAAAATTTCAGCAAAAAAACATTGTTGTGGCGGCAAAAGAGGAAAAACCTGAAAAGAAAAAGGGCAATTCATATTCCCGCATATTTAAATCCTCGTTCTTTGTGTGTCTGCTGGTCTATATGTTTTTGATAAGAGGGGCAACTTCAATTGTAAACAACAATTTTAAAATGTATTTGCAACAAATCACCGAAATGGGATTTTTGCCAGTTGTGTTATTTGGATATATCTACGCTGGGGGCAAACTTTTAACCGCAATTTCAAGCAAATTTCAATTTAAATTCAACCTCAAATTTAATGTGAGGAGCGTGATTATCTTCACTGTGTCGCTTATATTGTCATTCTTCCTTGCGGGCGTGATTGCCATGACAATGCCTGTGAACTGGGTTTCGGTTACATTGATTATCGTTATATCCTATGTTCAAATGTGCATATGTACGCCTTGCCGGATTTTTGTGAACAACTATATGCAAGTGTGCATTCCGCCGCAGGACATCGAAACCGCTTATTCGGTGAGGACAATGGTTGAATATCTCGGCTACGGACTGATAAGTGCAATGTATTCAGCGTTGCTTACTGGATTTAACAACAACTATGGCTTGGTGTCGGTCGTCTATATGGCGATTTTGACAATCCCTTTGATTATTTCCATGATTTTGTTTATCAAAAGCCTTATCAAAAAACATACTCAAAAATTTACAATCATCAAGCCGGAATACACTTCGTATGAATAACTTGTCGGCTAAGATAGTGTTTAAAAGGGTTTATGAATTTAAAATGGCTATTAACAATAGACAATCTGTGCAAAATCCTTTGACTGCGATTTGATTTGGCAATAGGGCGATGCAAATGTTGCAATTGTTGGTGGCGGATAAGAAAAAACCTTACATCTAATTAAGTTGCATGATGTAAGGCTTTTTTGTATGCTACAAATTAAATTTTAAGCATGATTTAAATAAATTGCTTACTTAAATCTATCTAGTTTTTTCACCAACTAAAATTTTGGTTTACAAAACAATGTCGTCATCTTTGCTTGATGTAATCATCTTTTTTGCTTGTTTGATTTTGTGGCTGAACACGCAAGTGATAACAAATTGTTTGATGCCTTCGATAATGAGGGAAACGCCAGCGAAAATCATAACAGTTTCAAAGTTTGAGAACATAACAGCGGCGCCCAAGCAAGCGGTCAAAACTGACAAGATGAACATCCAAGGCCAGCCTTTAACTTTGGCACGTGCGCAATAAATGCTGTCGCTTATAGATGAGATTGAGTCAATGAGAATGAACAAGCCGAACAAAACTGTCAAAATGCTTTGAATGGCGTTAGGGTAGATAAGGCAGAATATGCCAAGGGTGATTGCGACAACGGCTGAGATTAAAAGATGTTCACCAAACAATCTTTCCACTGTGAAATATCTGACAATCAGCGCAACACCAGTTGCCAAAAGTGAAACACCAAAAACAATGCAAAGCACATCGCCAGATTGGTCAGGCAAGGCAACGCAAAGTATACCAACAGCGACAGTTAAAATTGCAATAAGCAAACTGTCCCATTTGATTTTTTTAAAAAAACTTTTTATTTCTTCCATAGATTTCTCCTATTTTGAATTTACTTTAACATTTTACAAGATTGATTTTTGATTTGTCAAACAAATCATCCTTTGTGCTTTTTAAATTTATTTTGAAATATAGACAAAATTTTATACGCACATTTTTGCTTTTAAATAGCGTAAATGTTTAATTTTGTTTTATCTTTTTATGTAATTTTTTTCATCAAGCAAGATGCTAAAATATTTTAAAAGTTCTTCCTTCGAACATGGGGAAGGGGATTGAAGCCAGTTTAAGCCAAGATTTGTTATGCCACCACTAAAAAAGTCGGTAAGCACGTTGATTGGGATTAAATAATTGTCCTTATACTGATTTTTGCTGGTTAAATATTGGATGCTTCTTTTGATTGTTGTCATAATCAGTTCGGTTGCTTTTTCAAATCTGTTTTGGTTTAAAATTAGCAGCAATTTGCTTTTGTGCTCTTCCACAAAATCCAGCACTTTGGATATAAGTGTCATGTACATTTCTTGCGGGCAAGAATATGTTTCTTTTTCCACAACCGAATTGAACAATTCCTCTTTTATTGAGTCGATTGTGTATTGCAACAAATGGTCTTTATCCTCAAAATGATTGTAGAATGTGGCACGATGAACCATTGCTTTGTCGCATATGTCAAGCACGCTGATTTTTTCATATGGGGTGACTTCAAGCAGGTCAAAAAGTGCCTTTGAAAGCAATTTGCGGGTACGTTTTACCCTTAAATCTTCTTTATATGCGTCTTTCATTTTACCTCCTTTGTTAAATTTCATAATTTTTATCTTATGATTATCCCGATTTTATCAATTATCTAGACAATTGTCAACAAAATAGACATATGTCTAATAAAATTATAAAAATTCATAGCAAACGACTATTAAAATGCAGTTTTTGTACAAAATAAATTAAATCTATAAAAAAGAAGGCAAATAATTGAAAAATGACAACTAAAAATTCATGCAAAATTTTTTAGATGAGCAAAAAATGTTGTTTTTTTTGTTTTTTATTGTTATCATATAATTAGATTTAAATCATTTAGGTAACTTTGCTTTTTGTATTTTTAAATAGGGGGATATTGTAATGACAAAAAGGAAAACGCTTTTAAGTTTTGTTTTGGCAATAAGTTTTGTGCTTCCTGCCGTATTTTTGTTTACTGCTTGCAACCACAATCACAAATTTAGCGATAAATGGAGTATGTCAGCAACCGAACACTGGCACGAATGCACCAACAAATTTTGCAATGAGGTGAAAGACAAAGGTGAACACATAAGGTCAACCGACTGGGTGGTTACAAAACAACCAACCTGTACTGAGGCGGGCGAAAAACAAATTTTGTGCACAGTTTGTGGATATACTTTTGAATCTCAAGTTATTCCCGCAACTGGGCATGAATATGAAGAGCCAACATATGTGTGGTCAGAATATTACACCAAATGCGTTGCAAAAAGGACTTGTTTGCACGACGGCAGCCACATTGAAGAAGCACCAGACAAAATTGAAAAAACTGTTTTGCAAAAATTGACTTGCACACAAGATGAATATAGCAACGTTTTGGCAATTTTCAACAAGGAAGGCTTTGTTGACCAAATGGTGCAAAATGTTAAAACTGCCGAAAAACTTGGGCATGATTATGAAATCGTTTACACTTGGAATGATGACTATTCAAAATGTTCCGCTGTGGCAACTTGCATACGTGACGATGATGAAATTACAGGTGAGGCAACAATAACCTCAGAAGTAACTCAACCTCTTGATTGCGAACAAGATGAAATCACAACCTACACAGCAACATTTGAAAACGATGTATTTAAGACCCAAACAAAAGAAAAGGTTACTGCTGAAAAGACTGGTCATGATTACGATGAACCGATTTATGAGTGGAACGAAGATTATTCCTCTTGCGTGGCAAAATTGATTTGCAAAAACAACAATCATCACGTAATTTCTGAACAAGGCGTGGTTACAAGCGTGGTTACAAGCGAACCAGATTGCGATCATCCTCAATATTCAACCGTTACTGCAACTTTTGAAGGAACCGAGTATGGCTTTGAAACTCAGGTTGTGACCGAAGTTCCAACAGCACCAAACATTGGACACAATTTTGGCGAGCCGGTTTATACTTGGAGCGACGACTTTACAACTTGCACAGCAACTCGTGTTTGTTTGACCGATAGTTCTCACGTTGAAACCGAAACCGTAACGGCAGTCAGAACCGTTGTTCAGGAAGCATCTTTGGATGGCGACGAATTATCAACTTTTGTTGCAGATTTCTCAAACACCGCATTTAAACGCCAAAAACAAGAAAATGTTAAAACCGGCGACAGATTGAGTGCTTCACAAGGCTAAATTTGCTGACGTTTTGCTGAGTTTGCGAGGATATTGGCAATAAATGTTTATCCTTTAAAAATTTGATTAAAAATGGACTTGATTTTGTTTTGACCTCATAGGTGAGGCGATAAAACAAGTCCCTTTTTCTTTTAAAAGGCTTTAAATTGACGAGTTTGGGGATTGATGATTAAATTATTTATTTGCGGGTAATGATAGTTTATTTATTGTAACAGTTGCAAAATCTTTTAAACTAAAAAGCAAAGCGTTTTTCATTCTGTTTTGTTAAATTCAAGCAAAAGTCCGATTTTTAAATTTATTTGATAAAATTTTTGCAAATCTCTTGCCAAAAAATTTGCGATGTGGTATATTTTAACTATCAATACGGAGGTTTGGCTGAGCGGTCTAAAGCACCGGTCTTGAAAACCGGCGAAGTGAAAGCTTCCTAGAGTTCGAATCTCTAAGCCTCCGCCAAAAAAATTGCACCCTCGATTGGGTGCTTTTTTGTTGCTCATTTTCAAAATTTTGTTTAATTATATAAATCGCAGGAGGCTTTGATATTGAGGCATTTTGGCTGCTTTGTTGGAATATTATATCACATTAATTATATTTTGTTCAAATAATAAAAATTGTTAATAGAATTCAACGATAATTCCTTTTACGGAATACTAATGATTTCGTTCCTGAAATGGAATATAATGAACAAATGGAAAAGTTTGCAGAGAGATTAAAAGATTTAAGAACAGAAAAAGGATTGTCAATCCAAGGATTAAGCAAAGCCACAAAAATTGGGGTTGCTTCTATTTGTCGTTGGGAAAACTGCCAAGCAGATGTCAAAGGTACTCAACTTGTTATTCTAGCCAAGTTCTTTGATGTAACAATAGATTATTTAATGGGGTTGGAGGATTAGTAAATGATAAAAGATTATGAAATTGAAGATAACAAATGTGTTGTCTGTGGTAATGAGAGTAATAAACCTTTATGTGCATCATGCTATAATAGTTATAGAAGATTTTATAATGAGGGAGAAAATTTGTCTTATTGCAATAAAAATATTAGATATGCTATGTTAAAGTTATTTGCTCATTTTGATTTGTTAGAAGATGATGGTGTCGATGGCGATAAAACAGGTTTTTTAATTGATTTTGCACAAATGATTAGACCTTTGGTAGAAGATGAATATTATTTAAATGAAAGTGAAGATAAGTTAATTATTAAAGAATTACAATTGGAAAATAAAAAGTTGAGAGAACAACTTCAAAACAATAACGATTCTGAAAATGATGAAAATTCTGACCCCCGAAAGAAATGGCCAGCAAAATACCGATGTCGTGACGGACATTACGTAAGAAGCCGTGCTGAATTGCTAATTGACAACTGGCTGTTTGCCGAAGGCGTAAAGCATATTTATGAAAAACAGGTAACATTCCCTAACAATGATAAATGCTTGTGTGATTTTTATTTACCCGATTTATCTGCTTATATTGAGTTTTGGGGTAAAACCGATGATTATTATGTTAAAAGAAAAAATATAAAGACATCACTTTATAAAACTTTGAAGAATGTGAAACTTATTGAACTTGATGATAAATCATTGGAAAATTTAGATGATATCCTAGATGATTATATCTCTAATTTGCGTTAACTGATTTTCTTAAAAACATTATTAGGTGTGAGATTTTCAATATTTTCAATTATCATAATGAAGCGTTAGATATACAAAAATTATATCAAATTTTAATGACTAATCCTTTAACGAATCATTTAATTATACAATGTAATAATTGTTTAGTCAGTAATGTTGATTAGCGAATATATTTCTTTTTATAATCCATTTAAATGGTTGAGTGTTGTATTGTTTTTGTTGAAAGGTGTGTTGGGAAGGTGGTATGAAGGAATTGTGGGGGATTGAAATGGTTTTGTTTGACAAACTGGCGTGCAAAATTGTAATATTAAAGTGAAAACAAAAGGAGATTAAAATGAAAAAATTTAGTAAAGCAATTTTGACGTTTGCACTTGTTTTGGTTTTGGCTCTTCCAGTGTTGTGCATCATAGGTTGCGGCAACAATAGCAAAGCAAATCTTGTGCTTGACAAAATGGAGATTTACTTTAAAACATCGCCTGACATTAGAACCTATTCAAAGGTAAAAATCGGGGCTGTTAGTGGCAGCATTGACGGCAATGAAGCAGTGCTGGACAAAGAAGCACAAACCGAGTATGAATTTTGGAAAAAGAAATCTGGCGTAGTTACAACTTACACAGAAGAAACCCCATTGGTTTTGACAACTGACAGCACTGATGTTGAAGCCGGCTCAACCTTCACTTTGACATTAAATTCGCCAAAGGTTATCACTATTGACAGCGGCGTGGGAAGTAAACAATACGAGCGTGATGCTGTCAGCACTCATAGTTTTACAGTGCCTAATGAACAGGGTTATTCCAACGAATCATTACTTCATGAAGATAGGACAACATCAGGATTTCTTATTTATATCAGATTTCACTTTTCAAGCAAATAAAGTTAAGCAAAAAAGTTTCCAAAACGGAAACTTTTTTGTTGCTAGTTTTGGTTTAAAAGCGTTGTGAATTTGTGATTTTTTATATGAAAAATGTTAAAAAATTTTATGCTAAAAGATAGATTAGTAGGATAAGCCAGTTGATGCGGCGAGAGGTGTTGATTGTGTTGCGGCGAGGTTGTAATTGGTCGGAAAGATATATTTTGGTTGTTGGGTTTTCTATATTTGTGAGCGTTATATTGCTTGAATTTGAAATCGCAAAACTGCCACCACTTGGCATGGTTTGATGATAAGTTACAAACGCTTGATTGGATATATACATATTTTCTCCTTAGTTATCTCATTTTATTTTTCGCACCTTGCATTTGTTTGCATTTCACAACAAAACTTTTATTATCATAGAATGTTTTAGTGACAAAAGGAGGAATATGGCACAAATTAGTTTAGAAAATAAGGTTGATATAAACGGTCAATATGGGGACCCAGCATCTCCAATTGCGTTTTCAAGCAATACTGTAACAACAAACATCATTCAAGGCTTGTCCGTAACAAAAGCGGCAGACAAAACGAACTGGGTTGATGGCCCATTGACTTACACTGTTGTGGTTGCAAACGAGTCGGGCAGCGCCATGACAACTGGCACACTTCAAGATAGTTTTAACACAACTTTGGTGGACTTTAACACAACCTATGGCGTGCAAATTGACGGATCAGCAACATCCAACTTCACTTACAATGATGGCTTGCTGACGATCACCTTGCCAGACCTTGAAACAGATAAACAATTGACAATCACTTTCCAAGTTACAAGAAAAACTTAAAATTTACTTTAAACAAACTGCACAATCAGAAATGCATTTTGTTTAGCCTAAAAGAAAAGCAACGTTAAGTTGCTTTTTTTGAATGTGACAGATTGAATTTATAAGGTGAAATAAAAAAGGTTTATTGGCAATTAAAAACTATATTTATCATCATTGTAAATAAATGCTTAGTCAAGAGGTTCGGGCAAAACCTCGACGTAGAGATTTGTGGAATAATTGCCTTGGATATATGTGAATGTTGGGGATAATTGAAGCAAAAATCCCTCATTTTCCTGCCAACTGATTTCGGTCAAAGTTTTGTCCGCTTGCCACGCACCAGTGTGTATCAAAATTGGACTGTCCGACAAAGGCTGAATATTATCATCAGACTTAAAGACCAAACTGTTTTCAAGTTTGTTGCTGCCAGAGGTCAACGGATTTTGGATGTAGGCATAAACATACCAGTTTTGCCCGTCCGAGCGGGTGTCTTTGACTTCAATCGACCAATTTGGGTTTGCTCTTTTTACGATTTCAAGGTTTGGGGTTGTTACAAACGAATAAAAGTTTAATGCGTCCAAGCGTGATATAGACAAACTGCCTTGAACAGTGAGGGTTATAGTTTTGGTTAAAAATTGTTTATTGGATGTGAGGCGAATTGTTGACCCTTTTGTCAGTTGCTCGGACAAAGGAATGCTGAAAGCCCCTGTGCTGTCTGCCGTTTGGCTTTCACTTTTGCTTAAATATTCAAGCAATAGATTTGCATTTGTGTCTGTTGTGCCAGCAATTTGTGTGGAGATGTCGGTGGGCTGGATGGCAGACAAACTGACGCTGCCCATGCTTATAACCTTTGAGGTTAAAAACGGAAAACTTGTAGAAACTGGATAGCCAACATCGCCGGTTGTTAAGTTGTTTTCTGTGCTGATAAGTTGAGAGTTTGTATTTTTAATGGTCAGATTTAAGTTTGAGAGGTATTCCGCTTTGTGATATTCGGAAGTGGGTGTGTCCGAAATGCCGCCAGCGTTGGAAATTGGCGTGGTGGCGTTTGCCCAAAGCCTTAACATCTCAGCGTTGATGTTAATTGTGTTTGGATTTGTTGTTGTGCCAGTTTGAAAACTGAAAACGTTGCCGCCGTTGTTGTATAAAACCACATTTTTTGGCGAATTGAAAGTTATGTTTGCTGCTTGTGCAAAGTAAGCCAAAGCAGCCGTGCCGGACGCCAAAGAGAACAATTGAAAGGTTGCGTTTTTGTTTACGGAAAAACTTGATAGGCATTTAAACAACGGCACCGTGTTTGCGCTTTGTTTGTATGCCACAAAAGAGGCGTTTTCTTCCAACAAAAATGAGGCTGCAATATGACTGGAACTGCTGGTGTTGTAAAATAGTCCGCTTTTTGTGTTGATTGTGGTTTTTGAGCCTTGTTTAAACAAAAGTGCGGGAGATACATCGGTGTATAAAAAATATGTGCTCAAAGCGGTCACGTCGAACACGGCATTTTCTTCAACTGTCAATGCGGCGTTGACGTTTGTAAACCAAATTACTGCGTTGGATGTTGAGTTTGAAGTCACTTTTACATTGCCAAAAACATTGACCCGATTGGCCTCGCAAAACTCTTGCGGGGCAGTGCTGCCCGTGCCTTTATCCAAAGTGATATTGCAATCACGTAAGTTTGTTATGCCGTTTTTGTTGTAAACGCATTGTGGCCCAGTATAGGTTATGTTTTGCAGAGTGATTGAGGAATTTGTGTTGCCGTCATACACGCCAACCACGCCGTAATAATTGCGTCCATTCCAAATTGCATTTTTAACTGTAACCGAAATTGTGTTTGTGGTGGAAGCGATGTAAATCGTATCCGTAAAACTGCCAGAAATGTTGTCGGTTACTGTGTGATTTGCAAAGTCGATTGTTAGGTTGCTTTTTGTTATATTTACTCTGATACCGCCAGAAAATGTGATGTCGTTTGTTGCGGTGATTTCAGTTGAGGTTGTGTCTTCTATTGCTGCTTTAAGTTCAGCAAAATTGCTGACTTGAATTGTTGCCATGCCTGCTCCTTATCTTTATTCAATTTATGAAAATCCACAAATCTTGGTTAATTTGTTGACAAACTGATATTGGGTGAATATAATATGTAGCATACTACACTTTGTGAGGAAAATTATGAACGTCCATATTGGCTATTTGTTAAAAAATATTGCTGACAAACTGCACGGCAGGGCTGACGCAAATTTTAAAAAATATAATTTGACTTTTCAACAATCCAAGATTATTGGGTTTTTGTCGTTTAAAAATGATTGTGCCAGCCAAAAAGAGATTGAAAACTTTTTGCAAGTGTCCCATCCAACCGTGGTTGGCATTGTGACAAGGATGGAACAAAATGGTTTTTTGACAGTTTGTGTGGACGAAACTGACAGGAGAAACAAAATTGTAAAACTCACGCCAAAATCCATAGAGTTATGGAAAAGTTTGAGGCATACAATAGAGGAAAATGAAAAAAAGATTTCAAAAGGATTAACAGAACAGCAAATATCTGAATTTATAAATATGCTGGAAATTATCTATCAAAATTTGGATTAAAAGGTGAATTATGTTTAAATTGGCAAAAAAATTTGATACAAAAAGTTGGTTCACAGTTGTGGGCATTTTTGCACTTGTGGTTTTGCAGGTGTGGCTGGATTTGACAATGCCAGATTTCACAAGCAAACTGACAAAAACAGTGGCTCAAACTGGGGTCACAATGAAAGACATTTGGTATAACGGCGGAATGATGCTTTTGTGTGCATTGGGCAGTATGTGTTGCTCGTTTGCGTGCGGGTTTTTGTGTGCAAGGTTGGCAAGCAAAACCGCTTTGAGATTGAGAGAGGATTTGTACAAACAAATCAATGACTTTTCCAATGCGGAAATGAAAAAGTTTTCCACACCAAGTTTGATAACAAGGACAACAAACGATGTAACTCAAATCCAAAATTTTGTGGCAATCGGCTTGCAATTGTTGTTAAAGGCGCCAGTTATGGCAATTTGGGCAATAACAAAAATCTCTTCCACCTCAATTGAGTGGACAATGGCAACATTGATAACTGTGGCAGTGCTGGTTGTATGCGTTGTGGTGATTGTTTTGGTGGCTTTGCCAATGTTTAAAAAGATACAAAAATTGATTGATAACTTGAACAATACTGTCAGAGAAAATGTTAGCAGCGTCAGGGTTGTTAGGGCGTTTAATGCAGAGGGCTATCAACAAAATAAGTTTGAGGATGTGAACAAAACTCTTACAAAAAATCAGATGGGCACATCAATCGCAACCGGTCTTTTAATGCCGGTTATGACCTTATGCATGAATGGGCTTACTTTGGCTATTTATTGGATTGGTGCTGTGCTTATCAACAAGGCGGAAATTGTGGAACGTGCGGCTATTATTGGCAACATGACCGCTTTTACGCAATATGCTTTGCAAGTGGTTATGGCATTTATTATGCTTGTGGCTATATTTATCATTTTGCCAAGATGTGTTGTGTCCGCACGAAGAATAAACGAAGTTTTGGACACTAAAATTTCGATTGTTGAGGGCAACGCTTCAAGCAAGGCAGATGTAAAAGGGCTTGTTGAATTTAAGGATGTGGCTTACACCTATCCAGACGGTCAAAATGAGGTGATTTCTAACATAAATTTCACTGCCAAGAAAGGCGAAACTATTGCAATCATTGGCTCAACCGGAAGCGGCAAAACCACGCTTATAAACCTTATTCCACGCTTTAACGATGCAACGCATGGCGAAGTTTTGGTGGACGGCCTGAACGTTAAAGAGTATAAAGAGCAGGATTTGCAAAACAAAATTGCGGTGGTGACGCAAAAAGCCTGTCTATTTAAAGGCGACATCAAAAGCAACATCATTTATGGCTGCGACCAAGAGGTTGACGACAATGATGAAAGAATAAAAAAGGCGATTGACATATCTCAATCCAACTTTGTGGAGCTAATGGAAAAAGGCATCCACAGCCCGGTTGCCCAAGGCGGAACAAATTTTTCGGGCGGACAAAAGCAAAGATTGTCAATTGCAAGAGCGGTGTTTAAAGATGCGGAAATCATGATTTTTGATGATAGTTTTTCCGCACTTGACTACAAAACAGATATGTTAGTTAGAAAAAATCTTAAACAAGAGTTGAGCGACAAAACTGTGTTTATCGTTGCGCAAAGGATTGGCACAATCAAGGATGCCGACAAAATTATCGTGCTTGACGACGGCAAAATCGTTGGCATGGGCAGGCACAACGAACTGCTTGAAAATTGCGAGGTGTACAAAGAAATTGCTTTGTCACAATTGAATAAGGAGGAATTGTAATGCCGGGATTTGGAGCACCACATGGAAACAAAAATGTGGCAAAAGAAAAATTTGATGCTAAATCTTTCAAAAAAATTCTTGCATATTGCAAGCCATACCTTTTTGCAATCATTTTTAGCATAGTTTGTGCAATTGTTGGCACAGTTGCCACCATCATAGGTCCGGACAAAATCGGTCAGTTGATGACAATCATAACCGATGGCATAATCACGGGCATTGATATGGTTCAGTTTGTTAAAATTGCCGTATTCTTGATTATTTTGTATTCAGTCGGTGCCGTGTTTAACTATACTCAACAGGTTATTATGGCGATTGTGACGCAAAACACATCAAAAAAATTGAGGACGGACATAAGCGAAAAAATCAACAAATTGCCGCTTTCATATTTTGACAAAACAACCAAGGGCGATATTTTGAGCAGAGTTACAAACGATGTCGATACAATCTCTCAAACTTTGGGCAGTTCAATTGCGAACTTGATTACAAGCGTTGTGATGTTTGTTGGCGTGGTGTTTATGATGTTCAAAACCAATTGGATTTTGGCAATTGTAACAATCAGCACCTCATTTTTGGGCTTTGTGTTTATGGCACTGATTTTGAAAAAATCTCAAAAATATTTCAACAAAAGGCAAAAGCATATTGGCGAACTTAACGGACATATTGAAGAAATTTATTCAAACTTGGAAGTCGTTAAATCCTACAACGCAAAGGATAATGAAACCAAAAAGTTCAAACAAATAAACAAAAATATTTACAGCACCACTTGGCGGGCTCAATTTATGTCCAGTGCGATGATGCCAATCATTTCGTTTGTGGGCAATTTAAGTTATGTGTTGATATTTGTTGTTGGCGTTTCAATCATTGTAAATGGCGGCTATGGGGTGACTTTGGGCACGCTGATGTCGTTTATAATCTATGCAAAATTGTTCTCTCAACCGCTTTCTACTTTTGCACAAAATATGAATTCGGTTCAGCAGGCTTCCGCAGCGGGTAAACGAGTTTTTGAGTTGCTTGAACAGCCAGAAATCTTGGACGAATCAAACAAAAAAGCGTTCATCGACCCAAAAACTGTCCGTGGCGATGTGGAATTTAGGAATGTTCGATTTGCTTACGAGCAAGACAAAGTTATCATCAACAACTTTTCCGCAAAACTTAAAGCCGGGCAAAAAGTGGCAATTGTGGGGCCGACTGGTGCCGGCAAAACCACCATGGTCAATTTGTTGATGAGATTTTATGAACTCAACGACCCACTGCTTATTTTAAACGGAAAACTGACAGGCTACAAGGTGTTTGATAATGGCAAATCTATCAAACTGCGTGTTTTGGATGACGATATTCTTGAAATAAACGGGAACAAAACCGATATAAAGTTGCACGGCGATTTGTCAAAGAATGTTTTGCTTAAATTTGACCAAAATTTTAACCTTTTGGCTGACGAAAAACCGATTGAACAAAAGATAGAAGTGCTGTCTGGCAATCAATTGATTGATGTTTCAGGTTACAATATTGCAATTGCGTATTATGGCGACATTTTTATTGATAATGTGCCAACAAAATCGCTTACAAGGCAAAATATTCATGACCTTTTTGATATGATTTTGCAAGATACTTGGTTGTTTAAAGGTACAGTGAAAGAAAACTTGATTTATAACACTCAAAACGTGGACGAAAAACAATTGGATAAGGTTTGTGAAGCGGTAGGATTGAACCATTTTATCCGAACTTTGCCAAACGGCTATGACACAGTTTTGGACGATGTAAGTTCGCTATCCGAGGGACAAAAACAACAATTGACAATCGCACGAGCAATGATAAAAGATAGTCCGCTTTTGATTTTGGACGAAGCAACCAGCAATGTTGACACCCGCACCGAGCAGGTTATTCAACAGGCTATGGACAAAATAACAAAGGGCAGAACAAGTTTTGTTATAGCTCACCGCCTTTCAACAATCAAAAACGCAGATATGATTTTGGTTATGAAAAACGGGGACATTGTGGAGCATGGCACTCATCAGGAATTGCTTGCTCAAAATGGCTTTTATGCGGATTTGTACAAAAGTCAATTTGTTACAGTTGAATAATAAAAAACCACTTATTTGTGGCTGCTAAGTTTAAATTTTGTTTAATCTTGATAACTTTTTGACAAATTTTTGTTTA
This sequence comes from Christensenella sp. UBA4626, assembly GCA_002406115.1. GTDB lineage: Bacteria > Bacillota > Clostridia > Christensenellales > UBA1242 > Onthoplasma. Next base: position 36,040 of record DHNC01000005.1, read on the forward strand.
ATATGCCATTAAATTTTGGAAGTGTTAGCATAAGCACTTGAAAACAAGAGTAAATTGTGATAAAATAAAAAAAGATGGGAAATAAGAATGTTTATCTAGTGCTCAGTCAAACGGGAACGATGTTTTCACGTGTCCTCAAATTTTTTACGGGTGCGGAATATAATCATTCTTCAATTTCGCTTGACCCAACACTTGAAAAAATGTATTCGTTTGGCAGGCTAAATCCTTACAATCCGTTTATCGGCGGCTTTGTTAGGGAGGGCAAAAATATTGGCACTTTTAAGCGTTTTTACAAAACGACCGCTATGGTTTTGGAACTTAAAGTGACGGACGAACAGTATAGGAATATCGAACTTTTGATAAAGCATATGGAAAAGAATAAATCCATTTTCCACTATAATTATTGGGGAGTGTTTTGTGCGATTTTTAAAGCAAATTACGCCCCACACAAGCGGTTTTATTGCTCGCAATTTGTGCGCACTTGCTTGGCGGCTTTTGGCATTTCAAATGCAAGGCAATTGCCAAAAATTATAAAGCCAATCGACTTTTTAAAGTTGGAAGGCAAGCGAGTTGTCTATGAAGGAATGTTAAAAAATTATCATTTTGTGGAGTGTTAAAATGCGTTGCGAATATTGTGGTTGTGAGGTTGACAAAATTTATAAGTTTTGCCCAGGATGTGGGGCAGCGTTAAGCCAGCCAACCGTTGTTGAAAATCAAAATTTGGTAAAAAAACTTATTAAAGATAAGCAGGCGAAATTGGACAAGGAATTGTTCACTTTGGAGGAAAAACCTTTAACAAGCCAACCAAAAGTTGAGGAAAAAGTTGCAAATTCTGGTTATGAGGTTAAACAAAGTTCTGGCTTTGCCATCACTGGGTTTGTGCTTTCATTGTGTGCGCTTGTGCTTAGGCAATTTTCATTTTCGTTTTCGCTTTTAGGCTTAATTTTCAGTGCGATTGGGCTTGGCAAATGCAAGAATGGGACAGGCAAAAGCAAAGGCTTGGCAATTGCGGGTTTGGTGATTTCTATTGTGGTGCTTTCAGTTGCGATTATTTTCACCTTACTTGTTCTATTTGAATATTCGGTCGACACTGGCGTTGTGGCTGACAGCGGCTCTTCAAATTGGTCTTATACATAAAAAAACATAGGTTTACGCCTATGTTTTTTGTCTGTCTTTTTTAAACATTGTACTTGCCAAGTCCAGACATTTGCAACTGTATCCATATTCGTTGTCATACCAAGCAACAAGTTTAACAAAGGTTGGGCTCATCATGATGCCTGCCTTTTCGTCAAAAATACAAGTGTGTTTATCTCCAACAAAATCGCTGGATACAACAGGTTCGTCAGTATAACCCAACACGTCTGGGATGATGTCCTTGCTGTACTTTTTCATTGTTTTGCAAATATGCTCATATGTTGTTGGCTTTTTAAGTTTGACGGTGAAATCCACAACGCTGACATTGATTGTTGGCACACGGAAACTCATGCCCGTCAATTTCCCTTTAAGGTGAGGCAAAACTTCGCCAACGGCCTTTGCTGCGCCAGTTGAACTTGGGATGATGTTTGCACTTGCTGCACGTCCTCCACGCCAATCCTTTTTGGAAACGCCGTCAACAGTGAGTTGAGTTGCGGTTGTGGAGTGGATTGTGGACATAAGACCTTCTTCAATCCCGTAAACGTCGTCAATAACTTTAACCAATGGGGCGAGGCAGTTTGTTGTGCAACTTGCATTTGAAACAACGTCCATGCTGCTGTCATATTTATTTTCATTTACGCCGCACACAAAAGTTGGACAATTTTTACCTGGTGCGCTGATGATAACTTTTTTTGCACCACCTGCAAGGTGACGTCTTGCGTCGTCAGCGTTTGTAAATTTGCCAGTGCATTCGATAACATAATCCGCACCGGCAGCTTTCCAGTCAATCTCTTCCGGATTCATCTTAGCAAAGAATGAAATCTTTTTGTTGTTGAGTTTTAAATCACCATTTTTGTCAACTTTCAATGTGCTGTTCGCTTTTCCGTGAACAGTGTCGTATTTGTAAAGATAGCACGCATATTCAGGAGTTAAGAATGGGTCATTTATTGCAACAATCTCAACATCATCACGACCAACACTTGCACGAGTAATCAAACGGCCAATCCTGCCAAAACCATTTATACCAATTTTTGCTTTCATAAAACCTTCCTTATTTTTTTGTTAAAAATTATTTGTTAAATAACTTTCTTAAAAATATTGTATATTTAAAAATTTACAATGTCAACTAATTAAAATATTTGCCAAAAAATATTGTTTAATCAAAATAATGAAAAAATTAAAAAATACTTAAAAAAATTATTTTTTATATTTTTATTGTGTTTTTTGCGTAAAAAATTGAATTTTTTAATGATTTTAATAAAAAAATAATAATTTTTTAAATAAAAACCAATATTTTTTATAATAAATACAAAATTATTTGCTGACTTTAATAAAATTTTTTATAAATTTGGAAATAATTTTTATGTGATATTTGTTTTGCTGATTGTTTATTATTTTGCTTTAACTTTGTTTTTTGTGATAAAAAAAATTAAAAACAACAAAGTTTTTCCTTTGCCGGAATTAAAATTTGAAAAAAATAAAATCATATTTTGTTCGCATTCTCAACATAAAATCTTTGTGGGGCAATGTAATGTTTTGAATTTAAAAAATAATATATATTTAAAAAAAGATGGAAAAATGATTGCACTTGAAAATGTGTTGAATGCACGGCTTGTGGGCGACTTTTTGTTTTTTACTGGAAATGGAGAGGCAATTATCAAAATGAAAAATTTTCCGTTTGCTAGATATTTGCAAATGAATATTTGCTCATATGATTTTGATTTAAAAACATTAAAAAGAAAAGCGGAAATTGATGTGTTGAACAATCTGTTTGATTTTTCTAAATGCAAGGACTTGCTTAGATATATAAGATTTTTAAAGTTTGTTTTAAACATTCAAATCTCAAAGGATAAGTTGCAAGTAAAGCAAAACAATTATAGGCTTAAATATTCAATCACATACAACTTTGGATTTGGCGAAAAAATAATAAATTTCAATCAATCTACTTGAAAAAGATTATAATTTTGATATAATTAAAGTATGAAAAACATAAATGAAGATGTTGATTTTAATATGACGCCTTTGGCTGAAAGGATGCGGGCAAGGAATCTGGACGAATTTATCGGGCAGACACACATTGTTGGCAAAGATAGTTTGATAAGAAGAGCCTTGCAAGTGAACCGCCTTGGCAGTTGCATTTTTTATGGCCCACCTGGGGTTGGAAAAACAACTTTGGCATATATTATTGCTTCCTCACTCAATTTAAATTATGTAAAATTGAACGCCGTTTCAAGTGGGGTTGCGGACGCAAAACGTGTGATAGATGAGGCAAAAAAACATTTTGAATTGACTGGCAAAAGCACCATTTTGATATTGGATGAATGTCATAGGTGGAGCAAAGCCCAAAGCGATTCAGTGTTGGAGGCGGTTGAGCGTGGATATATAACTTTTATCGGCACGACCACTGAAAATCCTCACATAAGCATGACGCCGGCTATCGTTAGCAGATGTAGGGTTTTTAAATTTTTGCCTTTAAGTGTCAATGATTTGAAAGACGCAATTTTGATTGCTTTAAAAGATGAAAATCGAGGATTTGGCAAGTTGAAAATCAAATTGGATGCAGAGGCTTTAAACCATTTTGCGATGTTTGCGAATGGCGATTTGAGAAGTTGCTATAACGCCTTGGAATTGGCAGTTACAACAACAAAACCTGACAAAACTGGCACAATTGTAATTGATAAATTGGTTGCAAGTCAGTGTATTCAACAGCCGGTTATAAGCGTTGATGAAAACACCTATTATGATATGCTCAGTGCTTTTTGCAAAAGTTTGCGTGGCAGCGATACAGACGCCGCACTTTATTATGCGTTTAGATTGATAGAAGCGGGCTGTGACCCACTACTCATTTGTAGGAGGCTGATTGCCCACGCAAGCGAAGATGTTGGAATGGCGGATAGTAACGCAAGCCTTATGGCAATGATTGCAATGAATGCGGTTAAAAATTTGGGATTGCCAGAGGGGGAAATCCCACTTGCACATGCAATAATTTATGTTTGCGAAGCGGAAAAATCTAACAGTGTTGTGGTTGCCTTGGAGGCAGCAAAAGAGGATGCGAAATTTCATCCGGACGACAACGTGCCAGAGCATTTGAAAAACTATCATTATGAAGTTGACAATGTTCCAGAATACAAATATCCACACAATTATGGTGGCTACGTAAAGCAACAATATTTGCCAGATAAGTTGAAGGATAGAAGATATTATATTCCGTCAAAGAATGGCAAAGAAAAGGGCTTGATAAGAAAAAAAGATAGGTTTTAAATTTCCTATCTTTTTTTGTGTTTGCAACAAACTTTGTTTTGAGCGTTTATGAAATATATTGAAATGTTTTTACAAAATGGATGTTGTGTTAAATATCGGAACATTCTTCAGTAATTGATATATAATGCGTTGTTGATAAAAACTTATTTTATATATAAAATTTATT
>DHNC01000036.1 GCA_002406115.1 Christensenella sp. UBA4626
GGGCAAGTTATCCCAGTGGATATGACCGCTATCGACACTCAATGCACAGTGGAAACAATCGCTGACACAACTGGCAGCCTGCCAGCCAGCGTTTGGACAACCGGCTTTTTAAGCAAACTTAAAGCCATGTATAACTAAAAAAAGGAGCAGCATGAAAAAGACCAACAAAAAACTTAATATGCTGGGCAACATACTTATGATTGTTGTGGTCTTTTTGTGCGGCTTTAACGTCACATATGCCTATTTCACCGCAAAAGCAACCGTGGAAGGCTCACTCACTTTCTACGACCTCAATGTGACATTCGCTTACTCCGCTTCTGGCTCAAATGAGTCACAATCAACTGGCTCAACCGAGTTTGAAGTCATCCCAAACACAACTTCAATCCTGCGTGGGCATGAGTTCAGTTTTAAGTTGGCAGACGGCACGGCAATCACAAACGTCGGCTTGATGCCAAGCACCACCTCTTGCGATTCTTACGCAAGGCTCACGGTCAGTGCAATAAAAATGGTCAAATCTGGCGATAGTTATACTGCCGACAGCTCTGACACAACCGATTACGGTCAATATATCCTCCTTACAACCACCGCATCTGTCAAAAAGAGTGGCGAGTTCTATTACCTCGGCAGCGTCATGACAGCGGGCGGCTATTACGCCATGGCAACCGGCGCAACAATCTCAACCGACGCTCCGGCAGACGTAACCAGCAGTTATATTAAAATAACAATCAAGTTTGAAGCAGTTCAGGCAGAAAAAACAGCCGTGGTGGCAACTTTTGGTGAAGAAGCCGCCACATTGCTCGGATTATAACCCATGTTAGGATAAAATTGTAAAAGCGGACTAAAAAAAAGGAGAAACATGAAAGCAAGCAAAAGGATATCTATGTTATCTATCATGTCAGCAATAGTTCTATTGCTCAGTCTTTTGCTATCCTTGGTCAACATCACCGGCGCTTGGTTCTCCGATAGCAGCGGCAGCAGCAAAAATATCAACGTGGTTGTAAAAACTGGCGAGGCAAACGTCAATGTCTATCAAGAGGACGCCAACGGCACCCAAACCTTACTATCCAAATCCCTCCCAACTGGCTACACACAACTTGAATACATCGAGTCAGACGGTCAAGGGGTTAAGTGTATTGATACAAATATCAAACCATCAACCAGTTTAAAACTTTCTTTTGGTGTGGTTTTCAACGCTTATACCGGCGGTTCAATCATTGGTGTTGGCAACACTGATGTTGATGATTATAGATTTTTTGCATTTGGTGGGGCTGCATACTTTGATGCTGGCGAAAATTCTACCAACAAGATAGCAATACCGAATGTGATAGACCTAAACACTTATTATGATGTTGAACTTGGCGATTTTTATATGCAAATCAATGGGACTACGTATAGTTCCGATTCAAAAATAACAACAACTGATTTTACAAATAATAATATCCTTATCTTCAGTCCAGGTAATAATGATTCAAGCGGAAAAATCTATTATACAAATATATGGGATAATGGCGTTTTGGTTCGCAACCTTATTCCAGCAAAGCAGGATAGCGATAGTGCTATCGGTATGTTCGATTTGGTGGAAGGTAAGTTTTATACAAACGCTGGCAGCGGGACATTCACCGCTGGGGCGGAAACAATGGCAGGCACAAGCATAAGCCTTGCCGGTTCAAGCGCAACCAACAACAAAATCCAATCCACCTCACTTCCATCCGGCTACACCCAACTTGAATATTTGCAAAGCGACGGCAAACAATGTATTGATACTGGAATAGTACCAACATCTAATATGCGTTTTGTGGGAAACACTTATTGTCAAAAAACAACCGGAAGCGGAGATAACTATATTTTCTCTTCTGGTACAAGGTATGACAATTTTGTGGGGATACTTTTGGCAAACGCCGGTTCAGTTTTAATCGGGTCAGGCAGTGTTGTTAATAGTTATTATGGTTCTTCTGTTATCGAAATGGGAGATTACGATTATTACAATTTTGATATGTCAGTTGGCGACACAAAAACAATCATTAAATCCAACTTTTTGAGTAATGAAATAAAAGAAATAACTTATACAAGCAGAACTTTAACTACTGCAAACATTCATTTGTTCAATGCTTCATGGTACAGAACTGGATATATGGTAAGAATTTACAACTTTACAATGTACAGTGAAAATGTTTTGGTGAGGGACTTTGTGCCTGCCAAAAATGCAAGCGGTGTGCTTGGTATGTACGATTTGGTTGAGGGCAAGTTCTACACAAACAGCGGAAGCGGAAGTTTTACTGCTGGGGATGAAGTGAACACAAATCAACTTAAATTGGTTTTGAAAAACGAAGATTTGGGCAAATCTTTTGGCGTAAGATTTAAGGCAACAATGTATGCAGCAACAGCAACTGGCAAAGTTGAACTGGATGCAAGTTTTGCAGGCTTTTCCGCACCAACCAGCAGCCAAGGCGGATGGGTTTATGATAACGGCTGGTATTATTACAGAAACAGCGCAGGCGAAAACATTGCTTTGGAACCTGCAACAATGTCCGACAGCACGCTGACGGCAACCGAAAGATATTTGTTTACATCTTTCACAATAAACGAAAATGAGGCTTATAGGAGCCTGATTGGTGGCAACGCCTTGTATTTGGTGGTCGAACTTGAAAGCGTTGCGGTATAAAAAATAAATTGGAGCGTATTATGGCAGAGAAAGATCCAAAACTTAACACCGTAAAACCGGCAAAGACGCAGACAACTGCGGACAATCTTTCCACGGCAAAAAAGGCAACAACCTCTGCCACGCCAAAACGCACCAACGCACCAAAGGCTGAGCCAAAGCCAAAAGCACCACGCTCTCCGGCAAATCCGGCACCAAAAATTGACACAATCAGTGAAATGCAAACGCCGATTGTGCCAAAAAGCAGTTTGAGTGAAACCTCAAAGGCAGACATAAAGCAAGGCACAAAGAAAAAACAAATTGACCAACGTTTGAGATCGTCAAATATCAGTATTGACGACTTGGAAACAATCAACGAACAGAACCTTAAAAAATACCGCAGCAGAACTACACGTAACAAGGTGGTTATTGCTGTGCTTATATTGCTGCTTTTGGCGGCTATCACCACAATTGTTGTGATTGTAAGCGTAAAAAGGCTGGAAAACAATTGCGAACTTAAAGTTTATGGCAATGTGGATGCGGAATTTATTGTGGACGGCGAAAAAATGGACAAGTTCCGTACGCCTTTTGGTGTGCAGGGCAACCGAGTTTATATGATTGACACCGATATTCAAATCAACTCAACTGGGCAGTTTAACGTGTATTACACAATCGAGGTTTTCCAATCCGGGGTTAAACTTAAAAACACATTTGCCTATGAATATAACCACGAATTTTTCACCAACAGCGGCAACGGAAGATATTCAAGCGTGGCGCCAATCTCTGGCGGGCAGACAATCAGTTTGTTTGACGGCGTGGTTTTGGATGACGCTTACGAAAACACTTTAAACACTGACAATTTCAGAATGGTTGTAAGCATTTATTTTGAACGTGTATAATCCGCCTTTTGTTTGGGTTTTCTTAAGTCAAGCGGGCGGCAAGCAGCGTTTGCGGGCGTAAATAAAAACATATTAAATTTTAACAGATAAGAAAACATATTTTTACAAGAATTTGTTTTCTTTTTTTACGCCGCTATGCTAAAATATTAGTGTTTAAAGGAGTTATATGCTAGAACTTAAAAACATCTGTTATGTTGTGGAAAATGGCAACAAAACAAAAACAATTTTAAATAATGTTTCTTACACATTTTTAGATAACTGCGTTACTGCAATCACTGGACACAACGGCAGCGGCAAGTCCACTTTGACAAAAATCATTATGGGTATTGTTAAGCCGACTTCGGGCAGCGTGATTTTGGACGGGCAGGATATAACAAACCTCACAATCGACCAACGTGCAAAATTGGGGTTAAACTATGCTTTTCAACAGCCGGTGGTGTTTAAGGGGATTACAATTAAAGATATGATTGACCTTGCAACAGGCAAAAATAACACCGTTCCGCAAGCGTGCGAATACCTTTCAAAAGTTGGCATTTGTGCAAAGGATTATATCAACCGTGATTTTGACAAAACCCTTTCAGGCGGCGAGCAAAAGCGTGTAGAAATTGCACTTGCTCTTGCAAAACCAGGCAAGACTGTGATTTTTGACGAGCCAGAAGCGGGCATCGACCTTTGGAGTTTTGACAAACTCAGCAGCGTTTTTGAAGCCGACAAATCTTACATTGTTGTAAGCCACCAAACCCGACTTTTGGAGCGTGCCGACCAAATTGTTTTGATGAGCCATGGCGAAATCACTGCCAGCGGAGAGAGCAAAAAAATGCTCAAACAAATGGGCAAACTTGCGTGCGCAAAAATTGAGGAGGCTGACGATGAAACTAGATAACATCACAAAAACCATTTTGGAAAAAGTTGCCGCCTTGCACGAAATCCCGTCTGGGGCAGTGTCGCTAAGGATAAACGGCAAAAGCGAACTGCTTAAATCCAGCGCAAACATCGAAATTGAACGCAAGACGGACAATCCGGGCATAAATATTTACATCCATTCATCCTGCCAGGGCGAGGCGTGCCATATTCCAGTTGTGGTAAATCAAGACGACCTTTTTGATATGGTCTATAACGATTTTTACATTGAGGACGGGGCAAACGTGACAATCGTGGCTGGCTGCGGCGTGCATTCCACTGGAAACGGCGGGCATGACGGCATCCACACTTTCCATGTCGGCAAAAATGCAACGGTTGAGTATATCGAAAACCATTTGGGGTTGGGCAAGGGTGAGCATAAGATTTTGAACCCAACAACAATTTTGAAAATTGGCGACGGCTCTGTTGTCACTTTACACACAACTCAATTGGGCGGTGTGGATAGCGCCAATCGTGTGACAAAAGCCATTGTCGGCAAAGACGCTACTCTTGTGATAAACGAAAAGATTTTGACCGACCGCTTTCAAGTTGCAAAAACAAATTTCACTGTGCAACTTAAAGGCGAAAACAGCAAATGCAATATTGTTTCTCGCAGCGTTGCAAAAGGCGAAAGCGAGCAAGTGTTTAAATCTAACATGATTGGCAAAAACCTCTGCTTTGGTCATGTTGAATGCGACGGTATTGTTTTGGATAAATCTAGGATTTCTTCCTTGCCGCAAGTTTCCGCTTTTGACAACCGTGCAAGCCTTTCACACGAGGCCGCAATCGGCAAAATCGCAAGCGAGCAAATTGTGAAATTGATGACTCTTGGGCTTAGCGAGAAGCAAGCAGAAGAAAAAATCCTTGAAGGCTTTTTGAAATAAAATTAAAATTTAAAAAAAACAAATTAGAATTCGAATTTAAATTAAATAAAATAAATTTTAAAAAATAAATTAAATA
>DHNC01000023.1 GCA_002406115.1 Christensenella sp. UBA4626
TTGGAATTTTTTAATATTTATTTGTTAAAATTATTTTTATGTGTTAGTATTTTATATATATTTAAATGATTTAAAATTATGATTCTAAAAACGTAAATAAAAACAAAAATTTGTTTTCAGATTTAAAATCAAAAGTTTTAGGTCAGTAAAAAATCGTCAAAGAGAAAACAGAATAGAGGAAAAAATGGCAAAGAAAAATTCTTTAAAAACAAAGGCTCCAAAAAACATAACACGTTACAATCCAAAACTTGATGTGGGGCTAACAAGCGAACAAGTTAAAAAGCGAACCGAGCAAAACTTGGTCAATGTTTCAAGCACAAAAACCACAAAAAGCATTTGGTCAATCATTGCAAAGAACGTATTTACATTTTTCAATTTAACCTGCCTTTTGGTTGCCATTGCATTGACAATTGTTGGCGCATATTCCGACATGATGTTTATGGTTATTGTTGTTGTCAACACCACCATTGGTATCGTACAAGAAATCAAAGCCAAACGAACCATGGACAAACTTTCCCTCACCAACTCAAACTTTACAAAAGTCATCCGTGACGGCGAAGAACAAGAAATCTATAAAACCGAAGTGGTGCTGGACGATTTGCTTTGCTTAAATCCAGGTATGCAAATTTCTTGCGACAGCATCGTGCAATCCGGCAATGTGGAAGTAAACGAAAGTTTGCTTACTGGCGAAAGTCAGCCTGTAAAAAAATCAAAAGGTGATGCTCTGCTTGGAGGAAGTTTCATTTCAAGCGGCACTTGTATCGCAAAAGTGAACAAAATCGGTGATGAAAATTACATTGCCGAACTCAGCCAAAAAGCAAAAAAATTCAAACAAGCAAAAAGCGAATTGTTGACATCTCTTAGAGCACTTATAAAAATCATCAGCATCTTTATGGTGCCAATTGCAATCCTCATGGCTTACAACAACTACAAATACTACCTTGAAAACCCTGCGCAAAATTATAGCCTGCTTTATATGACAATCACAAAGACAAGTGGCTGTATCATCGCAATGATTCCTGCCGGAATGTTCTTGCTCACCTCTGTTGCTTTGGCAGTAAGCGTCATCCGCTTAGCAAAGAAAAGGACTTTGGTGCAGGATTTGTACTGTATCGAAATGCTGGCAAGGACTGATGTCCTGTGTTTGGACAAAACTGGCACTTTGACAAATGGCTCGATGAGCGTTAAAGACATTGTTTTGCTTTCCAACCAAACTGCAAAGGACGTCGACAAAATTATTGCCTCAATGGTGAACGCTTTCCACGACGCAAATCACACTGCCCTTGCACTTAAATCATATTGCGGAAAACCTTGCTATACAGCGGAAAAATCCGTACCATTTTCTAGCGAAAGAAAATTTATGGCGTGCAAATTCAGGTCGGTCGGCGCTTACAAATTGGGTGCATTTGAATTTGTTATGGACAAACCTTCAAACGAACTCAAAAAGACAGTGGAAAATTATGCTTTGAGTGGCTATCGTGTCTTGCTTTTGGCTGAAAGTGACGCAAATTTCACTGCTGCAAGTGCTAAGCCTGTTGCTTTGGTTTTGCTGCAAGACAACATTCGTAAAGACGCACCAAAAACCATTCAATGGTTCAAAGATAATGGTGTTGATATCAAAATTATTTCTGGCGACAATCCAATCACAGTCAGCGAAGTGGCAAGACGTGTCGGCGTCGACAATTATGACAAATATATAAGTTTGTATGGTTTAAGCAGCACCGAAGTTATGGAGGCCGCAACCAAATATTCCATTTTTGGAAGAGTTAGCCCAGAACAAAAGGCCATTTTGGTCAAAACCTTAAAAAGCCAAGGCAAAACTGTTGCCATGACCGGCGACGGCGTGAACGACATTTTGGCACTTAAAGAAGCCGACTGTTCGATTGCAATTGCAGCGGGTAGCGACGCAGCAAGAAGCGTAAGTCAACTTGTGCTTTTGGACAGCAATTTCAGTTCTATGCCAAGCGTAGTCGCAGAGGGAAGGCGAGTTGTTAATAATGTTCAAAAATCCTCTTCTCTTTTCTTGATGAAAACCGTGTTTGCAATATCTATCGCAGTGTTTGTATTGTGCTTAAACAAAACCTATCCATTCAGCCCAATTCAATTTACTCTGCTTGAAATTTTCGTCATAGGTTTGCCGTCATTCTTCCTTGCATTGCAGCCAAACACAAACAAAATTCAAGGCAAATTTTTGGTCAATATAGTAAAAAGTACTTTGCCGGCGGGCATATGTCTGATTGCATCAACAATAACAATGTACATTTATCAAATGTTTGTTGGCATTTCCACCGAAGTTTTGGTCACAATGTCATCTTTGGCTTTGTTGTGTGTCGGATTTATGGCTTTGTTCCATATGTGCAAGCCATTTAACTGGTTCAAATCTATAATGTATGTGGCTTGTTTAGCTCTCACTATCACTGCCGTAGTTGTTCTGTATGATGTGTTTAAATACGTTCACTTGTCCTACCATGACATACTGTTCCTCATCGTGGTTTGCCAAGCAAGTTATCCAGTATACTTCGTGTTAAACAAGTTGTTTGATTTACCAAGCAAAAACAAATCGGCTGAAATTGACAAATCTTAATTTAAAATAATATTGACAATTTTATCTTCAACAATTTCAAATTCACAAATGCCCACCAGGGCATTTTTTTTGAACAGCACAACAACCTTTTCTCCAAACGGGAAAAACCTATCAAATTCAGGTAAAAAGTTTTTTATGTCTTTCGCATTTTGAGGTGCAATTGATTTATCCAGCAAGTTGACGCAATAATTAAAATTTCCCGCCGCAAAACAATCCATAAACACAAGTGCCACAAATTCTGGCTTTAAATTCATTTCAAAATCATCCAAATAAACCAAATACTTATCTGATTTCCCCTCTTTCAGGCTTAAAACTCTGCCATGATTTAAACCGTCGTGCAAATGCTTTAAAAATTGCTTTTCACCTTTTGCGGAATTGTATTCATCGAAAAAATCAGCCCAAATCAATTTATCTTTGTCAAAGCAAACCAAAAATTGCCTTGTGCCTTTGAAGTATATAAAGCAAATATCCTCGTCAACGTAAAATCGGTCAAAAGCAAGATTGTCAATTTCTATATTTACAAGTTGTTTATCTTTAAAATTTATAATCAACTTTTTATCTATAAAGACATTGACCGGATTGTTTAAAAACTCAAAACTTCTAAAATCCTGCTCGTTGTTGAACGGAAAATTCAAAAAACATATTTTGTCCTGTTTAAAACTGATTAAATTTACATACTGATAAGTGGCAACAAACGAAAATATTTCATAAAAATTTATATCAAAATATTGCCATTGCCTGAACTTTTGTTGAAGTTCACAATTGGAAAGTTCGTCAGAAAGTTCATAAACACAATATGGCACATTCGCTTTGAGAACTTCTTTTTGACCTTTAATCTTAAAATCAAAATTAGATACCAAATAATTCATATAGATATTTATGAATTAAAATAAAAAAAATTTCTGTTTCAATTTGAAAATATAAATTTGCACATTTTTCGACACAAAAATTTATGATAATTGATGTCCAGTTGGAGAAAATAGATGTATGATAAATGAAGATAACAAAACACCAAATCCACCATGCAATATGTTGGTTATGCCGCCGCCAATCAGTGACGAAGATATCAACGCACTTTTTTCTGGCATCATAAATATTGTGAGAAGGAAAATCGAACTTGAAACAAAGGCCGACATAATAAACGCCAGGTCAAACTTTGAAAAAGTTTTGAAAGAACTTAAATCTAAACAAGCCGAATGCGCAAGGCTTAAAAATGAAATTATTTATTTGAAAAATGAATTAAAAAAGTAAACATTTTTTGAACATGAATATATTTCTTGCTGATTACAATAAAACAATAAATTTTTTGTTTTTGTAAAAAAAAAGACCGAAAAACATTAAAAAAACACAAAAAAGTGATAAAAAAGTAAATTTGTCAAGAATTTTCAACATTTTTTTCAAATTCGTTTGCATAAAAAAAATAAAATTGTTATATTCTTTTTATAAGTATGAATGAGACAATTTTTTTTGACAACGCCAAGGAAAGTGTTACAAGATTTTTCGAACAAGAGTTTGAAAATTTTCCGCCGTTGTTAATGTCTCATTTTTTAAACCGATTTAACGATTTGCTGGATTATTCCGAAGAAGATTTGGATATCAAACCAAAAATAATTTTCACCGACAATATTGATGGCTTAATCAAACTTGTGCCAAAAACAATGGCATTGACAATTTTTGAAGACAGCGAAGCCACAATGTTCAACTCCCGTCTTAAAGCGGTTTTGGCATTGGCAAGGCAAGATTGGTGTTTGTTTATCGACCTGAAAGAAGATAAAATTTCTTATGGCTTGGTGATGAGTTTTAGAAGCATTAAAGACAAAAACTTTTTGCAAACGCTTGAAGAGTCGACCTTTTCAAAAGAGCGAACGGCAAAAATGCATTGCATAATTGCCAGACCATTGAACAGTTTTTCAATGCTGTTACACTCTATCAGTGGTGAAACTTTGACTGTCAACTTTTCTTTGGACAAATCCAAGAACAACGAATTTACAACCGAGATTAGAGAACTGGTTGATGCCACATTCAGCAAGTTGAGGACAACCCAACGCAAACTTGGCGACATGAAAAATATGTACCTCAACATTTTCACCAACGTGCTTAATGATGTTCACGGTGCACTTTGCGTGGTTATCGACAAGGACTATGTAGATACAGGTCTTTTTGAGGACGGCATCTGGCTTAAAGAGCCTATAAATTTTAGCAAATTGTTCACCCAAAGCAAAAGTTACAGCGAAGGCAAACTGCAAGCGCACGCTGACTTGTTTATCAAAATGCTCAACTTTGACGGCATAACAATCATTGACAATTTGGGCAGATTGCGTGCATATAATGTGTTTGTTGAACCAAACTCCAAAAAGGTTGGATACATTGTCGGTGGCGCAAGGAAAAGAGCCGCCTTCCACATTTTGAGCAGCAAACGCAAAGGCATTGTTGGCGTATATTTCCAAAGTCACGAAGGTGAAGTTTTCTTCCAAGCAATCAAACCAGAAAGATTGCCAGCTAAAACCAAGCCAAAGCGTGAAATTAAACCTATTTTTGAAAAGCAAAAGTCAGATGATAATGTAAAAGCGGATGAAAAAACCGCCACACAAAAACCGGAAGACCAACCAAAAAGCAATTAAGCAAACTTAAATACATAAAACAAAAAAGCCTTATCCTTTCACTCCATTTTGGGTTTACAATATGGAATGATTAGATAAGGTTTTTTTCTTGCCAAAGATTGGTTTAGAAGAACAAGAAATAATTTTATTTTTAATAACTTTTTTTACAAAACTATCTTATTCTCATTTTGTTACGCAATATTACGATTGTAAGTGTCACGCCGATAACAATCACGGACACAACAACTATGATTATGATTGCCCAAATGTTTAATGGCTCTTTAACAACAACTTTGAAACTTGTTATCACATTGCCCGAACTGCCAATCAATTTTACGTAATAATCACCTGAGCCGTTTTCTTTTTGAGTTATGGAATGCGTAACCATTTCCAAAACGGATGTTTCGTTGATTTCGTAAATCAAAGTGTCGTTGATGTAGATGTAAGAGTCACCAACCTGCTCGTAAATGATGCCCGGATTGAATGTTATATCAAAGCCTTTGTTGGTTTCTTTGCCAAGCTCGAGCGAGCATTCGATTGTTGGCACCTCGTCATTTAACGTAAACACAAATGTTGCTTGACGGGCTGGATAAATTCCATCCACAACCTCATAAGTCAGTTTCAAACTTTGTTTGCCGGCACTTATACCAAGGTTATCAGAATTTTCCATCAACACATCATAACTTAATAGTTTGCCGTTTTGAGTGATTACTTTTTTAAACGCCTCGGTTATATCCACACCCGACTGATTTTCCACTTTGATGACATTATACTTCATCACAGGGGTGAGGTCGTAACTTAACCTAGCCTCATTTTTGTTCATAATTACAAAACTGATTGAGCTTGTGAGTTCGTTTCCGTCGTAGGTTGCACTGAATGTAACTTCGAAACTGCCAAACTCATCAAATGTGTATGCATATCCTTTTTGTTTTGGTGTGTAAGCACTGCCGTTTTTTGTTGCGCTGATGCTGACTGGTTGAGTGTTGATTGAATCATAATTGTATGGATTTACAACATTCAATTCAACCGCATCATTAAACACCGCATTGTCGATAGGGGCATTGCCATTCATTGTGAAATAAATGTTTTTCATCACATTTATTGTAATTTCTGTGCCAGTTTGGTCGTTAAACTTAAACACGTGTTTGTTGCCAGCGAGGTCACAAATTTCAAATTTATATTCACCGCTACCCTTGATTTCATACTCAATTGACAATGTGTTAGGATAACTTACTTTTTCCAACAACACATTATTGTGATAAACATTCAATATGATGTAGTTTTTGCTTGTAATATTGCTTACATCCGCACTTGTTTGAGTAAAGTTCAAGGTGAACTTATCTTTAACATAGTATGACTTAATGTAATCTTGAACCAAACTTCCGTCTGTGCCATTTTTTATTTCAACATTTCTTGCTATTTGGTCGTTGCTGTTAGGTTTAACAACCAAAGTTGCAAAATATCTGCTGTATGTGTTTGTGTAAACACGGTGCAAAACAAATTCCGCTTTGCCATCAAGGAGAGATAGTACATTTGTGCTCTTCTTTTGTGCGCCTTGGTCTTCTGCCAACACAACTGTGAGTGCTTTGTTGCTGATATACAAAGGTAAATTGATTATTGGTTTTACAATTTCTTCTTCGTTATCAAGTTTTAAGCTCGAATAATTAAAATCTGTTGGCAATTCACTCAATTTGAATGAAGAATTTGCACTTATTGCCACCATGTCTTCGGTTTGAACGTAATATAAATCTGTCAATGTTGCCACAACTGAGAATGCATAAACTTTGTTGCCCAAACGATAGCCGTCTTTGGTGAAAATGGTGATTTCAAACCAATAAACACCCTTACTTTCTGATGTTGTGTTGATAACACGGCTTGTGTAATCGTCCAAATCGTAAGTTGCAATTGTGTCATCTGCAAGTTTTTCGTAAAGTTTGTAACTATATGTGAAATAATCGTTTTCCACTTTATCCCACATCAAATTCATCACACCAGAAGTGGTGGATTTGTAAACAACTTTATCGTAATCTTGATTGTACTCAAAATCCATTTCATGTTCGAGATTTTCAGTATTTTTAAGTGATACTTTCTTTGTGTAACTATCCAAAACCACGTTATATGTGTATTCAATACTACCACCGTACCACAATGCTACATCATAATCCACAATTGCACCAGTTGAGGTTGCAGTGAAAGGCAAAAGTTCGATTGTGTTGTTGGCTTTGTTGATTTTAATCATATCAACTTTAACATCCAACAAATATTCATATTGTATTTTGTCACCAGAAACTAAATAATCGGCTGGCGAAATTGTAACCACATCGTCCACAATAGTTACAGTATATTGATGTTGTACGCCATTGATTGAGTAACTTAAAGTGATTTGTTTATATAATGAAGAATTAAACTTGATTGTTGCCTTTGTAAATCCATAATAGTTATTGCCAGATTTATAGTATTTTGGATTGGTGCTGGTTTCGCCCTCAAACGCAATTGAATGGAACATATCTCCTTGCTCTGTATCAAAACGATAGGTTGATGTTGAGCCAAAGGCGTCAGTCAATTTGATTTGATAAGTACCTTCAAGGTTTGTTATTGAACTAACCTCTTCGCCGTTTAAACGATATTTGCCATTATCATATGTGTATGTATTGGTTGTGTCGGTGCCGTCAATTTTGCCAGTAACCTCAATTTGGGTTGCGTAATACAAAATGCCGTCTTGACTGACATTCGCCGCACTCAACTCAATCCTGAAATTGCCTTGGCTATCACGTTTTACCAAATCTTTTGCGTCCAATTCCACTCTAGTGTTTTGATCGTAATATCTGATTATATAGGTCAGTGTGCTGTGCCTTGAATTTACATTGATTGTGTAATTGCCAAGTCCGTTTGTGTTGATGACATCACAAATTGTTGCTGAGAGACCAGTGTTTGTAAAGTTGGTTTCAAAATTTGTGTTGATAATTTTAACCACTGTGCCATTTTTCAAAATCTCAATATTAAAGAACCTGTCAGTTGGTGTTGTTGCACCGCCGTCAGTTTTTAAATCGGAAAGTGAGAACAATGTAATTTCTTTATTGTTGTTAGAAATTGTAACTTCGCCAGTGGTGATTGCTGCCTCATCAACATAAGTTGCATTAAAAGTGAATGTTACATTATTTACATCGTCCGAAGTTGTATTGCCCCGATACAAAATCACATATTGTGACATATTGCCCGCCGCATCAACTTCCACAATTTCATAATATTCATTCACATCAATTTCACTTGGGAACACGCCACCATAAGTTGATTTTGATGTCAATTCCACACTTGAAATCATAGTGTAAGTTGCAAAGTTGGAAATTGGCATATTCAGCGAAGCGTCTTTTATAGATGGGATTTGCCTATAATACAATCTGTTGACATCTTGCGTGCTGAATGTTGTTGTGTTTGCAACTTCAAAAGCATAAATATTGCCTGGTTTTTTGTTGTTGTAATAACTTGCATAACGGTTTACAAAATATTGCCCACCATTTTCGTAAGCGGCAACCTCAAACATGCTATCTATGCCGTTTTCTTGATTATATTTTTCTGCAAGTGTATCGCTTTGTTCCAAAGCACTGGCATTGGTTGTTGGTGGCATTCTATCAATAACCACAAGATAAGTCATTTCATAATAACTTACCCATCTTCCGTTTTCTTTTATGCGATAGCAATTAGCGTAGATTGGTTCATAGTTTGTTGAGTCTATCTTTTCGGTAAGTTTAAACCTAATCTTTATTGTGTACTCAACGTGTTTTGCACTTGATGCCATGTCAATTGCACCGTTTTTACGGTTAAGGCCGGTTTCCAAAACAATTGTTCTAATATTGGTATCTGTATCAAATTGAATGTCCGCCAGATTTTTCAATCCACCCAAATTTCTGTGTTGGAAATTAAAGTAAGTTTCGCTCACTCCGTCCATATTCCTTGTTATAACAAGGTAGTTTGGATCAATTTGTGCCGAGGACTGATTTTTATCGTACTGCTTCAACTCCAACTTAACAAATTCTGCATTTGTGCTGAGGTCAAATCTATTTTCTGTTTCGTTGTATTCAGCCCTTGCAGCCGAGTTTTCATAGTTGCCAGTTTCTTCCACTGTTGCAAATACGTTTGTAGAAGGATTTTGCTTGTCAATTGAGAAAGCGAATGTCTTTTTACGATTTGTTAAACTTGAACTTAAAACATTATCTTCCACCACAAACACATAATCGCCCGCAAGCCATATCCAATCAGAACCAGAAATGTTTTCAATCATTGGATACAACACATCGCTAGATTTTATCGCCTCTTTTAAGTTGATAAACAAATAATCACTGTCGGTGTAATATTTTTCTTTATCTGACAAACCATCAGCATAGTCTTTTGTGCTGAATAATTTGTGGACTTTGCCGTCAATTTGATTTTGTGTATCTTTATAATACAATGTCAAATTGAGTCTGCCAGCATAATAACTGCTTTTGTTTGTCCCATCGAAGAACTTGGCTACTGGGACTTGAAGTTTCACTGGAACCTTGTTGGTTTTAAGAGAAACTTGATAATTGATAAGATTTGTTGAATCATCTGGATCGTAAAAACTTTCTGCCTTTGTGCCATACTTGCTGAAATCTTTGTAATCATTTTCTTCTAACAATTTCAACGATATTTGATTGTTTTTATTTATCTCTGACCTATCCACAATAAAGTAGTACAATTGTGGATTTTTGTTGCCTTCATAATATCTTTTAACAATATACAAACCCTCTTGAGTTTTGCCCGATTGAACATTTATTTCCTTATAATATCTGTCGGTCTTATTCCCTGCAACAGGTTGTGTTGTGTTGCCGTCGACATACAACTCAACTTCTGACGGTGTGCCGTTATAGAAATAAGTTGCACTATTATATCCCTCTGTCATTGGATAATATAAATAAGTAATTTTATCAATCTTGTATTCTCCAACACCCTGTGTCCAATAGAACGCAACCAAATCGTCGCAAGTTGCCATTGCCGCACTGATAGTTGCGCCAGTTGAAAGCATATATCCTTTTTCAACCAAACTATCTTCGTCGCTCAAACTGCTCTGGTCGTTTGAGTAATAAACTTTGCCAAGCGAATGGTCATCATTTATTTCCACACGGATATATGATTTTGAACCATCTTTTTGGGTTACATTTGCTTGGTTTTCACCAAAGATATATAACCTACGCACGTATTCGTTTGCGTCTGTCTCCAAGCCAATTTTGTTCTCCGGATTAACTTCATAATTTGGATTTTCTGTTGAACTTTTTTCTACTTTTATTGGGTCAAAACTGTCATTGTATTGATTTAGCAATTCAATTTTTGTGTTTTTAACTGTCAAATATTTGTCGCCGTTGGTGTTAGAGTTGAACAATGCTTGCAATTTGCTTATATTGCTATCGTTGTCCAGTTCGCCAGTGTAATAATTGCCAAGGTCGGAACTATTGTTCACAAATGCTGAAATAAGTGTGTTGATTTCGTTGGTTGCTTCACTTGTGGTAGGAGCAATTTTGATTGCCTTGTGTGTTGCAAATTCAACAGTCGTTGCGGTGGCAAACACCAAATTTTCCTGTGTATAAAAGTTATCGCCAATTTTGAAATACTGCTCAGTATCGTCAATAATAAACATATATCTGCAACTATTGCCTGCCTCGTCGGTCAAAACAAACAAATACACACCGTCATTTTTCAATACGTTTGAAGAAGCGATTGAATTGCTCAACTGCTCTGGTTTTTCAATTTTGAATGGGCCAGTTTGATTGCCCAAAGTGTATTGGTTTGGATACCAAATTTGGCTGCTTGTGTTGTAAACCGCTTGGATAGTATCATTGCCTTTTACAAATGGTGCGTAATAATATGTTGCAGAAATTTCCGCCCCGCTAACTTTATCTCTCCAATAAATTGCCGAGTTTTTGTTTGTGATAGCGTTTTCAAATTTTACATAGTTGCCGCTGTTGTCAACTTTGATTGTGTAAAGTGTGTTGCCGTTTGAAATGATTTGCTCAACCTGATAAACTGACACGCCAGCAATATTTGTCTTATCCACGGTGAAAGAACGATATGCTTTTGCTTGCCCTTCGTTAGTTGCTTCGATGAGGAAACTTGAACCATTTCCAGCCGTAATATTTTCACCTAAAATGGCGCCATTTTCAACCTCTTTTGCTACTGCTTGTTTAAGCAACTCATTAGATGTCAAAATGCTTGTGCCGTTTGATTTGCTTTCATCCCTTGTTAAATAGACGTTGAGGTTTGAATAATATTTTACGGTCATCTTTCTTTCAAAGACGCCCGGCTTTTCCCAACTGATTTTTACTGCTTGATTTGTAAATTTGCCCGAGCCAATCGGTGTTTTGTATTGATATTGGCTGCGGTCGGTTGTTACATTTCCATTTTGGTCAACTGGTTCGCCGTTTTCGTTTACTGTCAAAGCGTTTACTTCCACATTGCTGGTTGAATTCGTGTATCTAAATGCAAACACTTCATAAAAGTTTTTCTCTGCGTCATTCATATTTACATTTATAACCACCAAATAATATCCAACTTGATTGAATGTGGTTGTGTTGTTAAATGGCCTACGTTCACTGTCCGCAGGAGCAGTTGTTATTTTTGTTGTGCTGTAATAATAGTAACTATTCCATGCTGTTTCTGTGCTTGCAATATAATTTCTATTAGAACTGAACCAAATCCCGCCTTGGTTTGTGGTTTGATATGTAACGTTTTCAAAATCAATGATTGGAGCGTCTTTAACACTAAATTCAATTAAAGCATCATTATTTTCAGCAATATATCCTGTGCGATAATCTTGACCAACGCCTGAAACCACCTCTTCAATTGAGTATGCCACGCCGAGGGAAGAAAGGTCATCTGGTTCATTTTCTTTTAAATAGCCATTAGGCACGATAAGCACGACCATATCCTTGGTGTGTTTGCGGATTTTAAGGTAGCGCATTTGTGCTTCGGAATAGCCCGCTTTGGAATATTTCAATTCATAACCATAGATATCCAAACTGTCGCCATTTATGGTAAAGCCCATATCGTTTTGAACACCATTATAAATATATTCATATTCAAATTGGTAATGACCAACTTCAGTAAATACAAACACCGCTTTGTTTTCGCCATTCAAATGCTCGGTGGTGGTGTAAGTTCCGTTTGAAGAACTGATTGTCCCAACCAAATCGTAGCCATTGTTTGAATTTAACACTCTGCGATAACTATAACTTGTTGTCAAGCCGTTTGCGGACAATGTGTAATCCAAAGTGTATTTAGAAAAATCATATGTCAATGTTGGATATTGGGTATTGGAGCCAAGGTAATATTCGTTTGCTGAACCAACTGGCACATTGATTTTTGGCATTGTGTCGTATGAATATCCTGAACCACCCGCAAATGATTCTGGTTCGGTGTATGTGGATTTAAACACCAAATCGAATGAGAATGTTTGTCGCTTAAACACTTCGTTGTGGCGATATTCCACTTCAAATTCGTAATGTCCGTCAAAGCCTTTGCGTTGTGGGATAATGAATGTAAAATCTTGGTAGTTTGCGTCATCATATTGCCTTACAACTGGCAATGTGATTGAACTGCCGTTGAGTGTTGCACTAACATTGATTTGTTGAACATTTTTTGCATAGGTGAAAGTTGAATTTTCTTCTCCTGAATTTCGAATAAGAGTAGTGCTGCCGACACTGTTTGTTCCTAATCTGTAACTTCCAAAACTGAAAAGCACACCTTCCGCCATATCAACTTCGCCATTGTCGTCAAACGCCCTAATGGCTGGATTGTAATAATATGTATATCCATTTTTTGTTTTTAAATTGTTTTCCAGCATGATATAATCGCCAGAATGATAAACTGTTTTTGTGTTTGTTCCGTTTTGAATATCCTTGTAATAATAACTTGGATATTGGTCGGCATTTTCATCTTGTTTAGGGTATGCCGTGTCTTTTGTGTTGTCGACATAAAGTTTGTTTAAAGTGGAAGTTTTGTTAGATGATGAACTGTATAGCACGTTTTTGAAAGCATAGTTGCTTGAATTGAAATAACTCAATATGCTATCACTTGTTGTTAAATCATTGCCGCTATAGTCCTTCAAATAATCATCGCCCGTGGAAAGAATGCCAACCTTTTCAACCGAAAGGATAATATCGTCTTCATCTTTTTGGCTATAATTATCACCGCTCGTTACGGCTGCATTTACATATTTAGTTTTGTTAAGTGTCATTCCGACAAACAAAACACTTGCCGATATCAAAATCGACATAACCCAAACAATGAGTCTATTTAAAAATTTCGCATTCCCCTTCAAAATACTTTCCCCTTTTATATTTTGCATTTTAACACAAAATTATTATTAAACGCTGACCTTTCCATTTTCGCAGCTCAACAAACTTTTGTTTTAATATTTGTCTTTCGTTATCCGTTTCAGTTTTGATGATTAAATCCTTGGTTTGCGGTCAACATTTTTTTGAATAATTACTTTAAATAATTCTTCTAATTATTATAAATAATTAACTTAATTATA
>DHNC01000010.1:0-6754 GCA_002406115.1 Christensenella sp. UBA4626
TTTATTTAAAAAGTTTTTTTTTAAAATATGTTATTTAAAAATAATTAGCAAGATATTTATTTATTAAAATAATTTATTCCAATATTTGTTTTTAATTTCATCAAATTTTTGTGAGCAACTTTTCTTGCTTTTTCAGTGCCGGCTTTTAAGATTTCAAAAACTTTTTCAGGGTCTTTTGCAAGTTCTTTTCTTCGCTCTCTAATTGGCAATAAAAGTTCTTGCAAAATGTTGTTCAAAAACTTTTTGATTTTCATATCGCCCAAACCGCCACGAGAATAATGTGCTTTCAACTCGTCAAGAGATTTATATTCCGGCAAATATTTTTCAAAGTGTTCAGGTTTGCAGAAAACGTCAAGATAAGTAAAGACAGTGTTCCCTTCAACCTTCCCTGGGTCTTCAACATGGACATGATCTGGATCCGTGTACATAGAAAATACTTTTTGTTTGATAACCTCAGGTTCGTCGCAAAGGAAAATGCAATTGCCCAAGGATTTGCTCATCTTTGCCTTTCCGTCCGTTCCGACCAAGCGGAAACAACTTTGTTTTTCAGGCAAAACCGCCTGTGGTTCAACCAAAGTTTCGCCATACAAATTGTTGAATGAACGCACAATTTCACGTGTCTGTTCAATCATCGGCAACTGGTCGTCACCAACCGGAATGATGTTTGCATTGAATGCGGTTATATCTGCGGCTTGGCTGACTGGATATGTCAAAAAGCCCATAGGAATTGTGTTGTTAAAATCTTTTGTTTTAAGTTCTTCTTTGACCGTTGGATTGCGTTCCAAACGTGACAAAGTAACCAAGTTCATATAATAAAAAGTAAATTCAGTCAATTCGCTAACTTCGCTTTGAATGAAGAATGTAACTTTGTTTGGATCTAAGCCAACTGCCAAATAATCTAACATGACATTAAGCACATTATCCCTAACTTTTTGAACATTGCCAAAATTGTCAGTCAGTGCTTGACTATCTGCCAACATGATATAAAACTCGTCATATCCGCCCTTGTTTTGTAACTCAATCCTTCTCATCAAACTGCCAACATAATGCCCGATATGCAAATTTCCGGTTGGTCTATCACCTGTCAATATAATTTTATTATTCATAATTTTCTCCCATATTTAAATTGTTTTTTTGTTAAATTTTTAACTCATTTTTTTAAATTTAAAGCATATTTTATACATTAAAATATAGTTTTTATATTAAATATTTCAATAAATATTTTGGACACCACATTTTAATTTAATGGTTTACATTTTTGCAATTTACAAAATGATTTATTAAAATTTTTGCTTTTGTATGTTAAAAAACAAAAAACTCAACCTGCCCAAAAACACGTTGAGTTAACATTCAAAAGTTTTTGTGGCGTACAAAATACCACTTACACTTTGTGTAAGCAATTTTACCAGTTACGCCAACTAAGATTTTTCATAATATCTCCAAGATAAACCATGTCTATCTGCAATAATGTTAGCAAACAAAACCCTATATGTCAAGTTAAATATGAAATTTTTGCAACAAAAAATCCCGCCTAAGCGAGATTTTTGAAATGCCATACAAAAGTATATCATTATTGAAAGTTTCCACTGGCCGGTGGAACCTTTATGCGCCAACATAAAATTATCATTTGCTTGCGATTTGGTAGCTAACCAAATTTCAAGCACATGATCACAATCCAACATTATCAACAGATTTAAGTTAAGTTCGGTTTAACTTGATCAGGGTTAAACAAACCAAACCTAAATCTAATTGAAAACACTGAATTATACAATTTTAACCTTTAAAAGGATTTATTTTAAATTTTTTGTCTAATTACAAAGCAATTAGCCAAGGATTGTTGTCTAATTAAGAATAATTAGCCAAGGATTTCAGAAACAACGCCTGAACCAACTGTACGGCCACCTTCACGGATAGCGAATCTCATACCTTTTTCAATAGCGATTGGGTGGATAAGTTCGATTTCCATAGTGATGTTATCGCCTGGCATAACCATTTCAACGCCATCTGGGAGTTTGATTGAACCAGTGATATCAGTTGTACGAACGTAGAATTGTGGACGGTAACCATTGAAGAATGGAGTATGACGGCCACCTTCTTCTTTCTTCAAAACGTAAACTTCTGCTTTGAAGTGTGTGTGAGGTGTGATTGAACCTGGTTTAGCAAGAACTTGACCACGTTCGATTTCTGTACGTTGGATACCACGAAGCAACAAACCAGCGTTATCACCTGAACGAGCTTCGTCAAGTGATTTACGGAACATTTCGATACCTGTGATAACAACTTTACGTGTAGGTTTGATACCAACCAATTCAACTTCTTCGTTGAGGCGGCAAACACCACGTTCTACTCTACCTGTAGCAACAGTACCACGACCTGTGATTGAGAATACGTCTTCTACTGGCATCAAGAAAGGTTTATCTGTATCACGAACAGGGTCTGGAATGTAGTTGTCAACAGCGTCCATCAATTCACGGATGCAGTCGCAAGCTGGGTCATTAACGTTACCAGCAGATGCAGCTTCCAAAGCTTTAAGAGCAGAGCCCTTGATGATTGGAGTTGTATCGCCTGGGAAGCCGTATGAGCTCAACAAGTCACGGATTTCCATTTCAACCAAGTCAAGGATTTCTGGATCGTCAACTTGATCAGTTTTGTTCATGAATACAACGATGTATGGAACACCTACTTGACGAGCAAGCAAGATGTGTTCTTTTGTTTGAGGCATTGGACCATCAGTAGCAGCAACAACAAGGATTGCACCATCCATTTGTGCAGCACCAGTGATCATGTTTTTAACGTAGTCAGCGTGTCCTGGGCAGTCTACGTGAGCATAGTGACGTTTTGCAGTTTCATACTCAATGTGTGATGTGTTAATTGTAATACCACGTGCTCTTTCTTCTGGGGTGTTATCAATACCAGCATAGTCTTTTTTATCTGCATTGAAACCCATACCAGCAAGAGTCAAGTTGATAGCTGCGGTCAATGTTGTTTTACCGTGGTCAACGTGACCGATAGTACCAATGTTAACGTGTGGTTTAGTTCTATCAAATTTAGCTTTAGCCATTTTTAAGTTCTCCTTTTTAAATAATAAACAATTATATTGTAGTTTAATTTGCAAGACATTGTCAAGCAAATTTGTGTGTTTTTTTATTTTCTTTTTTGGTCAAAATTGGTTAAAATTTTGGG
Source organism: Christensenella sp. UBA4626 (assembly GCA_002406115.1). GTDB lineage: Bacteria > Bacillota > Clostridia > Christensenellales > UBA1242 > Onthoplasma. The sequence goes on from DHNC01000010.1 coordinate 3,184, forward strand.
ATTTTTAAGAAAATATAAAACATTATAATTTTGTTTTTAAGCAAATGAAAATCTTGTTTAAACCTTAACTGCAACTGCGCATTTGCCGCCAAAGATAAATTCAATTTTCATCTGCAAAAACTTAAATTTAAATTATTGAGCCAATTTTTTTCTGTCGCCAATAACTTTATCAGCAACATTTTTTGGACATTCAGCATAGTGGTCAGGAACCATTGTGAATGTACCACGGCCTTGTGTTGAACCACGAAGGTCAGTTGAGTAACCAAACATTTCGCTAAGTGGAACTTCTGCGTGGATAACTTGGCTGCCGTATTTAGCTTCGGTGCCAGTAAGCACGCCACGACGAGATGTCAAGCCGCCCATAACTGAGCCAAGGTATTCGTCCGGAGTTGTAACTTCGACTTTCATGATAGGTTCAAGCAAAACTGGGTCTGCTTTAGCCATAGCGTCTTTAAATGCCATAGAACCAGCAATTTTAAACGCCATTTCACTAGAGTCGACATCGTGGTAAGAACCGCCCAACAATGTAACTTTGAAGTCGATAGTTTCATAACCAGCAACAACACCAGCCTTTTTGGCTTCTTGGATACCAGCGTCGATAGGTGGGATAAATTCTTTTGGAACTTCACCGCCAACAACTTTGCTTTCAAAGATGTAGCCTTTATCTCTTTCCAATGGCTCCATCAAAATCTTACAGTGACCATATTGACCACGACCACCAGATTGTTTGATGTATTTGCCTTCGGCTTCAACGGCTTTGCGGATTGTTTCTTTGTAAGCAACTTGTGGTTTACCAACGGTAACTTCAACGCCGAATTCACGTTTCATACGGTCAACCAAAATGTCAAGGTGCAATTCGCCCATACCAGCGATAATTGTTTGACCAGTTTGGTCATCAGTGTATGATTTGAAAGTTGGGTCTTCTTCCATCAATTTAGAGATAGCGATACCTAACTTTTCTTGTGCTTGCTTGTCCTTAGGTTCGATTGCTTGTTGGATAACTGGTTTCATAAATTCCATTTCTTCCAACTTGATAGGATGATTTTCATCGCAAAGTGTGTCACCTGTGCCAGTGTTTTTCAAACCAACAACGGCGCAGATATCACCTGCCAAAACTTCATCAATATCTGTACGGTTATTTGCGTGCATGTGAAGCAAACGACCGATACGTTCTTTTTTGTCTTTACTTGCGTTCAAAACGTAACTACCAGCACTCAATTTGCCGCTATAAACACGGATGAATGTGATACGACCAACATATGGGTCAGTTGCAATTTTAAATGCAAGTGCTGCAAATGGTTCATCGTCACTGTTGTTACGAGTAACTTCTGTGCCGTCTTCCAATGTACCTTTGATTGGTGGTACGTCGATTGGGCTTGGCATATAATCAACAATTGCATCAAGCAATTCTTGGATACCTTTGTTTCTTGCAGCGGTTCCGCACAAAACTGGGAACATTTTAAGAGTACATGTTGCTTTACGGATACCACGTTTGATTTCATCAATAGTGAGTTCTTCACCAGCGAAGAATTTATCCAGCAATTCATCGTCAGTTTCAGCAACAGACTCAATCATTTTTTGTCTGTATTCTTGACATTGAGCAAGCATATCAGCTGGGATTTCTTCTTCCCTAACATCTTTGCCAAGGTCATCATAGAATACATACGCTTTCATTTTGATAAGGTCAACGATACCTTTAAATGTTTCTGCTTCACCGATAGGAAGTTGAAGTGGAACAACGTTTGCACCCAAAACTTCTTTCATTGATTTAACTGCTTTTAAGAAGTTAGCATCATTGATGTCCATTTTGTTTACAAAGCAAAGTCTTGGAACGTTGAACTTGCTTGCTTGACGCCAAACGTTTTCGCTTTGAGCTTGAACGCCGGCACGAGCGCTAAATAATGCAACTGCACCATCAAGAACTTTCAAACTACGTTCAACTTCAACTGTAAAGTCAACGTGTCCTGGGGTGTCGATGATGTTGATTGTGCAGTCTTGCCACTTACAGGTTGTACAAGCAGAAGTGATTGTGATACCACGTTCTTGTTCTTGTGCCATCCAGTCCATTGTTGCTTCACCGTCGTGTACTTCACCAATTTTGTGGTTGATACCGGTGTAGAACAAAATACGTTCAGTGGTGGTTGTTTTACCAGTATCAATGTGAGCCATGATACCGATATTTCTAATTTTTTGTAATGGTACTGTTCTTGCCATTTAATCCCCCTTAAATTACCAACGATAGTGTGCAAAAGCTTTGTTTGCTTCGGCTTGTCTATGCATATCGTCACGTTTTCTGATTGCTCCACCTGCTTGGTTGTAAGCATCAGCAATTTCAGCACTTAATCTTGCGTCCATACCACGTTCGTTACGCTTTCTAGCAGCCATAACCAACCAACGGATTGCAAGAGTTTGTTGTCTATCAGCGCTAACTTCCATAGGAACTTGATAGTTTGCGCCACCAACACGTCTAACCTTTGTTTCAAGTTTAGGTTTAACGTTTTCGATTGCTTGGTTAAGCACAACCATTGGTTCTTCACCAATTTTTTCAGCGGAAGTTTTCATAGCACTATAAACGATTGATTGAGCAATACCTTTTTTGCCATCCAACATAACTTGGTTGATGAGTTTTGAAACCAAAGTTGAGTTATATAATGGATCAGGTATAACATCACGCTTTACAGCGGCATTTCTTCTTGACATATATTTTCTCCTTATTAAAATTTAAACACCGCACTAAAATGTGGGTATTATTTAATTTTCTAAACCAATTTCGTTTAGAAATTTTTCTTGTTCTTCCTTTGACATATTTTGCATTTTTTGTTTGAATTTAGCGGTCATTTGTTCAAGTGAAATTTCTTCCTCTGTCTTTTGCTTTCCAACAATCAGTTCACTGTGTGGCAAAGTTTCAATCCAACGGCAGAACTCACGCCATTCAGGCAAACGATGAGTTTTACGTTGAGAGTAAACTGTTTTCAACTGACGATAATTTGTTGTAAGCCTTGCGGTCATCATAAAGCCAGTTGGAATATTGTATAAGAGTTTCAAATACTTTTCCGCTTTATTTGGTGAATCTTCTGGCTCATCCAAATATTCTTGCTGTATTTCGTTCACTCTTCGCAAAATGCACTTATCCACATAATTGTTGCATTGTTTGCTTATGTCAAACTTGCTGATTTTATGCATGGTTGATTGGCTGGATACAAAATATAAAAATCTGTACCTCTCTGCCTCAGTCCACGCTTTAATCGAAAAGGTGATGTCGAATGACACCAATATACCAGTCAAGTACTGGTCGTGCCCTTCACCTTTGCCGGATTGAGCAAGTTTTAAAGCGGTCTTTGTAAGATCGCTGTTGAGCAAATCATTATCAACTGACATTGGATATTTGCTTGCTTTAATAGACTCTTCTAAGTCATTCACTCTAACATTTTCAATTTTAAATTCCATTTTAGATACCTCATAATCAAAATTTGCAATGTTAATTAGGCGTATCTAATAAATAGCAAAACTGTCAATATTTTTATGCACTAAAACCTAAATTACTTAGGGCGTTTAGCGATTAACAATAATT
>DHNC01000010.1:6840-31926 GCA_002406115.1 Christensenella sp. UBA4626
CGTTTAGCGATTAACAATAATTTATTTTCAAATTATTATTTAGGGCGTTTAGCGCCATATTTACTTCTACCTTGTTTACGTTTTTGAACGGCAGCAGTATCAAGAGCACCACGAACAACGTGATATCTTACACCTGGAAGGTCAGGAACACGACCACCACGAACCAACACTACGTTGTGTTCTTGCAAGTTGTGGCCTTCACCTGGGATGTAACAAGTTGTTTCTTTGCCATTAGATAAACGTACACGACAGATTTTACGTAAAGCTGAGTTTGGTTTTTTAGGTGTTGTTGTTGTAACTGTTAAGCACACACCACGTTTTTGTGGGCATTCGTCCAAAAGGATTGATTGTGATTTAGCAGTTTGTTTAACACGACCCTTTCTTACCAATTGATTAACTGTAGGCATTTTTCCTCCTTAAAAATTTGAGATGCGGAAAGTTTTCCACATTTTTGCCACATCTGTGGCCAGTTGTTTTGAAGTTAAGCATATTTTCAAAACAAAATGCATTGCCAAGCAATGCGTGGTTGGTTTTAAACATTTTTGGCTTATTGTCACCAAATTTGTTTTTAACAAAACCAACAAAAAGCAACCTCTTCCTAATGGCAAAGCAGCATTTTGCCATAGTTGGAACGATTATACTAAATTATGGCCACAAAGTCAATAGTTTTATCTATTTTCAAACCATAAAATATGCAAGTTTTGCTTAACTTTTTTCTCTTTGCCGTACATAACATTGCGCTATTATGCTATCAAATTGCAACCGAAAAATCCATATCCCAAAACAACAAAAATCTTATTCTTGCCATAAGCCCCTTTTATGTGAAAAATGTTCAAGCATATTATTTTTTATAGTTGGCATACATATTAAAATTTGATATTTTAATTAAAAAGAAAAGATGAATATTGTTTTTTTTTAACAAAAAAAGCTTGTCTTTAAAGCGTATCCGTGTGGTTCGCTTCATCAACAAGCCTTTTTAAAATTCGAATTTAAGTTTAACCTTACCGATTTGTCTTTTACTTATGCAATGCTTAAACACTGTCAGTTGGTTTGTCTTTTGCATAACTAATGCTTAAATGATAAGTTAAATTGTGAGAATTATAAAACTAGATAAGTTCAATAATTGCTGTGTTTTATATGATTTCTCATATAATGCCTATGTCAATGTATTTCGTTGCTTTAATAAATTAAATTAACTCAATAATCGCCATTTCAGCAGCGTCGCCTTTACGAGTACCAACTTTAAGGATACGAGTGTAGCCGCCACCTTGACCAACTTCTTTTGCACGAGCAGCATATTTTGGAGCATACACGTTGAAGATTTTTTCGCAAAGTGGATTTTTGATGTTGTCGATACGTGTGAGGTAATCTGCTTTCTTTTCGCCTGGTTTACGTTCTTCCTTAACTGAGTAAGTTTTTGCCATAATTTTTCTGCGAGCAGCAAGTTTTTTAGGGCCATCGTTCATAACTTCACGAGTGGTCTTTTCACCTTTAGCGTTAATTTGAGTTTTTGTAACTGTAACTACGTCGTCATAAGAGTTGATAGCAAGAGTCAACAATTTTTCAACATAACTTTTAAGTGATTTTGCACGAGCAACTGTTGTTTCGATTTTGCCTTTCCAAAGCAAATCTGTTGCTTGGTTACGCATAATAGCAAGTCTTTCTTCAGTAGGACGACCTAATTTTGCATTTGACATATTATTTGTCCTCCTTAATAATTTTCGTTGCCTTCAAGGACAATGCCAAGTGCTTCAAGTTTAGCGATAACTTCTTCCATAGATTTAGCACCCATGTTACGAACTTTCATCATTTCTGCACGGCTCTTTTTAGCAAGGTCGCCGATTGTGTCGATGCCAGCACGTTTCAAGCAGTTATAACTACGAACGCTCAATTCCATTTCCTCAATAGGTTTTTCGTATAATTTTGTTTTTTCGTCTTCTTTACGAGCAACCAAGATATTCATTCCGTCCATACCTTCAACAAGTTCAACGAACATAGTTGCGTAATCGTTAAGAAGTTTAGCAGAAAGTGCAACAACTTCTTTTGCACTTACTGTGCCACGTGTTTGAACGTCAAGCACAAGTTTATCGAAGTCAAGGCTACGACCAACACGGCTTGATTGAACTTCAAAGTTAACACGTTTTACAGGAGTAAATAATGAATCGATGGCAATATAATCCACTTCATCAGAATATCCTTTGTTTTGACTAGCAGGCACGTAGCCACGACCACGGCCAACATAAAGTGTCATTTGAAGGTCAGCATCTTCGTCGATTGTGCAGATATACAAATCTGGATTTACAACTGTGATGCCTTCTTCACACTCAATGTCTTTTGCATAAACTGTTTTAGGACCTTTAACATTCAAAGTCATTTTGCCTTTGAAGTCTTCGTCCTTGCTTTCAGTCTTAACAGCCAAAGATTTTAAATTTAAAACAATGTCTGGAACGTCTTCTGTAACGCCTTTAATTGTTGAAAATTCATGCAACACGCCTTTGATTTTGATACCAACGACTGCTGCACCTGGAAGAGAACTTAAAAGTGTTCTGCGAAGCATATTGCCAATAGTAATACCAAAACCTTTTTCCATAGGTTCTACTGTAATCACAGCATGAGCACCATTGTCTGATTCTTCCAAAAGAATTTTTGGTTTTTCGATTTCCATCATAATTATTTCTCCTATTATCTTGAATAAAATTCGACAATCAAGTGTTCTTGAATGCCCAAATCAATGTCGTCACGTTCTGGTAATGCCAAAACTTTACCTGTAAGGCTTTCCATATTGAATTCAAGCCATTTTGGTGTGTTGACTTTTGTTGATTCTTTCAAAGATTTGAACATATCAAGTTCCTGTTTGCTTTCCTTAACAGCAATCACATCGCCAACTTTAACTTGGTATGAAGGGATGTTAACCTTTTTGCCATTAACTGTGATGTGACCATGGTTTACGATTTGTCTAGCTTCAGCACGAGATGAGCCCAAACCGCAACGATAAACCACGTTGTCAAGCCTTAATTCAAGCATTTTAAGCAAAGCCCAGCCAGTAGCTTCTTTGCTAGCAGCAGCTTTTTCATAATAAATTCTAAATTGTTTTTCAAGCAAGCCATAGTTACGTCTAACTTTATTCTTTTCACGCAATTGAACACCATATTCACTGATTTTCTTTCTTGCTGTGCCATGTTGTCCTGGAACAACTGGACGTTTGTCGAAAGCACACTTTGTCAAGCATCTTTCACCTTTCAAGAAAAGTTTGCAACCTTCTCTACGGCATTGTTTACAACTTGGACTAGTATTTTTTGCCATATTTCCTCCTATAACCTTCTAGCCTTAGGTGGTCTGCATCCATTGTGGGCGATTGGAGATACGTCTTTGATCATTGTAACTTGAACACCAGCATTTCCAACTGCACGAATTGCAGATTCACGAGCCACGCCCGCACCTTTGACATATATTGCAACTTTGGTGATACCAAATGATGCAACATCTTTTAAACATGCCTCAACAGCGTCTTGTGCAGCAAATGGTGTTGTCTTTTTAGCACCACGGTTGCCACGTGCGCCAGCACTTGATTGAGCAAGAAGATTTCCTTGGCAGGTTAAAGATACGATTGTGTTGTTTGGGCCAGCCAAAATGTGAACTTCACCAGTACCATCTGGGGCTAAAAATTTCTTTTTCTTTACAACCTTTTTAGTATTAGCCATTTATTCCTCCTACTTCTTCTTGTTTGCTATTGTCTTTTTAGGACCTTTACATGTACGAGCATTTTGCTTGCTTGATTGACCACGAACAGGCAAATGTGCAATGTGACGAAGTCCACGATAGCATCTAATTTCTTTTAATCTTTTGATGTCTAATGCAACATCTTTACGTTTTTCACCTTCAACTGTGCAGTTTGCTTCGATGTATTTACGAATTGCTGCAATGTCGTTTTCGGTAAGGTCTTTGACACGAGTGTCAGGATTGATGCCTGTCTCTGCCAAAATTTTGTTGGAAGTGGTTCTGCCGATACCGTAGATATAGGTCAAACCAATTTCAACTCTTTTTTCATTAGGTAAATCCACACCGGATATACGAGCCATTTTGATTCCTCCAAATAATAATTAGCATTTGTTAGAAATTTGCGGTACGCAAATGTTGAATTTAAAATTGATAAACTGCAAGTTTACTTGCAAAGTTTTAAAGATTTTAAATTCATCTAAAATCCTAACAAATGCTAATAGGATTTTAGGTGTCTAAATATGTTAAGTGCTTGCACGAAACATATAAGTTTTCCTCAACCAGACACAAAGTTAAGAATTTAAAATTTGCTCTAAAACCCCAATCAGCATCAAAATTAGGATTTTAGGATAATTTATATGTTGAGGACAAAGTCCGATACATATTTTGATTGCATTTTTATTTTACTACAAATCCTAACAAATGCTAATAGGATTTTAGGTGTCTAAATATGTTAAGTGCTTGCACGAAACATATAAGTTTTCCTCAACCAGACACAAAGTTAAGTTATTTAATTTTAGTTATTATACTCACAACACCAAATTGCCGCGAGGTGTTGTGCTTGTTTTCAAATTTAGATATGTATGTAAGGATAGTACTTACAAACAAAGATAGTCAAGGGTTAGCCTTGACGTTGTTTATGTTTAGGTGATTTTGAACAGATTACCATAACTTTACCATTACGTTTGATAACCTTGCATTTTTCACAAATTGGTTTAACAGATGGACGCACCTTCATGCTATATTTCTCCTTTTTGAGTTAAAATTAAAATTTGCAGACGTTCAGTTTTTAAGTTAGTTCTTGTCACGCCAAACAATTCTGCCTTTGGTCAAATCATAAGGGGTCATTTCAACTTTAACTTTGTCACCCAACAAAACACGGATTTTGTTTGTACGCAATTTGCCAGAAACATAAGCGGTTATAAAATGATTGTTCATGATTTTAACCTTGAAATTGCCGTTTGATAAAACGTCCACAATTTCACCTTCTACATCGATAACATCTTCTTTCGACATACTACTCCTTTACATTTTTATATACTTTAAGCATATTATAGATTTCAGTGTCAGTGACGATTGGTGAAAGGAACTTGTTGTAGATCATTTCATCATGCGCCAATTTCACCAAGTGTTTTGGGTTTTTTGTCTTCAATTTGTTACGAACTCGAAATCTACCATCTATTATAACAGGATATCCAATTTTGTCAATAGAAACCACTAAAAATATACGGTTTTTATCGTGTCCAGCAACCGACTTTACAATATCACCGGCTGTAAATTGATTGTTCATACCTCTCCTATAATGACAGAATTTCAACGCCATCTTTAGTTATTAAAATGGTGTTTTCATAATGTGCTGCTGGAAGCCCATCCCAAGTGGAAATTGTCCAATCGTTGTCTTCCATAACGACATCACGTTTGCCAAGTGTGACCATAGGCTCAATTGCCAAAGTCATACCCGCTTGAAGCACAATACCTGAATTGTACTTACCATAGTTTGGAACATAAGGATCTTCGTGCATTTCTGTGCCAATCCCGTGTCCAGTCAACTCACGCACAACGCCGTATCCACGGTCTTCAAGATATTTTTGGATTTGGTGGCTGATATTGCCCAGCCTACTGCCAGCCTTGATACCTTTAAGCCCTTCAAAGAAAGACTGCTTTGTGTCGTTAATTAACCTTTGTTTTTCAAGTGATATATTACCAACAGCAAAAGTTCTTGCTGCGTCACTTTGCCACCCGTCGTAGATAACGCCACAATCAATGCTGATTATGTCGCCATCTATTAAAGGTTGATCGTTACAAAATCCGTGAACCACTTGTTCGTTTACACTTGCACAAATGGTGAACGGAAAACCCTCGTAACCGAGGAAGGAAGGAATAGCACCTTGGGATTTAATATATTGATAGGCCAAATCGTTAAGGCGCAAACTGGTTTGGCCAGGAAAGACGTGCTGTTCAAGCATATTCAAGGTATCCCTCAAAATCTTGCCTGCCTTACGCATCTTTTCTATTTGTTCTTCATTTTTAATGGTTACACTCATTTAATTACCCTCATAACATCTTCAATAACTTGCTTTGGTGCCTTGCTTGCATCAATATCCACAACCTTAACACCCCATGACCTATAAAGATTCAAAAGAGGAAGGGTTTCTTCTTCATAAATTTTAAAACGATTGTTTATTGACTCAATTGTGTCGTCCGCACGTGTGAAAAGTTCACCGCCGCAAACTGGACAAACAGAAGATTTAACCAAAGATTTTTTGGTTATATAATTACATTTTTTGCAAGTTAAGCGATCCAACAATCTTTCAATCGCTTTATCCTTACTTAAATTTAAATGTATAACCAAATCAATGTCCATGATATCTTTCAAACGTTTAGCCTGACCGCTTTCACGAGGAAAGCCGTCAAACACAACATTTTCTTTTGTTATATGGTTTAATTTGTTTTTCAAAACTTCCATAACCAAGTCTGTGCTGACCAATTGACCAGTTGCAATGCATTGTTCAATCGTTTTGCCAAGCACTGACCCTGTTGCAATTTCGTCACGCAACATTTTGCCTGTGGAAATCAATTCAAAATCAATTTTATTTTGTAAATCGGCAACAAGAGTACCTTTGCCAGAACCCTGAATTCCTATAAGGACAATGTTCATATAACCTCTATTTTTAAGCAATTTAATCTCTAAGGTAGGTTAAAATTGCTTTATTGAAGCAATTCAATCACTAACGATGATTGAAATTGCTTTATTTCAAAAAGCCACGATAATTTCTTGCAAGCATTTGTGCTTCCAATTGTTTGTCAAATTCGAGAGCAACGGAAACTACGATTAACATACCAGTAGCACTGAAAGCGCTTGTTACGCCGCCTGCACCGATGAAGGTGAAGAGCAATGTAGGTATGAGAGCCATGAATGCCAAGAAAATTGCACCAAAGAGAGTAATTCTCTTGTTGATTGTACCAAGATAGTCTGCTGTTGGTTTGCCAGGACGGATACCTTGAATGAAACCACCGTTTTGTTGGATTTGACGAGAAATTTGTTCTGTGTCAAATTGAAGTGCTGAATAAAAGTATGCAAATGCCAAAATCAAAAGTGATAAAACGATTGCATAAATCCAAGTGCCTGCACCAAGCCACTTGTTCCACCAGCCGATGAACCCTCCTGTTGCATTAGGATTGATCATAGACATAATAAGTTGTGGGAATGAAAGGATTGTGCTTGCGAAAATGATTGGCATAACACCGTTTGCGTTTACACGAACCGGGATAAATGTTGATTGACCACCATACATTTTTCTACCCTTCATTTGTTTAGCGTATTGAACGTTTACACGTCTTTCGCCGCCGTCAACAAATACAACAAGGGCAAATATAACAATCAAAATAACCACAAACAAAATCAAACGCCAAATTGCTTTTTGTGTTGTTTCACCGCCGACAGTCAAATCTTTGAAGTTGCCAAAGATTGTTGTTGCCGCACTTGACAAAATACCAACAAAAATCAACAAAGACATACCATTGCCAATGCCAATTTCTGTGATTTTTTCACCAAGCCAAACAGTGAACATTGCACCTGCAACAAGCATGATAACAACAAATGAATAGAACAAGAATTTGCTGTTTCCAAATGCTGTCAAATCTGCATAATTTGCAGTGTTGAAGCCGATTGCGATACCGATTGCTTGTGCAATAGCAATCACAAGGGCTGCAATTTTGGTGTATAAATTTAAACGTTTTCTGCCATCAGCACCACCATCTTTTGCCAATGCTTGCCAACTAGGGATAACTGCACTGAGCAATTGAATGATAATGCTTGATGTGATATAAGGTGAAACACCAAGAGCCAAGAAAGAACCTTGACTAAGTGCGCCACCGCTTACAGAACTAAGCAAACTGAGGAAAGTGTTGTTTTCCACATTGCTGCTGTACGCCCCGCTGTCAACACCAGGGATTGGAATCCAACAACCAAGGCGGTAAATGAATAATAAGAGGATAGTTAACAATAACTTATTTCTTATTTCCTTAATTTTAAATGCGTCAGCTAATGTTTTAAACATTATACCTCCTCTACACTGCCACCTTGTGCTGTAATCTTTTCTTTTGCTGCTGCTGTAAATTTGTTAGCAACAACTTTAAGAGCAACAGTAAGTTCACCATTACCCAAAATTTTAACGCCGTCTTTTTCAACTTTTGAAAGAATACCACTTTCAAGAAGTTTAACAGCATCAACTGTTGTGTTTGCTTCAAAAATATTCAAAGCGCTAACATTTACAACTGAGTAAACTTTTTTGAATTTAGCGTTGCTAAATCCTTTAATAGGAACTCTTCTGTACAAAGGGTTTTGACCACCTTCAAATCCAGGACGAACACCGCCGCCAGAACGAGCATTTTGGCCTTTGTGACCTTTACCAGAGGTTTTACCTATACCACTACCGATACCGCGACCAAGACGTTTTTTGCTTGTTCTAGCGCCTTCGGCATATGTTAATTCGTGTATATACATAATCTCTCCTTTACGCTTCTTCTTCCACTTTCAACAAGTGTTTAACTTTGAAGATGCTTCCTCTTATACAATCGTTGTCAGGAAGGACACGGGTTTGACCAAGTTTTTTGAAACCAAGGGCTTCAATAACTTTTGCTTGACCTTTTTCGTAACCAACAGCACTCTTTACGTAAGTAACTTTAATGGTTTTTTGTGATTTTTTTGCCATAAGTCCTCCTAAATTTCTTCAACTGATTTGCCACGAAGAAGAGCAACTTGTTCTTTTGTTCTTAAAGATTTAAGACCATTTAAAGTAGCCCTAGCAACGTTGATTTTGTCAGTTGAGCCATAAATTTTTGCAGTCAAATCAGTGTAACCTGCCATTTCAAATACTGTACGAGCAGCACCACCAGCAATCAAACCGCTACCTTTTTTAGAAGGGAGCATTTTAACGCTTGTTTTGGCAAATTTACCGATGATTTCGTGTGGAATAGTACCATCAATTACAGGAACAGTAATCAAAGATTTTTTAGCAGCTTTTGTTGCTTTTTCGATAGCAGCAGGAACTTCAGCAGCTTTGGCAATACCCATACCAACTCTACCTTTCTTGTCGCCAACGATAACAAGAGCAGAAAATCTCATTGTACGGCCGCCCTTAACAACTTTTGTTACACGGCGGATATCCAACATTTTCTTGTCGAATTCGTCTTTAACTTCTTCTCTTGGTTTTCTAAATTCACGTTTTTGTTGTTGTGCCATAATCTCTCCTTAAAATTCCAAGCCGCCGGCTCTTGCACCGTCAGCAAGTTCTTTAACTCTTCCTGTGTAAAGATATCCACCACGATCAAATACAACAGTTTTGATTTTTGCTTTTTTAGCAAGTTTAGCGATTTGTTCGCCAACAAATCTTGCTGCTTCTTTGTTTGTCATATCTTTAACTTGTTCTTTGATTTCTTTTTGAGTTGTGTTGCAAGCAACAAGTGTAACGCCCTTTGTATCATCAATGATTTGAGCGTAAATGTTGCTTAAACTACGATACACGCAAAGACGTGGGCAAGCGGTTGTACCAGATAAATTATGACGTAATCTGATATGACGTTTAACACGTTTTGCATTTTTATTTTCTTTATTTATCATAACTTACCTCCTACTTTTTCTTACCGGCAGCCTTACCAGGTTTCAAGATAACTGGTTCACTTGTGTAGTGAATGCCATAACCGTGGTATGGTTCCATTGGGCGAAGAGCACGAACTTTTGCTGCAACTTCACCAACTAATTCTTTGTTTGCACCACAAACAAGGATTGTGTTGTTGTCTGGAACTTCAAATGTGATGCCTGCTGGTTCTTCAACTTCAACAGGGTGAGAAAGTCCAAGGTTCATAACCAATTTTTTGCCTTGTTTGCTGAGTTTGTAACCGACACCGTTAACTGTCAAAGATTTTTTGTAACCATCTTTAACACCAACCACCATATTGTGGATAAGTTGACGATACAAACCTTGTTTTGCATTGCTATCTGTTGTGTCATCAAGACGAGTAACGTAAACGTGACCATCTTTAACTTCTACTGCAACATTTTTTGAAAATTGTTGTGTCAAAGTGTCTTTTGCACCTTTAACTGTTACAACGTGATCGTTGACTTCAACAGTAACACCTGCTGGGATAGCGACAGGTAATTTACCAATTCTTGACATATCTTACCCTCCTACCATACATAAGCGAGCACTTCGCCGCCTACGTTTAATTTTTTAGCAACCTTATCTGTAACGATGCCTTTGCTTGTTGAAACAATTGCGATACCCAAGCCGTTAAGAACTTGTGGTAATTGTTCAGCGTTAGCATAAATTCTCAAACCAGGTTTGCTAATTCTTTTGAGCCCTTGAATAACTTTTTCGCCATTAGGACCATACTTAAGTGTGATTTCCATCATCTTAACGCCATCTACAACTTGTGATTTGTAATCAACAATGAAACCTTCGTTTTTCAAGATTTCAGCAATAGCAAGTTTGGTTTTTGATTGAGGAACAAGCACACTATCATGCCTTGACATATTCGCATTGCGGATACGTGTAAGCATATCTGCGATTGGGTCTATACTTAACATAATCTTCTCCTTTTACCAACTAGCCTTCTTAACACCAGGGATTTCACCTTTGTTAGCCAAGTTTCTAAAACAAATTCTGCAAATACCATACTTTTTAAGCACAGCGTGTGGACGGCCACAAAGAGAGCAACGTGTGTATTCACGAGTTGCAAACTTTTGAGGTTTTTGTTGTTTATTTATCATTGCTTTTCTTGCCATAATCCACTCCTACTTCTTCTTTTTAAATGGTACGCCCATCAATTTTAACAGTTCAAATGCTTCTTCGTTTGTGTTTGCTGTTGTAACAAACATAATATCGAAACCACGAACAGCATCAATCTTATCATAAACGATTTCTGGGAAGATGATTTGTTCTTTAACACCAAAACTGTAATTACCACGACCATCAAATGATGTTGTGCTCAAACCTTGGAAGTCACGTACACGTGGCAATGCAACTGATACCAATCTATCAAAGAATTCGTACATTTTTTCACCACGAAGAGTAACTTTTGCGCCAATTTTTTGACCTTGACGAAGTTTGAAATTTGCAACAGATTTTTTTGCATAAGTAACAACTGCTTTTTGACCAGCAATCAAGCTCAATTCGTCAACAGCATTGTTGAAACTTTTTGCATTATCTTTTTCTTTACCAAGACGAAGAGATAAAACGATTTTTTCAATGTGAGGGATTTGCATTACATTTTTGTAGCCAAATTTCTCTTTCATTGCCGGTTTTACAACTTCGTTATAGTATGCATGACGTCTATTTAATTCTTTTTCCATGTGTCATACTCCTTTACGCTTTTTTGCTAGTTTTTGTTGATTTTGTAGCCTTTTTTGTTTTAGCTACTTCCAAACTAGCACCGCATTTTTTGCAAACGCGAACGTGTTTACCATCAATGTCAGCGTGAGCAACACGAGTTGCCTTTTTGCATGATGGGCAAACAACTTGAACATTAGAAGCATCAACAGCGCCCTCGGCTTTGATTATGCCGCCCTTGTCATCTTTGCTTCTTGGTTTTCTGTGATGAGATTGAATATTAACGTTAGCAACAACAACTTTGTGGTCGTCACGGTTAACTTCAAGCACTTCACCAGTTTTGCCAGCGTCTTTGCCAGCAATCACTAATACGTTATCGCCTTTTTTAACACTTAACTTCATATTCGACCTCCTATAATACTTCCGGTGCAAGTGAGATTATTTGTGTAAATCCTTTTGCACGAAGTTCTCTTGCGATAGGTCCAAATACACGGGTACCACGTGTTGCTTTGTTTTTATCAATCAAAACTGCTGCGTTTTCATCAAATCTGATTACGCTGCCGTCTGCACGTTCAACAGGTTGTTTTGTGCGAACGATAACTGCCATAACAACATCGCCTTTTTTAACCTTGCCATCTGGATCTGCTTTTTTAACAGAGGCAACGATCACATCGCCAATGTTAGCAAATTTTCTAACTGAACCGCCAAGACAACGAATGCACATTATTTCTTTTGCACCAGAGTTGTCTGCTACTTTCAATCTTGAAAATGTCTGTATCATGATTTTGCCTCCTATTTCGCTCTTTCAACGATTGTAAGAAGACGGAAGTACTTGTCCTTTGAAAGTGGACGAGTTTCTTGAATAACGACTGTGTCGCCAACGTGTGCTTCGTTCTTTTCGTCGTGAGCTTTATATTTTTTTGTATATGTCATATACTTTTTGTAAATTGGGTGTTTTTTCTTGCTGGTAACCAAAACAGTAATAGTTTTGTCCATTTTATCAGAAACAACAACACCTTGGATTGTCTTGTGGTTTACTTGTTTTTCCATATATTACTCCTTTGCCCCAGCCAATTTTTTTGCGTTCAATTCAGTTTTAACTCTGGCAATTTCACGCTTTGTTTCACGGATGCTTGATGTGTCTTGAAGTTGACCAACTTTCTTTTGGAAAGTCAAATTGAAAAGTGAACTGCTGAGTTCTTTTTCTTTATTTGTCAATTCTTCAACTGACATATTTTTGTAATTATTCTTCATTGTTTTCACCGCCTTTTTCCTTGCGAACTACTTTAGTTTTGCAAGGAAGTTTGTGAGAAGCAAGCCTTAATGCTTCCAAGCAAACTTCTTCGCTTGGACCGCTAACTTCCAAAATAACACGATCACGTTTTACAACTGCTACGTGTCCAACTTGTGCACCTTTACCGCTACCCATACGAGTGTCAGCAGGTTTTTTAGTGATAGGTTTGTGTGGGAAAACTTTAATCCAAACTTGACCACCACGTTTCATGTATCTGTTGATAGCAACACGGGCAGCTTCGATTTGGTTTGGAGTGATCCAGCATGGTTCTGTGGCTTGAAGACCATAGTCACCATAACTTACAAAATTACCACGAGTAGCGCGACCAGTTAAACGGCCACGGAATTGTTTTCTTCTTTTTTCTCTTTTAGGTATCAACATATTAGTTTTCTCCTTTCTTGTGGTTTTGTACAGTGCTTTGAGAAACTTTACCCAAAATTTCGCCTTTGTTGATCCATACTTTTACGCCAAGCACGCCGAAAGTTGTGTGTGCTTCAACGCAAGCATAGTCAATGTTTGCACGAATTGTGTGAAGAGGAAGCAAACCTTCGTGATAGTGTTCGCTACGAGCAATTTCAGCACCGTCAAGACGGCCAGAAACCATAGTTTTAACACCAACTGCACCTGCACGCATAACACGTTGCATAGCACTCTTCATAACACGTCTGAATTGTGCACGTTTTTCAAGTTGTGCAGCAATTGATTCAGCAACAAGTTTAGCATCCAAATCAGGGTTTTTGATTTCAACGATATTTACGTTTACTCTTTTTGCAGAAGAAAGTTTTTCAACATTCTTTTTAAGCGCTTCAACACCAGCACCTTTTTGTCCAATAAGAACGCCAGGTTTTGCTGTTGAAATTGAAACTGTTACACTGTCATTAGTTCTTTCGATAAGAACGTTTGAAACTGCACAATTTTTGTATTCTTTAAGGATATAATTACGGATTGTATTATCTTCCTTAATGTTTGCAGCGATTTCTTTTTTGCCTGCGTACCAAAAAGAATTCCAAGTCTTATTGATACCAATTCTCATTCCATTAGGATTTACTTTTTGTCCCATAATTCTTACTCCTTACTATCTAGCACAACTTTGATGTGGCTAGTTCTTGTTACGATTCTGTCAGCGCCATGAGCACGACCACGGAAGTAAACTTTGTTTACACGTGTTGGGCCTTGTCCAAGGATAACTTCTGCCAAATACAAATCGTGAACGTTAAGTCCTTTATTGTTTTCAGCATTAGCACCAGCAGATTTAACAACTTTTAATAAGATTGCAGCAGCATCGTGTGGCATATTGCTCAAAATTGCAACTGCATCATCATAACTCTTTCCTCTAACTTGGTCGATAACAATTTTAGCCTTTGTAGGAGCCAAACGTACGAAACGCACACTAGCATAAGGACGAGTTTCTTTATTCGCTTTGATTTGTTCAGATTTTTCTCTAATTCTCTTTGCCATTGTTCACTCCTATTTCTTAGCAACTGCTTCTTTTTGTTTGTGACCTTTAAATGTACGGGTTGGAGCAAATTCACCTAATTTGTGACCAACCATATCGACTGTACAGTACACTGGAATATGTTTTTTACCATTGTGAACAGCGATTGTGTGTCCAACAAATTCAGGGTAGATAGTGCTTGATCTTGACCAAGTTTTAAGCGCTTTCTTTTCACCTTTTTCGTTCATTGCAACAACACGATCCATAAGTTTTTGTTCAACATAAGGTTTTTTCTTTAAACTTCTACTCATATTTCACTCCTACTTAGCATTTGCTCTCTTGACAATAAGTTTGTCAGAAGCTTTGCTGTGTTTTCTTGTCTTGTATCCAAGAGCAGGTTTACCCCAAGGAGTCATAGGACCAGCATGACCAACTGGTGATTTACCTTCACCACCGCCGTGTGGGTGATCAACTGGGTTCATAGCACTACCACGTACAGATGGACGAACACCCATGTGACGTTTACGGCCTGCTTTACCTAATGATACAATTTCATTTTCTTCATTGCCAATTTCACCGATTGTTGCACGGCAAACTGCCAATACTTTTCTCATTTCGCCACTTGGCAAACGAAGAGTAACATAAACACCTTCCTTAGCCATAAGTTGAGCAGATCCACCAGCTGAACGAACCATTTGACCGCCACGGCCAGGTTGAAGTTCAATATTGTGGACTTTTGCACCAAGTGGGATGTCTTTAAGTTCCAAGCAGTTACCTGGTTTGATTTCAGCGCCAGCACCGCTCATAACTTTATCACCAACACTCAAACCACGAGGAGCGATAATAAATCTTTTTTCACCGTCAGCATATGTAAGCAATGCAATGTATGCTGTACGATTTGGGTCGTATTGGATGCTTTCAACACGTGCTACGACGCCATCTTTCTTTCTCTTAAAATCAATTACACGATATTTACGTCTGTTTTCGCCACCGATATTTCTAACTGTGATTTTGCCTTGTGCGTTACGACCACCAGTCTTTTTAACAGTTGTCAAAAGTGATTTAGGTGCAACGGCGTCCTTAGTCAATTCTTCATAAGTCTTGTAACTAACGAAACGGCTACCTGCAGATGTAGGTTTTTTAGTTCTTATTGCCATACTATCTCCTTTTAGTTCAAGCTTTCGAAGAATGCGATAGGTTTGCTGTCAGCTTTCAAGAAGACGATAGCTTTTTTGTAATCGCTTGTTCTACCAGTTACTTGACCATTTTTTGTGTTTCTAGTTTTAAGTTTGCCTGAGCAGTTAATTGTGTTTACACGTGCAACTTGCACTTCAAACAATTCTTCAACTGCTTTTTTGATTTCAATTTTGTTTGCAGATTTTGCAACTTTGAAGGTATAAACCTTGTTTGGAATGCCTGCGTATGACTTTTCTGTCATGATAGGCTCTAAAATAATTTGTTGTGCTTTCATATTAAACGTAAGCCTCCTCTAACTTTTTCATTGCGTCAACAGTGAATACAACGAATGTGTTTTCCACAATTTCAGCAACGTTCAACAAGGCAGCGTCAACACAACTAACTTTTTCAAGATTGTTGGTTGCTCTAACAACGCCTTGATCCTTACCAGCAGTAACAATGATTGTACGTTTGTTAAGACCAAATGTTTTCAAAAATTCGTTTGCTGTTTTTGTTTTGTTTGCGAAGTCTACGCTATCAAGAACAACAACTTCGTTTTGACGGATTTTTTCGCTCAATGCACTTGCAAAAGCGATATCACGCATTTTTTTGTTGATTTTTTGACTGAAATCTCTTGGCTTTGGAGCGAATACTACGCCACCGCCAGTAAATTGTGGAGCACTCTTTTCGTCGTGACGAGCGTTACCTGTGCCCTTTTGACGATAGATTTTCTTTTTGCTTGCATTGATTTCGCTACGTGTCAAAGTTGATTTTGTGCCTTGACGAGCGTTGTTGTGCAATGCAACGATAACTTGATGAATCAAAGGTTGATTGTAGTCAGCACCGAACACCATATCGTTGAGTTCAAGTTTGCCAACCTCTTCCTTTTTCATATTATAAACTTTAAGTTCCATAGTTTTCTCCTTTAAGCCTTGGCAGCGGATCTAACAACTACGATTGATTTTTTAGGGCCAGGGATAGCACCTTTAACCAAAAGCAAATTTCTTTCCGCATCAACACGAACAACTTTCAAGTTTTGAACTGTAACTGTTTCGTGACCATAGTGACCAGGCATATTTTTACCTTTGAATACACGGCTAGGTGTTGAGTTTGCACCCATTGAACCAACTTCTCTATGAACAGGGCCAACACCGTGTGTCATTTTAAGACGTTGTTGATTCCAACGTTTGATAACGCCAGTAAAGCCGTGACCTTTTGTTGTACCAGTAACATCAACGATGT
Source organism: Christensenella sp. UBA4626 (assembly GCA_002406115.1). Taxonomy (GTDB): domain Bacteria; phylum Bacillota; class Clostridia; order Christensenellales; family UBA1242; genus Onthoplasma. The sequence goes on from DHNC01000010.1 coordinate 23,315, forward strand.
CGCCAGCAGCAAACATATCAGCTTTAATTTCTTGACCAACACTAAATTTTGTTGTGTCGTCATATCTAAATTCTTTCAAAATGCGTTTTGCATCAATGCCGGCTTTTTTAAATGTGCCAGCAACACATTTGTTTACGTTTTTGGCTTTGATTTCACCAAATGCTAATTGAACTGAATCATAACCGTCTTTTTGAACGTTTTTGATTTGTGTTACATAGCATGGACCTGCTTCAATAACGGTTACAGGTTCTACTCTGCCATCGTCAGTGAAAAGTTGAGTCATGCCAATCTTTTTACCTATAATTGCTTTTTCCACAGTGTCCTCCTTATAATTCAACCTTAATGTCAACACCTGCTGGTACATTCATCTTCAAAAGTGTATCAACAGCTTTTGCATTAGGTGCATAGACGTCAATAAGTCTAAAATGTGTACGTGATTCAAATTGTTCACGTGAATCTTTGTTTACGTGTGTACTACGTAAGATTGTAACCACTTCACGCTTTGTTGGAAGTGGAATAGGGCCTGAAACTTTGCAGCCAGACTTTGTTGCGGTATCAAGTATTTTTGAAACCACATTTTCGATTAAACCTGTGTCGTATGAAGCAAGTTTAATTCTCAATTTTGTTGTTGCCATTTTCTCTCTCCTTTTATTTTTTTAGTCAACACCATAACTAGTGTGTTTAATCCATCAAATCAGCCAAGCAGTATAAACTTCACGTTTACTTACAGGACCGTGTCAATTTGTTCCGTACGTACGCATATATAAATAGGTATAGCGAACTCAGTCAAATTTAACATCGGTTTACACTGACCCGTGTGTTAAGCACTGATTTCCAAAAGAAAATGCCTCACACTTTGGTTCGGCAATCTTTTCACTAGCACTCTTACGAGTTATGGTCGACACAAATTCCCATTCGCTGTTGCTAGCAAATGCAACCTTGTGCGTCATCCCACTTAAAATCAGCAAGTGTATTCTACCAAACCTTGCTATCTTTGTCAACCCTTTTTTAAAAATATTTTAAACATTTTTCGTTCTTATTTTTACGTCCAAACAAAGGCATGTTAAACCAACTTAAAATCGCTTTTTCAACTTTTGTTTTTTATCAATCCGCATAAAAACAAAACAAAATAAATATATCACCAATACTATTTTCATTTTGTTGTTAGCAAAAGAAAAAATTTTATTAAATTAAAAAACATTGTAAATTTTTCAAAAATTTTAAATTTTTTTTACAAATTTAGCAAAAAACAACCAAAAATTGCATATTTTTTAAATTTTTTAAATTATTTTTTAAATTTTTGGTGATTTGACATTTTATAATCCAATCCAGCATTTATTAAAATCACAGAAAGAGGAGTTTACTTTTATTGCAACTTTTTTTAAAAAAGGTATTTACAAAATTTATAAGTTGTGGTAAAATGAAGGCAATTAAAATATAAGTTATAAAGGAGTAAATTATGCCAACGATAAATACAGAAGCTCTTGATAAGTATAACATGTATACTGACGAACAATTAGCAAATGAATTTTTAGAAAACAAAAGATCACTCGGTGAAGGTAAACTTGAAGTTAAGCTTTTTACCAGCAGATTGCTCAACACTCTTACAGTTTATATGGAAGAAAATGGTGAGAATTACAAATTTTCAAGGATTATAAACAGCGCAAAATTGATACAAGTTATTTATACTATTTATAGAAGACACAGATGTGATTATCCTTTAAACGTTATGGCTTTTTGTGAAGTGTTGGAAAAATTTGCAAGGACAAATACAACAGCAATTTCTGATAAAGAGTTAACCGATTATTTTTTGAATTTCTTTACACCGCTTCTTGAAAGAGCTTATGCTTACAAAAACCTCAACGGTGCCAACAATGTTTTATAAAAAAAAATAGACCAATTTATTTTGAGCATTAAAAAAGTTCGCAATTTTACAGCGAACTTTTTTTGTTGTGATTTACAACAATCCACATTTATGAGCATCAGTGGAATAAATTGGTTTATTTTTAAATTTGTTGCACTGATTCACTGTTTTGTTCTTCTTGCACCATATCACCAATCAAAGGTTCTGTTGAACCCTCCATGTTTTTAAAAGTATCCTCAACAGTTTTTTCCAAATCTGGATTTGTGGATTCTTTATTGTCCCAAAAGTTAAATAAACTGTCTTCAATTTCCTTATCAATATCACTTGACAGCTGCTCAGTTTTTGTTTGTTCAGCATTGGCGGACACTGCCCCAATCAAAGATTTTTCACTTTCACCTCTTATTGCGGTTCCTTTTGTGGAGCCTATGTCAAACGGATTATATGTTGTTTTTTTAGTTGTGGTTGGCGTTGTTGCTCCTTTTGTTTGTTTAGTATCCGCCTTTGTTTTGGTTGTCGTCCCTTTATTTGTTTTTGTTGACTTCGCCTTATTTGTCGCTTTCGCAGGCTTGTCTGGTGATGTTTGTTTTTTAGCAGTTTGTTCAGCCGTTGCTGCCACCAAATTTGTTGGCTGTTGTTCAACTTTCGATGACACAGATTTTGCCATCACTGTTTCAACGGTAGTTTGAGTAACTTTATCCGTCACCGCCTTGCCAAATTCAATCAAGGTAAGACCGGTTATTGCCGCCAATTTGTCAACAAGCATATTCCTTTGTTTGAATGACAAAAGGCTGTTTACAATTGAAAATTCTTCTTTTTCCTTTTCAGGTAAACTTTCCGCTGCGGCACGTGCCACAACTTGCTGAGTTGTTTTTGACTTAGCATCAACATATTCTGCCGCAACCTCTTTAACCGAAAGGTTCCTTTCTTCACCAAATGTGTTAAGAATATATTTTGATGTGACAACTTCGCCCTTATCGTCCAAAATTGGCACAGTGCTGGTTTCAATCGCTTGGGCAATTTTTATATTGCGTTCAAGGGTGGCGTTATGCCTTTCCGCCTCAAACTCCGCTTTTTGTTGTTCGTTTAAGACGTCATGATTTTGCTCAACTGTTTGAGTTATAACCTCATTGACGGTCTTTGCAAAAAATGGTTTATCAGTTTTAAGCATACCTTTGTTGTTCAAAACAATGTCTTTAATTTTTGCATCAACAACTTTTTTCAACTCTGGATAGTGCGAAATCACTTCCAACATATCCGTCGCATATTTCGCTTCAATCTCTTCCAACTCGTTTTCATTTTCAAGCAAAGTTTGGTTTGCTTTCATGATGTATTTAAATCTATTCACAATTGCCGCATACATTGCCAAAGTTTGCTCATCCATATCAAACACATCAAGTGCCTTGCCGGTGAATGGTGAAATATTCCACCTTTTGTAAATGAGGTTTTTATCCACAACGCCGGATGTTTCAACCCTATCCAGCACAAATTCGTTTATATTACAAAACAGACCACTGTTGATTTTGTAATTCGCTTGGAAATTCACCTTTTCAGCCAAAGTGAGCGTTACACTTTCGCCCTCGTAAGTCACAAAAAATGTTATTTGCTTGTCCAATTTTAAAACACTGCTGCAAACATCCACATTGTCAACTGTGTCCACAATATATTTTGGCATAGCAATCAGTTCTTTAACAATATCATCAGCCACAACATAATTGCCTTGGACATCAAAATCTCCAAGCATACATCCCAAAACAGTATGCCTCATATTGTTCAATTTAAGATATTCAATTTCAGTATTGTCGGTTACAAACCCTTGTTCACAATCTTTTTTTAAATACTGTGCCATATCCTACTCCTGTTTGCACAAATCTTGATATCCAAATTATATCATAAACAAAACAAAATATCAAATAAAATATCTTGTTACAATATGTCATTTTGAGCCAACAAAACAAATATCAATTATTAAATTTTGCAATCATAAATGTTGATTATTTTTTTTGATTGTTATAGAATATTTACTAATAGGGTAAAAATGGCACAATGTCAAATATAAAGGAATGATATGAAAACAAATGAGGTTATAAAATTATTGCGAAAGCAAAATGGTTATTCTCAACAATTTGTTGCGGATTATTTGAAAATTGACCGGTCAAATTACAGCAAATATGAACTCGGCAAATTGGAATTAAATTTGACAATGCTAAAAAGTTTATGTTTGCTTTATAATGTATCGGCTGATTATATTTTAGGTTTAAAAGAAATTTAATATTTGGCTTCACTGCCACAAAAAAATAGCGTAAACTAAATTGTTCAATTACGCTATTTTTTTATATCTTAAATATTAAAATTATTCTTCCGCTTGGGCGTTTAATTTGGCTTGTTGGTCGGCAAGGGTCAATGCTTCCAACATTTGGTCAAGATCGCCATCCATAAATGCGTCGATATTATATAAACTCAAACCAATTCTGTGGTCAGTCACACGGCCTTGTGGGAAGTTGTAGGTTCTGATACGTTCGCTTCTGTCGCCAGTGCCAACTTGTGATTTGCGGTTTTGTTTGTATTCCGCCTCTTTTTGCTGTTGATAATAGTCATAGATTTTAGAACGCAAAATTGCAAATGCCTTTTCTTTGTTTTGGGTTTGGCTACGTTCGTCCTGACAACTTACAACAATGCCGGTTGGGAAGTGTGTGATACGAATGGCACTGCTTGTTTTGTTGACCTTTTGACCGCCGGCACCACTGCTGCGGAAAATATCAATACGAATATCTTTTTCGTCAATATTGACATCTGCGTCTTCCATTTCTGGCAAAATTGCAACTGTTGCGGTTGAAGTGTGAACACGTCCTTGGCTTTCAGTTTCTGGCACACGTTGCACACGATGGACACCGGATTCAAACTTGAATTTTGCATAAGCATTTTTGCCTTTAATCAAGGCTTGCACTTCTTTTACGCCGCCAAGTTCGGTTTCTTCAATATTCAAAATTTCCATTTTAAAGCGATGGCTGTCGCAATACATCTGATACATCCTAAGCAAACTGTGTGCAAAAAGAGCACTTTCTTCACCGCCAGCGCCGCCACGGATTTCCAAAATCACGTTTTTGGTGTCGTTTTCATCTTTTGGCAAAAGCAGAACTTTAAGACGCTCTGTACTCGCCTCGATTTGGTCTTTGAGAGACAAACTTTCTTCCCTCAACATATCTTTCATTTCAGAATCAGTTTCAACTTCAAGAAGAGCGTTTGCATCTTCCAAATCCTTTGTCAATTTGCAATTTAAATCGTATTCTTCAATAAGCGGTTGCAAATTTGCGTGTTCTTTAACTTTTGCTTGCCAAGTTTTTGTATCGGCAATAACCGCTGGATCGGATATTTCTTTTGTCAAAACATCAAATTTTTGCTTTGTTATTTTAAGTTTATCCAACATCATAATCTTTTCCCTCTTTACTTATTTTTTAAAAACCAACACTCTTTCAATGTCGTTGTAATCTTTGCAAACTTCTACCAACTCGAAATCATTAAACAAGCCTTCAATCATCAGCCTTTGGTCCTCACCAATTTCCATGGCAATAACTCCGCCGTCGTTGAGATGTTTACGCAAATTGTCGTGAATAATTTTGTAATAATCCAATCCCAAATCGCCGCCGTCAAGCGCCAGACGAGGGTCATATTTTTTAACTTCCTCATCCAAATCGTCAATGTCGTCCGAAGCGATGTATGGTGGATTTGTTATAATTATATCATATTTATCCACAATATTTTCAAACATATTTGACAACACAAATTTTATGTCCGCACCCAATTTTTCCGCATTATATTTGGCAACATTTAGTGCTCGTTGTGAGACATCGCTGGCAGTCATTTCGACTTCGCTATTTTTTTTGATAGCAATCGCCAAACATCCGCTGCCTGTGCACAAGTCCAACGCTGTTTTAAAGTTGTTTTCTTTTATATATTTTAAAGAAGTTTCCACAAGCAATTCACTATCCTGCCTTGGCGCCAAAACAGAATTGTTGATTTTGAAATCCATGCCGTAAAACCCTGTATGTTTAAAAATTTTGTTTACTGGAATATGTTGCTTCCTCATTTCAGCAAACTTCCTTATTTTGTCTTCATCTTCTGGGCTCACTTCGTCAATTAGAGGAAGAACTGTAACCGGTTGAGAAAGAACTTCGGCGATGATAAAATCTGCATCGTTGAAATCAATATCCAAGGCTGCAAATTCTGATTTTAAGTTTTTTCGCAAATCAAATAATTTCATTTTTACCTCTAAAAGAAAATAACATTTTTAACAGAGTGGAAACTTTAAAATATAGTCTATGAAGTGCAAACTGATTTAATCATAAAAATGCATTTATGTTTAAAATCAATTAAAATTTGTAAAGTCAATAAGTAAAACAACTTATCTCGCATAAGTCATAAATATGATTTTGTTTTACCAACAAAAAAAACGTGCCCTAATTTGAGTATGCAAAAAAGAACACGTTTTTTACGCTATTTAATATTGTGTTTTTTGTTAAATTTATCAACACGACCTTCGGTGTCTACAAGTTTTTGTTGACCAGTGAAGAATGGATGACATTTGTCACAAACTTCAAGTTTGATAACGTCGCCTGCTTTAACACCTGGTTTTGAACTTTTACCTTTAAATTCAGCACCACAAGCACAAACAAAAGTAACTTCTTCATATTTAGGTTGAATGTTTTTTTGCATATATTTCTCCTTTAAGAATATCTTGCACATCGCAAGACTGCTTTGTATTCTAGCAACAAGATTATACATTGAAAATACAGTTTTGTCAACAGTTTTTCATGTAACTTATTTCAAAATATAGCAAAAAGCGTGTTTGTCTAGCTGCCTTTTACAATCTTCCTTGCCAATTTATCAATATCACCTGCTCCAACAAAGGCAACTGCATCAAAGTTTTGCAAGGTCGATTTAAGGTTTTTTAAGTTGGATAAATATTTGCAATCCTGATTTATTTTGTGTGCCGCAGAACATAAAGTTTTAGCATCTATTCCGCAAGATTTTTTCTCCCTTGCCGGATATTCTTTATACACATAAACGTTGCCAATTGTGGACAAAATTTTAACAAATTCATTGAAAAACAGTTTTGTGCGAGAATACGTGTGCGGCTGAAAAATCACCAAAGAGTTTTTATATTCAGTTTTAAATGTTTCCACAAACGATTTTAGTTCAGTTGGATGATGTGCATAATCAATAAAGATTTTTGTTTTGTTGATTTCGCCCAAACATTCATATCGTCTTGGAATGCCTTTAAACCCCTCAACCACCTTAAAAATCAAAGGTGTGTCAACTTGCAAATACTCACAAACCGCCACCGCCAATGAGATATTTTTTTGATTGTATTCCCCTTTCAATCTTGTTTTGAAATTTGCCTCCGCAACCGATTGAACATTTTTATATTTTTCCAGATATTTTGTCGTGTCATCTTTAAAAACAAACCTTGTCTTTGCCCGCTTTAAAAAAGTGGCAAAGGCATTTTGCAGATTTTTAAAATTTCCATAACTATCCAGATGCTCAGGCTCAACATTTGTGACAACGGCGATGTCTGGGCTGATGTGTAAAAAACTTTTATTATATTCACACGCTTCAACCACAACAAAATCGTCACCAAAGGCAAATCTAGCATTATCCACTTCTGCCCCGATGTGACAAGAAACTTTTTTGTTTGCTGCCCGCAAAATCTCGTATATCAAACTGGCAGTGGTGCTTTTTCCATGCGTCCCCGCCACTGCAATCACACACTTAAAATTCTTTAATATTTTGCCAAGAGCCTCCGCCCTATCGACAATCGGAATGTTTTGTTTTTGCAAATGCTGCACATAAGCGTTATCTTGCTTGATTGCCGCCGTTTTTACACAAAAATCCACATCCAAATAATTTGGATTGAACCGATTGGTTATCTTTGCGCCTAGCATTTCAAGGTCTGCCAAACTTTTGCTGTTTTGGTGGTCGTAGCCGTACACGACATATCCCTTTTGCAAATACACTTTTGCCAGTTGACACATACTCACTCCGCCTACCCCAAGCATCAAAACTTTTGGCACAGTTGAAACAATATCTTTTTTCATATTTTTATATATGTTTTTTTATGGTTTGTTGCAATGATTGGGCTTAAAAATGTTGAATTTTGTGTCGAATATATATTCTTAAAAAATTTTTGAGATAGTAAAAATTTGTTTGATTTTTTTTGGCTATATGTTAAAATATTATTGACTGAAAATATTTAAGCAAAAGTATTTAAGTTAATCTAAAAAGGGGAAGGTGAACAGACTTGAAGATCACAGACATTAGAATTCGTTTGGTTAGCAAAGATGATAGCAAGTTGAAGGCCGTTGCCTCATTCACAATTGACGATGCATTTGTTGTGCACGATGTCAAGATTATTGAAGGCTCAAATGGTTGTTTCATAGCTATGCCATCAAAGCAAGCTCCAAGTGGTGAATACAAGGATATCGTACATCCTGCAAACACTGAAACTCGTGAGCAAATCAGTTCTGCTGTGTTGGCTGCTTATGAAAAAGAAAAAGCAAACCAATAATTAAACCACAAAAAAAGAGGCGTTAGTCAATGCTGTTTGAAACTAGCAGTATTTTCTAAGAAATAAAGAGCATATTTTAGGTTTTTCCATAGAGTATGCTCTTTTTCTATTATTGTTATTATTGATTTGTTTGTTTAGATATTCAGTTCGTTTGAAGTGTTGGTTTTTATATTACCAAGTAAACTT
>DHNC01000024.1 GCA_002406115.1 Christensenella sp. UBA4626
AAAAAAATCATTTTATTTAATTTTTTTACTATTTTTTAAGCAAAAATACGATTATTTTTAATGTTTAATTAAAATTATTTTATTTTTTTTGCTGTTTTTGCAATTTTTATTTTTTGATTTCCGAATATATTTTTTTATATTTTACAAATTATTTTTATGAAAAAATTGTTATTGTTTTTCAGTGCGTTTGTGCCGTTATATTTTTTGTTGATTGTCAAAATCCTTATTGATATTGTTTTTGGCGATTTACATTTTAATATCTTGAACACCACTTCGCTTATTCTCTACTCGCTTGCCATGATTACTGGGTGTGTTGGAGCGGTCAATGCGATAAAGCACAAGCAAACGAAATCCAAAAAAATTAGAATTATTAAAAAGCAAAGTTTGACTGAGCAATATTTTTTAGGCTATTTCTCGTTGTTCGTGTTATTTGCGTTAAGTTTTGAAATTGAAAAAGTGAGTATGTTTGTTGTTTTTGTGTTGATAATTGTTCTGATTGGCGTTGTTTACATCAAAAATGATATGTTTTATATAAATCCATTTTTAAATCTATTAGGATATAATTTTTATCAAATAACCTTTAAAATGCAAAATTCCAACGAGGAGCAAATGGCAAAATTTTTGTTTAAAGGTCAATTAAAAACCGACCATGTTTACAATGCCAAACTTAGCCACGAAAATTTCAGTTTGATTGAAAAGGAATGAAATATTTTGGTCAAAATTATTAAATATCAGTAAATGCTGTTCAAATAGCAATCAAAGAGATGAAAAGCCTCAATAAGTTTAAGAAATAGGTTAAAAAATCATTAAGAGAATACAAAGTTTGCAAGCAATTTTTAACACAGACATCGACAGCACATATTTAAGAAAAAGAATAATAAAAAAACATATCCACATACTAAATCAAAGGAGTTTTTATGGAAGGAAAAGGTATCGTTCGTCGTGTTGATGAACTTGGACGCATTGTTTTGCCACGTGAAATGAGAAAGATGATAAATGTTCGTGTTGGCAGCAAATTGGAAATTGGGATTGTGGACGGCAACAAATTTTTGCTTACAAAATACAGCGATATGAGTTCGCTTAAAGAATACAGCGACGCCGTTGCCTCTGCAATTTCCGTTAGCATTGAGCACGATGTTTTGATAAGCGACATGGAAAACATTTTATCCTCGAACAGGAAAAAATATATTGGCAAACAACTCAGCGAAGATGTGCAAGAACTTATTTACAAAAAGGAAATTGTGATAAAAAAACAAGACGATGACAGCGAAATGTTAAAATTTTTTCCTAACACCGAAAACGAATTTTGTTGTCAGTTGATTGTGCCGATTGTTAAAGACGGGGACGCAATTGGTTCAATCATCATTTTGGCGACGGAAAATAAGTGCTTTGACGATAGTGCCGTCAAAATCTGCAAAGCCTTCAGCAAGTACTTATCTGACCAATTAACTTAATATGCTTTGCAGATTTTTTGGGGTCCCCAACAAAGCCAAACATAGTGGGTTTGTTGGGGTTAAGGAACAATCAAGTGTAAAATGAGTTTTGTAACCACAAAACGATTAAAAAGCGAAGATTGTGACGTTGCAAAGCATTCAGCAAGTACTTATCTGACCAATTAACTTAACTTCTTTGTATTGAGAGTATGAAACCCTACGTTCATGTCTTGTAAACATACTTTTCGCTCGCATTTTCCTTCTGCCTCTTTCTTGTGTCCCCTTGTGAGGGGAAGGTCGGTACGAATGTAATGAGTACCAAAGGGTAGTTTTTATGACTAACAAAATAATATTTAAACAAAACAAAAATTAAAAATATCTTTAACATTTAGAGCATAAAATAGGATGTTAAATTTACAACTACCCTTTGGTGTGCTTGACAAGATCCGCACACCAGCCTTCCCCTCACAAGGGGACACGGGATTATTTGTTCATGGGCAAAACTCAACCGAACCATTAGTCTATCCGATAGTTTTATATACAACAAAAAACACCTAATTTTGAAGGCAACTCTCTACTGCCAGTTCAATCACTAGGTGTTTTTTTTATGTTATTTTGCTTCGCCGATGATGACTTTAACCATATCGTAAGCATAGATATCTATGAACAGACGGGTCATTGGGCTGGTTATCAAGAAAGCACGGCCAAGAGGTGCTGTAACGATACCTTCCTGTTCGTTTTTGTTGATACCGCCGGCAGATTTGTAAAGTTCAAGCAAGTCCGCCATATCGTTAGGTGCAAGTTGCAAAATCATGCTATATTGACAAGCATTGATGATTGCCGCTGACCTACGTTGAATTTCCGGTGTACCCAAGAAGTCTTTAATATTTTGTGTAATAACGATTTGCATACCTTGATATTTACGAATACGTTTTGCCATTTCCGCCATAAAGTTAAGTGCAACAGGACTGTCCGGGTCGATAAACATATGTGCTTCGTCGACGGCGATAACAACCTGACGTTTAATATCTTCACCAGTGCGTTGATAATACTCTTCATTAAAGCGTTTGTTGTTGATGATCTCGTTGTTCAAATATTTAAACACCAACAACATTTGAGCATTTGCCAACTTGTTGTTTTTGCTTGCAAACAAGGTCTGGAAATTAAACGTAATCAAGTTCTCGTCCGTCAAAATGCTTGTTGGACCATTCCACAAGTCACTGTTACGTCCGCCAGTTGCAAATTTCTGAATATATGTTTCAAGCACAAGCAAATTTTTGCGATAATAATCGTCTTTAACCGTTTTCAATTTGCGTTGGATTAAAGCAAACAAGTCATCGAAAATAGGATAATCCTCGGCTTTAAGTTTACCGATATTTGTGTGTTGGTTGATGCCTTTTTCGTTGTAAAGCTCAACAACCAAAGTGTTAAGTGTTTCAAATGCGTCGCTGTCGATACCTTCCAAAATCGCACGGAAGAATTGTTCCAAGAACTGCAAGTGAGTGAAGAATGTTTTGTTTGTCCCTTTCATAACAAGGTCGTCAATATTTTCGTCATCAATATTGTCTTTACCCTCTGTTGCTGCGTCCAAGTCCTCCAAAGATGCCATTATATGGAAAGGATTTAAGATACCAGATTTGTTTGTACCAACGTCGATAACTTTACCGCCAAGGTTACGAGTCATAACATCGTATTCTTGTTCCGGGTCGAGAATGAACATTTTTGTTCTGTCCGCCGCAAGGTTTGCCAAAATGGTTTTTGTTGCATAGGATTTACCAGAGCCGGATTTACCGATAACCATCATGTTTGAGTTGATACGACCCTCTTTTCTATCCCTTGTGAAGAAGTCCACAAACACAGGATAGCCGCTTGCCGTTGCCATACCCAAGCAGAAGCCCGCCTTATCTTGCATAATGCTGTCCACCATAGGGAAAGATGCTGCAATTGTTGTGGATGGCATACTGCGATAGAATTGTTTTAATGTGTCAATCCTGTTTACGCTGCTGGATACAAAAGCGTCCACTTGCCTGCCGAACAAATCGGATTGTTTAAAGCCGTTTTGTTTAAGCACGTTTCTAAATTCTTTTCTATTTTCCTCTTTAACACGGGCATGAATGGAGATATCATACAACTGCTCATTATTTGTTTTAAGGTCTCTCAAAAGTTGTTGCAAACTGTCAATATCCGCTTGTTTTTCGATGATTTGACTGGAACGATAAGTTCTATCCAACTTTGACTCTTTTTCCATTACAGCACGGTCGATTGCTTTTTCACCCTTTTCCTTATCCACTGGCATGATGTTCATAATCACACGAGTGTTGTCTTGGTTAAAGATTGGATAAGCCCAACCATTGCCTACTTCGAGAGGATAGTTTGTTATAACAAATTGTTTAAATGGTCGTTTATCAATTTCCACACGCCCCATTTTAAATTCAATCTGATTTGGCATAATCCAGTGGGTCAACTGACTTGGTGCGATACCGTCAATTTCACGCTCTGCAAACACCTCTTGATAGTTGGATTTTAAGAAACTAATGAGTTCCTTTTCCATTAAAATTTTGGAGTTGATAGTGTATTGTCCAACCGCCATATCGTTTACGATACCTACAGCCGTTTCTTCCAAGTTTGTTCGGTCTGAACCGTACAAAACCAAATAATAATGCGCTTGCAAAATTGGCTCTGCTTTGATTGCATTGTTAAGCCTTGCCACACGTTCACGGAATATAAGCCCACGGGACTCCATTTCCATGTCGGAATAATGCCCTTGCTCGTACAACTTGTTGAGCAACGCATATTTTCGGTCATCGCTCTTCAAAAACACGTCAAAGTTCATAGGTTTTGTTGTTTTGATAATGCTTGCACGTTGATACATAGAAATACGTTTTAACGCCTTGCTGAATGTGTTGATAATGCTGTCCTGTGCGGATTCTTGCATCAAATCCAGTGCCAAAGGTTGCATTTCAATAACGATACCAGTGTATTCACCAAAATTGATAAATTTGCCCACTTCAATATTGAAGAAAGGAGTTAAATTTTCCATTGGTTTGACAGAACCTTTTGCCCCACTCTTGACATATTTTTTGCTGAAAGCGGCAAAACGTATGATGAGCACAATCGAACTATACATCCTCAACCCATCGTCAATAGGGAGGAAGAAGGATACACTCACAGCCAGCCAGCCGATAAGTGCATACCATCTATAATCCACATTATTGATTTTGAACAAGTTGCTTGCCACAATAACAACAGCAAAAGCAACACAAACAATAACCAGGATAATATCTCCCAGCGTAATGTTCTTTAAAAATTCTGTTTTAACCCGAGTTTTGCCCGGAATGTATCTAATCATTTTACCCCTAAATCAATTTTTATTTTAAATTGCTAACAATTTTATTTAACAATCTAATAACCTCAGCAATGTCTTTTGTATCAGCACCTGTTGATTCCGAATTATCTCGTAAAGATCTCTTTAAGCTGTTAATTCCTTCAATGATATTTGTAGTTTCAGCACTATATTTAGCTTTTTGCTCATCACCTGTTGTTTTGACTTCAGATTGAAGCCTACCTAAAGCAGAAACAATATCGGAAGTCATTGTGCGTAATTGAGTTGTTAAGTCAGATTGAAGTTGTGCAGAAGCTTGTGCCCCAAATGTACCAGTTTGAGCGGCAGTACCAGTGTTTGATTGTCCATTAAACACTTTTGATACAGCATCTTTTAAAGCATCTGAAAGTTTACCAATGGTTTCATCTGAAAGTTCAGATGTTGATTGAGTTTGAGCAGTAGGTGCGGCAGGTGCTTTATATTTGTTTTCCATGTCGTAGTTATCAATAGCAATAACATTTTCGTCTGCTTTTCTTTTGAGTTTTTTGTCTGCTTTAATTCTTTCCCTGATAGCATCTTCACCAACACCAGTCTCATTATGTACCAACTTGACAAATTCTTCTTGGGATATGCCTGCATTTTCAGCTTTATCCAATTCTGTAAGCAAACCCGAATTGAAGTCAGTCATTGTACCCTTAGCATCAGTTGTTGTAGTTCCTCCAATAAAGTTGCCGGCTGTGTCAACAACTGTATTCTTACCTGTACTCTTGAATGAATTTTCGTAGTCTTTTTTAAGTTTCTTTTGTTCTGCTTCATAAGTTGCGTCTTTTCTTGCTTTTCCGTCATCGCTAATTGCTTGACCAAGACCGGTAGATCCAAATAACTCAGAAGCTGCCCCCTTCCAACCTTTTTTGGCTAAATTATCAACACCAACATCTTTATGTTTTAAGCCTAAAGTATCTGATGCAGATTTGTCCAAAGCATTCCATATTGAGGTTCCAGTTTCAGCAGCAGTACGTCCCAAAGCGCCACCTAAACCTTTAGCTGCACCAAGACCTACACCAGCGAAGAAACTCCCAACTCCATTTTGACCATTTGCATGAGCAGTTTCCCAACCAGATTTTGCACCACGAACAAATGCACCACCAACTTTGACGCCTTTTTCAACAGTAGCTTTGCCATATTTTTTAAGGGCTCCTTGAGTTTGTCCACGCAAGGATTTACCATCCCCGAATGCGTTGTTGCCGCCGACATAACCAGTTATCATGCTGATAAAATCGTTCATGCAGAACAAAGCACAAATCAAAAGCAGCAATTGAATTATACTATTCAAAAAGAAATCACCGACGCCTTGCCAAGGGAATACGAGATTTATATTTTGTATGAGAGGCAAGAAACTGAACATCAAGTTCATGCCTGCAACTGCGCCATAAGCACTGAGAATATTCTTTTTAACATCCCCTGTCCATGTCTTCACCACTGCACCATCGTCAAGTGGATACATTGCACACAGTGCTGGGCTGACAACGAACAGCATAAGCAAGATAAATATACGCTTAATCATGCCGTACGTGACATTCACCATCACATAACTCATAAATAGTCCGCCGACAATCAAAATCAGATAGTTTATTTCATAAAGGGTGTAATATTGATTAACATCAGTATACAATGTTATTCCCAAACGTTTGCCGTCTTTTGTTGATACTGCAAACAATTGGTCTAACACTTCGGCATAGTATTCGCTTTCTTTATCGTTATCTACGCTTGAAATGCCAACCTCTTTTTTAAGCCAATCATTTTTATCAAGCAAATCGTTTATCAGTTTGCCGCCATCATTTTTAGGACTTTCACCCCTATAAACATTTGCGTTATATGCACAACAGATAAAAAGTTTCCGGCTAAGCATCGTTGAGCCGCCTGTGGAAGTTGCGCCATTGACAGCCTGCAATATAATATTGCCGACCCAAACACCAAGCAAGCAGCACACTGGCAAAACAACGAAGTTCACAAGCCCTTTTACTGCACTTGACAAAATATCTTTCCAACTTTTTGGTTTTTCCGCATAGATTGATTTTAAGAATGCCAAGGTTGTGAAGATAACCAATAAGAACAATGCCAATATTGTCATTGATATCAAAATGTTTTTTACTACATCGGTGTTGAGCAAATAATATAAGAGCCCTGTTGAATTTTCTCCACCATCGTTATTACCACTGATTGGTGTGTTTCCAAATCTAACATCGCCAATCCCAGCGAAGACATAAAATAATGACTGCAACAAATCCACAAACACAAAGAATATGGAAAAAAGCGGATAAATTATCATTCCAATAACACCCAAAATTGCATTTATCATATGGACTCCCCTCACTTTCGCACCTTAAGGCACGAACACTGCTCAACAGAGCATAGTTATGTATTTAGTATTATTATATACTAAAAACAACAATTAAACAAACAAATAAAACATAAATTTACAAAAATTTTACTTGCGTTCAGAATAACATATACAGGGCTCCCACAAAGGCTAACGCAGTGCCTTTGAAGGGAAAGAGGAGTGACAACGTCATAGTCTGCACTTTTGCGGATTTGCTTGTCGCAAATGCTCGCCTTATGTTTGCCTATTCCTATTCCCCTTCAAAACATTCGTTTTGTGGGGTCCCCGAATTTAGTTTATGTTTGCGAATAGCAAACTAACTTAATAGCGAGTCACGACGATGTCATCCTGAGCGGAGCGTTAGCGGAGCCGAAGGATCTCACAACACAAGATAAGCCTGTACGAAGCATAGAGATGTTTCGACTTCACTATCGTTTCGCTCAACACGACAACGTCGCAACTACACCATTACAATCTCGTGGGGACAAAAAAGTTACGCATTATTTGAGCGTAACTTCGTCAATAAAACTGAATGGTTGAGATGAGGAAAATTTAATTACCATGCCGAAATCCTTGTATGTGAAAATCCCGTCGTTTTCGGTTGCGTAATTATCGGCGTTTGGAGTGCCAACCAATTTGTACAATGCGGTGGCGGAGGTTACTGCCGATTCAGGGTCATAACCAGTCACTGCGGTGGCGGTTGTGTCGTCCAAAGAATATGTGTACATGGTCTTATCGTCGTCAATTGGCCATTCCTCATAGTTTGTGTAAGTTTTGCCGTTGAGTTCCATGCTGAGTTGAGAAGGGTCTGCGCCATAAGTGTAAATTTTAAAGTCAGTGAATGTGAGATTCTTCTTTGGAAGATACATCATTGTAACATAATTTTTCTGTTCAACATCTTTAAGCATCTCGTCATCGCTCAGCACGCAATCTTTAACAAAATATTTTTCGCTCCTTACGGTTGAAAGGTTGGCAAAATATGTTTCCAAAGCGGTCTTTATATTTGCCTCAACTGTTGCTTTGTCGGCTGGATTTTCTGGGTCAAGCGAGGTGTAAGAAAGCACGCTGCCGTCCTCATTAAACTTGAACAGCAAGAAATTGCTGACAATCTCGTCCTTAAATTTAGAAACCAATTCTGAATCTAAGCCAAAATATTTAACGCCTTCTGCCTTTTGGGTGAGGGTTAAAGTTGCCAAATCAACACCGTTTGAAGCATAGTCCGGATTGTCGTAAACATAGGCAATTTCGGTCAATTTGCTCATCAAAGTTTTGATTTTTTCATCGGCAGTTTCATCATTGTAATCCGCCGTCAAATCCTCAGGCAAACTGAGGTTTATGTTCAATGTGTAATCCTCACCATTTTTAAGGCTGCCAATTGAATCATACACGACGCTTGCATAGTCGTTCAAAACAAACTTTCCTGCTTCGGTTTGGTCCTCGTAAACCAATCTTACTGCATAAATATCTTTACCGGAAGCACCAAATTGGCTGTTCAAGCCTGAACCGCCAGTTGACCCGCCACCACCAAAGATTGAGGAGAATATTGAATCAATCGCCGCAGCAAACGCAAGAGCCACAAACAAAATCATAACCCCAAGCAAAATAAAAGGGATTGCCGGCGCAATTGTTTGAATTGCTTTAAGCCAAAACTGCCCAACTTTTTTGCCACGCTTAATTTCCGTTTTATATGCTTTTGGCTTTAAAGTCTTGTCACTTTTTGCCATGCGCATAATCTCTTTTTCTTGTGAGTTAAGTATCGGCAATGGTTTTTTGTTTACCTTGAGGTCAATTTGATCAAGCCTTCGGTTCAAATTTTGACGCAAAATTTCTTGCTCAAAGGTCAGTTGGTCTTCTTGCTCTTGTTCGCTTTCTTCTTGCTCTTCCAATTCTTCGTCTTGATTATCTTCTAAATTTTCATCAGCATCTTCTTCATTGTAGCCGTTATAATCAAATTCGTTATCGTCCACACTAACCTCCTTTTGCAATATTTATTTTTATTATACCAATAAAACTAGGTTTTTACAAATATTTTACACCGCAAAAAAATTTTTAAATTAACAAAAACCCTTGTCATCATCTGACACTTTTGTTGTGGATAAACCAATTTATTTCACTAGCACCCATAAATTTGTTTTGTTGTAAAATATATTTTTTCGCCAACGCTTGTAAATATGGTGTATTCACAAAAAAAATGGGACGCTAATCCCATTCTATTTTACTTAACTGTCATATTGAAAGTTGCAGATGCTTTGCCGCAGTAGACTGTGACCACATGAGTGCCAACAACGTTCACCAAGAAATTTTCAAGATAAATTTTGTTTTTATTCAACGCTTCAAGACCTGTAAATGTTTCTGTACTTTTGTCGGTATAAGTTAAAGTTACACTAAAATTTGCCAACAATTGTTCTTTGTATTCTGCAATGGAACCATTCTTGCTAACATCGTACACCGTAACAGATTCAGGAGCCCCAGAAATTGTTAAAGATTGAGCGACTTTCGATTCTCCACACGCTGTCATAAAGACTGTACAGCAAAGTAGCAAGCCAAAAACAATTAAAACAACTAATGACTGTTTTCTTATTTTTTGCATTAAATTGCCCCTTGTGCACCTTGAACAATACCATCAATATTCAAAGCCAACCAGTAGAATAAAGCGATCAAAACAATCATAACCACGATACCAACAATAACTGAGATGAGTTTTTGTTTAGCCTCGTCACGAGCACCTTTGTCTTCTGCCTTAACAAACTTGATACCTACCCAAATTGCATAGATAACACCTGCGAGAGCAACAACAATCAAAACTGGGTTAAGTACTTTCATAATTGCTTGGCAAAGAGATTCAACCCATTGAATGCTACTGAATTGTCCTAAAAACATGTTCATAATTTTCCCCCTTTAATTGCACAACAATGCTTAGATTGTGCATTTTTCTATTTCAATAGTAACAATATCAAAAATTAAAATCAACTAAATTTTACAATTTTTTTAATTTTTTCACATTTTTTGAAATATTTTAATTTCATTTTAGATATCCCAAAAATCCGCTAACATATTGTTTAGTTGGCAATTTATATTGTTTTGGCAACTATTTATTGTATTTTGTGGAAATTGTTTTTTTCTATTCACCAACAATATTGTTTTTATATTTAAAATTTTTGCTGTTTTTGTTTTGAAAAATTTATTTTCATTTTTTAAATTTATTTTTAAAATTCTTTTCATTTTTTAAAATTTTTGCATTTAATTTCTTCAAATATATCATTTAATTATTTTTTGTTGACAAAGTTTTGATATTTAATTAAAATACTTTTAGATTTTCCATTACAACGTTTAAAAAATGGATGAAATGTGTTTTGCACATGATATGGTGTGTTTTGCACAGATGAAATAAAAGGATATTGCGATGAAAAGATTTTTGAAAATTGTGCTTAAATATCTCATTGTTTTGGTAGTTGCCGTTTTGGCAGGCATTATGATTGCAACCTACACAAGCGAAAAAACTTTTGGCTTCAATCCAAGGTATATTGGCTCCACAACTGCAATTTTGATAACATTTGTTGCCTTTGGAACGGTTTTGGTGATTGACTTGATGAGGATTTTGGACGGCAAAAACAAAAAGAAAGACTCTGGCGGAAAAGCAGAGGACAAAGTTAAAGACACTAAAGGTCGTGAAACCACTCAATATTACAATCGTGACTTTTTGACAAACGAAGATTTAAAAAAGATTGCAGGTTTTAACTACAACACTTTATCCAGCATCCGCAACAGCAAAAAGGACGGCATTTTGATCCGTGCGGAAGAAAAACATGGCAAGATGGACATCAACTTTGTAAACCCAATCCATACTTTGGTTGTTGGTACCACCTCATCTGGTAAAACCTATCGTTTTGTTGTGCCAAGTTTGCAATTGATGAGCATGACGGCCGCAAAACCATCATTTGTTATCACCGACCCTAAGGGCGAGTTGTATGACAAATGCTCCAACAAATTTGTTGAAGAGGGATATGACGTAAAAGTTATAAACTTGCGTGACCCATTCTCTTCAATCCAATGGAACCCACTTTCTTATCCTTATGATATGTATCAACGCAGTTTCAGTTTGGAAAAAGAAGTTAAAGTTCACCCACCGGGAGATGATCCTAAACAATATAATTTGATTATTCAACGTCCTTTTGATTTTATGCAAACCACTTGGTTTGAATTTAACGGTTACGCATATGCCGACAAAGATAAATTGGAAAATGATATGCGTGTAACCAGCAGAGAGTTGCAAGACAAAACTTTCACCGAATTGAACGATATTTGCACCACTCTTGCCCCAATTGAAAGCACAAAAGACCCTTCTTGGGAACGTACTGCTCAACGTTTGATTCACGCTGTTATGCTTGCAATGCTTGAAGACAGCCGAATACCTGAACTCGGCATGACACGTGAAAAATACAATCTCTACAACGTTGCAAAAATCGGCAATATGACCGACAACGGAAGAGACACTTATGCAACGCTCAAAAAATATTTGTTTAATTATCGAAGCAAATTCAGCAAAGTGCATGATTTGGCTTCTACAGCGCTTAACAACGCCGATTCAACATCCAAAAACTATATGGGCTTTGTTTCAAGCAAAACAGCACTTTTTAGCGATACCGGTATAAGTTTCTTGACCGCACGCAGTGAAATTGACTTTGTAGATATAGACGAAAAGCCAACCGCAATTTTCCTTATCATTCCTGATGAAATCCGCACACGTTATCCTCTTGCTATTTTGTTTGTAACTCAGTTGTACAAAAAACTTGTGGATAAAGCACAACAAATTGGTGGACAACTCAAACGTCACGTTTACTTCATGCTGGATGAGTTTGGTAATATGCCAAAATTCCCAGAGTTTGGTTCCATCATGACAGTTGGTCGTAGCCGTGGCATTTTCTTTGAACTTTGTGTTCAATCATACAGTCAGTTGTATCAAGTTTACGGTCAAGACGAAGGCAAAATCATCAAAGATAACTGCCCTATCCAAGTTTATATCGCTTCGGAAGACACCACAACAAACAAAGAATTTAGCGAACTTTTGGGCAAAAAGACAATCGTTGAAACCAACGAAAATAAATCAAAAGGTCCAGACGGCAAGGAAAGCACTTCAACAAGTTCTGTTATCAAGTCTATCCCTATCGCTTATCCGGAAGAACTTATGTCATTCAGAGATAAAAAGCAAATTGTTATCAAAACATTTGAACCAAACGCTTGCTTAAAAACTGTTATCACTCCGGCATATGAATCAAAAATCTACAATATGTCCCGAGTTTATGGTCAATATCAAGAAAAACGTATGTTTGACGAAGATAAAGTATATTACGACATCAAGCAACGCAACAACATCCTCAGCAAACAAAACGAAGATGACGACGACGATGATTTGTTTTAGACTAACTTGTTAGGATAAGACAAATCTAGGAGGAGCAAGCAAAACTTCTATTCTAGTTTTGGTTATGCCCCTAATGATCTATTTTAGACGATAATTTATTTTAGACAAAGCGGACATAAAAAAAACGCCAACACGGCGTTTTTTTGTTACTTTTAGTTATCAAAAAGGTTTTAGCAAAGGGTTATGCCTGTTGCTTGATAATAATAATTTACATATTCTTCCAAAACTGACTGGACAGTATCATTTTTGCCGATACACAATCTTCCTTCTTCGTTGTCAAACAAAAAAACATCCTCATTTATGCCCGACGCTTTTACAAAATCAACGGCGTCCGGAATGGCGTCACTTAAAAAATTATAACCTTTAAGCAAATACAACTCGACAACCCCGTCAGCCTTTTGCTTCACCTTTAATGACTTATATTCTCCTACTATCATATTTTATCTCCTTTTTGTAATTTTGGCCTTTAAAAATGGGCGTGCTAAACATAATATGAAAAAAAATGTTCAAAAACAACCAACATTTTGTCTAATTATAAAAATATTATGCAAAAATTGTCGCTTTTGCTCGTAACTAAAACTTAAAATTGCGATTTGCCTTTAACTTATTTACAATTGACACAAAAAAATGATGCTGTTATAATGCAAAAAGGAGAATTTATGGCAACAACACACAACTTAATGACGCCTCAGCAAAGACTTGAAATGCTTGAATATTTTAAAAATCATAGCATGGATAAAACTTGCGAAAAGTTTGATTGTACACAGGCGACGGTTTATCGTTGGAGAAAAAAATACGACGGAACCTTGGAAAGTTTGGCTGATAAATCTTGTAGACCAAATAAGCCTCATCCGTCAGAACACACCGAAAATGAAATTAAAAATATAAAAGAAGTTTTACAGAAATATCCTTACATTTCTTACAAAGAGTTGTATCAGATATTAAAAAATGAATATGGTTATACAAGGCACCCGGGTGGATTGTATAACTATTTACGCCGACATCAAATGATACCCGAACCAAAACAAAAAAGCGAATATCCAACAATGTTTGATGATATTGCAGTAAAAAGATTTAATGAAAAATTTATTTTTGAAAATAAAGAAAAATTGCCATTGTATGTAATTGAACTATCAAATCTTGGAATTTATATATCAAACAATATCGGAAATTATCCTTGTAAATTATCAGTTTATTACTCAGTTGCTTTAACTTTTGACACTAAAAAAGAGGCTGAAAAATTTGTAAGTTCGATACAAAACACTTCAAAATTTGAATTGAATATTAAAGAACTGAAATAACTGCTTTACTACGCCAATATTTTGTAAACAAATTTAATTTTTGCAAATTTAGTTTGTCGTATTAACAATAAACCAATTTATTTCGCTAAATTCATAAATATTGTTTGTTGTATTCACAATAAAAAAAACACCTATAATTTAAGCGAACCTGATATGGGACGCTTTGTAATTATAGGCGTTTTTTTATACAATTAAATGTAATACCATAGTGCCAAGTGTTGTAAAAGTGTTGTAAAATCGCCTTTGTTAAAACTCTTCACACCGTCCAGTTGCTATATTTATATGAGGACGTAATGCTTAAACTATAGATAAGTAAATAGAACTCTTGAAAATATTGATATTTTATGATACAATACTACCGTAAATTGACATATTCAAGTCTGTTATTAAAATAATTATGATAAAATCCCATTGAGGTAAAATATGGGAGTTTTTAATAATTACAAAGTAATTGATGGAAAAGTTGTGGATAATACATGGATTGAATTGTGGCATTTTCTAATTCCAAATAAAAATAACTGGTTTAGAAAATTTATGCGTATACTTTTAGCAATATTTGGTCATTGTTTAAAGTGCACAGTTTTAGATGGTTGTTATTTTGTTAGATGGAATATGCCACAAAACGAAGTCCCTGAAACAAAAGGGTTATTGCACCCAAAATGCGATTGTAAAGCCTTAAATATAGAATTTTCAAAAGTAAAACTGAAATCTTTTGCAGAATGCTCTGTTAATAAATTTTATAAATATATTTTCGGTGAAGGATCAAATGGCAAAAAAGATCTTTTTGAAAAATGGGGATACTCTATTGATGACACAAACAGATTGGTTGAAGAATATTGTAAGCAAGCAAAAGAAAACTATTTACAAGGAAATTACAAGTTAAAGAAACTTGATGAATTTGGTCAAAGACTAGCAATTCCAATAACATTAGATAATGGAAAAAGGTTTTATTCGGGATGGATGATTTATCCTGAGGGTGAACTTCAAAACACAACACCATTTGGAGGAAGAATAAAATGAAAAAATACGATATAGTAAAAATAATTAGATTGACCGACGAATTGCAAAGATTGAATTTGCAGTTAGATTTTCATGGAATAGTAATTTCTTCAGATTTTGATTATAGTGAAGTAATGTTTTTCAATGATAATAATATTGGTGAATCTACATTTTGTAAGATAAAAAATAACACAATAAAAAAAGAAGATGTTGAATTACCTAAAAATTTGATAAAAGAAGTTGATAAATATATAAAAGAAAATTCTTTATCAAAAAAAGATTTGGTTCTTACAAAACCTAAATTTAAAGAATGTGATTTAGTTGAGGTGATTGTAGAAAAAAATAAATATGCTAAACACGGTGTTCATTGTGGTGATACTGGTTTTATAGTTCTTAACGAAATGATAAATAATGAAATGCTTGTTGATTTTACCGGTGTAGATGAAAATGGAGATATTTTTGGTGAAGAAATAAGTGTAAATATAAACGATTTAAAATTAGTAGAAAAATAAACCAATTTATTTCGCTAAATCCATAAATATTGTTTGTTGTATTCACAATAAAAAAAACACCTATAATTTAAGCGAACCTGATATGGGACGCTTTGTAATTATAGGCGTTTTTTTATACAATTAAATGTAATACCATAGTGCCAAGTGTTGTAAAAGTGTTGTAAAATCGCCTTTGTTAAAACTCTTCAC
The DNA here is from genome assembly GCA_002406115.1 of Christensenella sp. UBA4626. Taxonomy (GTDB): domain Bacteria; phylum Bacillota; class Clostridia; order Christensenellales; family UBA1242; genus Onthoplasma. Next base: position 15,556 of record DHNC01000024.1, read on the forward strand.
ACCGTCCAGTTGCCTATATTATAGGTGGTTTTAGTGGTTGCGGGGACAGGATTTGAACCTGTGACCTTCGGGTTATGAGCCCGACGAGCTGCCGTGCTGCTCCACCCCGCGATATATTAAATTACATCTATCAATATGCCAATTCACTGGCATTTATGCTCCGATGCTTAAATAATATACCATATTTTTAGTGTTGTGTCAATATTTTTGGCTTAAAATTTTGAATTTAATATCTTTTTGCTAATCTGTTAGATAAAAAGTGCAACTTGACAACTTTTTCCTTTTAAGTTTAAAGCGTTTGCCAGTGTTTAACACATACTCATACCCTTCATGATATTTACAATCAGCACAATTGCCATGCAGATGCTCTTTCATTGGGCAGTGACGCAGCGTCATGTAAGGCATGGTGTGCATTTCAATGTTTTCCGCCGGGATATAAGGCAAACCAAACACCGACGCAGAAAAATCGTTGTAAATATTCATCCCGCCACCTAAATACACCTTTGTGTTAAGTCTAAGAGCGTAGAGGTTGTTTGCCAACACTGTAATTTTGTGTTTTTCCACAATGTCCGCAAGCATTTTAATATCTTGTTCCAAGGCAAAATTTGGTAAATTGAGTACAAATATTTTATTTTGTGCCTCAATACGCTGCTTAAAATTCACAATTTCATCTTCAACATATTTTTCGGGGTCAAAAATCACGACATTTGCAAAAATTTCCTGATTTTCATCTTCAACAAATTGAAAATCCGTGATTTGTTTTGGAGCATGGGCGGCTTTTAAAACAACCTTTTCAACATTGTTTAGATACGGCTTGGTTAAAGCCACAATCAATTTTGCAACGACCGCTCTTCTAAATTCGTTCAATTGCTGCTTTGGCAAAAACACATTTTCAAGTTCAGCCTGAATTGAAAAATCAAAATAGGGATTTTTTTTGAAATTGAGGGTCAGTTCCTCATATGTTAAAGGGCTACTTTTAGCCTCCAAGCAAACTGTGCCATCAATTTTAAACGCCTCTTCACCATCACAAATTGCAACGATTGGTTGACCAACTTTTGCGATGATTTTAAGCCTTTTTTCAACCTTTCTTTCGGTTGCAAGCATGGCTTGTTCAAGTGCGTAATCATTGATAATATTCACTTTGTCGCCCACTTCGACCTGATTTGTTGAGGTTATGCGATAAACATTGCCAGCACGTGTCAAATCATAGGCGGTGATAACAGCAACCTCTTGTCCCTGCCTAAAAAACTTGAAACTGGATTTTGGATTAAGTTCACGGTTGGAAGAAACATAAATTTCGTTAAATCTTTTGCCTTCTTTAACTCGCTCAACCTTGCCAATCTCAACCCCAATATGGTTTTGAAGTTTAGAAATAATGTTGGAGTTGCCATTAAAATAGCCTTCCGTATAGCCACGATTGAATGCCAAAGGCAAATCATTGTTTTTATCCACCATTCCGTCAAGCGCCTGCCTATAAGTCTTTGTTGCAACGCCAACATAGTATGGTCTTCTTGCTCTGCCTTCAATCTTTATGGCATCTATGCCCGCTTTTTGCAAGTCGGATAGTCTGTCCAGCATATTAAAATCCTTTGCGCTCAAAAGATAGCCAGAAGCCAAATTTTTGTTATTTAAACGCAAATCGTATGGCAAGCGACAAAGTTGTTTGCATTTGCCACGATTGCCACTTGCGCCCAAAACATAAGATGACATATAGCAATTGCCGGAAAAACTAACACACAATGCTCCTTGCGCAAAATATTCCAACTCAACATTCGTGTTTTGTTTGATGCGTGCAATTTCGTCAAGCGGAGTTTCTCTTGCCAAAACCACACGTTTAAAGCCAAATTTTAAAGCCTGCTCAACCCCTTCAAGATTATGCAGCCCCATTTGAGTGCTTGCGTGTAGTTCTATTTGTGGATAATATTTATGCACCAAACTGGCAAGACCAAAATCCTGCACAATAAAAGCATCAACTCCCAAATTGAACGCATCAACAATCAAATCCAAAGCCTGTTGCATCTCTTCGTTTGTAAACAAGATATTTACAGCCAAATGTACTTTTACGCCATATATGTGAGCATATTCAACCGCTTGCCTTAAACTTTCAAGCGAAAAACCTTCAATGTTGCGTGCGTTAAAGTCTTTGACGCCCAAATAGACCTCGTCTGCCCCATTGTTGATTGCCATTTTTAAACTTTGCTCGTCACCCGCTGGCGATAATAATTTCATTTTCATATCGGAATATTAGCACAAAACCAAATAATTGTAAACATTGCAAAGAAGATTCTTTTTAAAAGTATTCATTTTTTTATTTTTGTGCTATAATATCTTTGTGTAAAACTTTACACAGTGCTTTAAACTTGAATTTTAAGTTGAGGCAAGAAATAAGGAGAAATTTATGCAAGAATTTAAAACTGTTCCTATAACATTGGTTACGGGTTATTTAGGCAGTGGCAAAACAACTTTACTTAACCATATTTTGACAAACACCAAAGGTTACAAAGTTGCAGTCATAGTAAACGATATTGGCGAGGTGAATATTGACGCTGATTTGATTGAAAAAGGCGGCATTGTTGGCAAAAAGGAAGAAAATTTGGTTGCTTTGCAAAATGGATGCATCTGTTGCACTTTGCGTCAAGATTTGATTGAACAAATTCACGAAATCATAAAGCAACGCAGATTTGACCACATTATTATTGAAGCAAGCGGCATTTGTGAACCTATTCCAATTGCTCAAACACTCACATTTTTAACTGATAGTTTCCGAAAAAAACATATGCCAATTTTTTGCAAACTTGATGCAATTGTAAGTGTGGTTGATGCTTTGCGTATGGTGCAAGAATTTGGTTGCGGGGATGACCTTACAAAACAAGACATCGGTGAAGACGATATTGAAAATCTTGTCATTCAACAGATTGAATTTTGCGACATTCTGATTTTGAACAAAGTTAGTGAAGTTAGCAAAGAACAATTGGAAAGAGTTAAAAAGATTATCAAAAATATTCAACCAAAAGCAAAATTGATTGAAGCGGATTACAGCAATGTGGAAATCAAAGACATTTTGGACACAAACCTTTTTGATATGGAAAATGTGCTTACAAGTGCAGGCTGGTTCAGTGCCCTTGACGAAGATGTTGAAGATGCAGACCATATGCACCACGACGAGCATGATGAGCATAACGAGGACGAGGATGAACACGACCATCATCACGACCATCATGAACACCACCACGATCACGAGCATGGCGAAACGGAAGAATATGGCATCGGAACTTTTGTGTACTATCGCAGACGTCCTTTTGACAGACTTAAATTTGAGGATTGGGCTCAAAAAGATTATGGCAAGCAAATCATCCGAACAAAAGGTTTGGTGTACTTCGCTGGCGACAATCGCATGAGTTATGTGTACGAACAAGCAGGCAAGCAAAAAGTTTTGTCAGAAAATGGACCTTGGTATGCAACTTTGCCAAGATATCAAATTGAGCAAATGCTTTTGAACAATGAACGCTTCCGCCACGATTGGGACCCTCAATACGGCGATAGAATGGTTAAACTCGTATTCATTGGTCAACATATAGATAAGCAACACATTATTGATGAGTTGGATAAAATATAGACTTATTGAGTTTAACAAACTGTTGCAGTGAAACAAAACAGTTTATTAACTCGTATTTATTGGTCACATATAAACAAACAAGAAATTGTAAATGAGTTGGATAAAATTTAATAAAAAAACTCAAAAAATATAAAAAAATCCACGTTTTTGTGGATTTTTTTAATAATTTATTTAATTTTTTAATTATTTTTTATTTTTTGAA